>SHUI01000053.1 GCA_009697455.1 Bryobacterales bacterium
GGATTCGAAACCTTGGGAGCGGAACCAAACTGTCGCTCCCGTCTGGGACAGACGCCACGCGAGTCCCGCCGAGCATTCGACGGCGCGTTCGAACCACATTTCGAAGCCTGGTTCGAGGCGGGCGGGCGCAGCGCGATCGAGATAAATCTCGACCGCGCACTCGGGTTCGCGCGTGAACTCCCGCACCTGCAGCTCACTCGTGCGCGCGGACGCTTTCCAATCCAGATGCCGCGCGCTTTCAAACGTCTCGTACGGCCGGATGCGGTAGAAATCGCTGCCCCGGCCGCGCTCGTGAAATTCGAGTTCGCCTTCCAGATCCTCGAACAGGCACTCGATTTCCCGAGGCAGTTCCACCGACGGGTAGACGATCAACTCCCGGCGAAGCTCCACCTGCGCGGTCCGCTCGACGAAACCAAACGGAAAACTGGTCGAAAACACGAAACGGTTGTGTTTGTACGCGCCTCGTTTTTCGAACAAGAGATCGACGCGTTCTTCGGCCGTCGAGCCGCCTGGGACCAGCGGAAAGTAGACGGTCGCGCCGCCCGAGGCAACAGGCGACACGCGGATTGAAAACGAGGGCATCCATTTGCGGTTCGTCACGCGGAGCGCGGCGCTCGCCGGCTGCCGCGCCCAGATGTGGTCCGGCGCCACGAAGTCGAGTTCCAGCGCTGCGAGTCCCATCCGGCTCAGAAAGCCGGATGCGAGCACGGCGGCCAGCATTGCGGCGACAATCAGGAAAAGCAGGTTGTTCGCGGAGATGACAGCGCCGAAGCCCACCAGGACGATTGCGGCCGAAAACAAGATGCCTCCGCGCAACGGGTGCTGCTTTCCGAGACCGCGGAAAATGTTGCGCATGGCTTGCTTTATCGTACAAGAGAGGCGCTGCGCCGCGACAGGCAGCGGTGACGCGGCACGCATGTTACGATGAAATCGCGCGCAGGCCCCGCGACCGAGCCTCGCGTTCATTGAGCGAACATGACCGCTGAGCCAATCTCGCCCGCTGAACCACCGAAGGACATTCCGGCCGACGAGGAGACGCGCGCCGGCAACTATTTCGTCTCCAATTACCCGCCCTATGCCTTCTGGTCGAAGGACCGCGTGGACGAGGCGAATGCCGCGATCAACCGCCCTCCCGCGCCCGGGAATCCCCTGGGCATCTACGTCCACATCCCCTTTTGCCGTAAGCGCTGCCACTTCTGCTATTTCAAGGTCTACACCGACAAGAATTCCACCGAGGTTGAAAGCTATCTCGACGCCGCGGTCCATGAACTCGCGATTTACGCCCAAAAACCCTTCATCGGAGGGCGGAAGCCGACTTTCATTTATTTTGGCGGCGGCACCCCGTCCTACATCTCCTCAAGCCAACTGACCCGGCTGGTCGATCGCATGAAGGCGCTGCTTCCTTGGGACGAAGCGAAGGAGGTGGCCTTTGAATGCGAGCCTGGAACGCTCACCGAAGGCAAGCTTCAGGCGATCAAGGATCTCGGCGTGACGCGGCTGAGCCTGGGAATCGAGAATTTCAACGACGAAATTCTTCTGGCGAACGGCCGCGCACATGCATCGAAGGAAATAGGACGCGCGTACGATTTCGCCCGCTCCATCGGCTTTCCGCAAATCAACATCGATCTGATTGCGGGGATGGTGGGCGAAACGGAAGCGAACTGGCGCGATTGCGTCGCGCGGACGATAGAGATGCAACCTGACAGCGTCACCATCTACCAAATGGAGGTCCCGTACAACACCACGATTTTCAAGGAAATGAAGGTGTTTGGACAATCGTCCGCGCCGGGCGTCGCGAGTTGGAAGACCAAGCGCGGATGGGTCGAGTACGCTTTCGCGGAGTTCGAAAAGAATGGCTACACGGTTGCGAGCGCCTACACCGCGGTGAAGAACACGTCGCCCGCGCCGTTTCTCTACCGCGACCTGTTGTGGAGGGGCGCGGACATGGTGGGCCTTGGCGTCGCTTCATTCTCTCACGTCAACGGCACGCACTACCAGAACGACCACGAGTTCGAAAGCTATTGCGCGAAGCTCGGCGAGGGTAAACTGCCTCTATTCCGCGCCCTAACGCCGAACGCGGATGAACGCATGATCCGCGAGTTCGTTCTGCAAATGAAGCTGGGAAGCGTACGGCAGGCCTACTTCGCGGAAAAGTTCGGCGTGGATGTGGAACGCCGTTTCGAGGCGCCGCTTAGCCGGTTGCGCGACTGGGGCTTCCTGACCATTGCGCTGGATTCGTTGCATTTGAATCGCTCCGGCTTGATGCAGGTGGACAAATTGCTTCACGAATTCTTCCTCCCCGAGCATAGCCAACTTCCGCGTGCCTAACTCTGGAGACTTGGCGCGTGAATGACGGCAGACCCTACGACGCGATCGTCATCGGAGGCGGACCCGCGGGATCCACGGCCGCGGCGCTGCTTGCGGAAAAAGGCCGGCGCGTGGTGGTTCTGGAGCGGGAAGCATTCCCCCGCTACCACGTCGGCGAATCGCTGATCCCCTACTGCTACTTCACGCTAAAACGGCTCGGCCTCATCGAGCGCCTGCGTGCCTCGAATTTCCCGAAGAAGCTGAGCGTGCAGTTCGCGAGCACATCGGGGAACATCTCCGCGCCATTTTACTTCTTTCAACATTTAGATCATGAGGCCTCCACCACGTGGCAGGTGGTACGAAGCGAATTCGACCGGATACTTCTCGATAACGCCCGCGAAAAGGGCGCGGACGTACATCAGCCGGTCACGGCCCGGGAGCTCATCTGGTCGAACGGGGCGGTCGCGGGCGTGAACGCGGTTTCAGCAACCGGCGAGCCGCGTGAGTTTCTTGCGCCGGTGACCATCGACGCTACGGGGCGCGACGCATTCGCAATTGTGCGCAACGGCTGGAGGGTACGCGACCCGAGGCTGAACAAGATCGCCATCTGGACCTATTACAAAGGCGCACTGCGCGACCAGGGCCTCGATGAAGGAGCTACAACCATCGCCCACATTCCGGAAAAGGGCTGGTTTTGGTATATTCCGCTGCCGGACGATATCGTGAGCGTCGGCGTCGTTGCCGAGAAGGACTATCTGTACCGCGAAGGGCGCGACGTCCAGATCATCTTCGAACGCGAGGTAAAGAACAATCCGTGGGTGGAACGGCATCTGGCTTCCGGGGAACGGACGGAGCCGCATTCGGTAACGGGCGAGTTCTCCTACCGCTCGCGTCATTGCGCAGCCGACGGCCTGGTCCTCGCGGGCGACGCCTTCAGTTTTCTCGACCCGGTTTTTTCTTCCGGCCTCTTCCTCGCCTTGCGCGGAGGCGAACTCGCGGCGGATGCGGTGGACGCGGCGCTCGATGCGGGTGACGTTTCGGCGGCGCGCTTTTCCACGTACGGAACGGAGGTGTGCCGGAACATCGAGGCCATGCGGAAACTCGTCTACGCCTTTTACGACCCCGGATTTTCCTTCCGCTCGCTGCTCACCGAATATCCGGGGCTGCGCGGCGACCTGACGGATTGCCTCATCGGCAATGTCGAACGCGATTTCGGACCCTTGTTCGATGCCGCGGCGAAATTTGCAGCTGTTCCGGAGCCGCTCGCGCACGGCAAGCCACTGATTGCGGACGGTGTTGTAGCGTGAGCGGCGTTCAGGTGATCCAGCTTCAAAAGCTCAATGGGCTTCTCGCCCTGATCGCGCGCGATAATCCGTTCTACGCATCCAAGCTAAAATCGACGGCCATTACGAATCTTGAAGACTTCGCTCATCTCGTTCCATTCACCACCAAGCGGGAGATCATCGAGGATCAGCAACTGAATCCGCCCTACGGTTCGAATCTCACCTATCCGCTTGACCGCTACACGCGCTTCGCACAGACCAGCGCGACAACCGGCAAGCCGATGCGGTGGCTGGACACGCCCGAGAGCTGGGACTGGATGCTCGCCTGTTGGGCTCGCGTATACGATGCGGCGGACGTGACCGCGCGCGACCGCATCTATTTCGCCTTTTCATTTGGACCGTTTCTCGGGTTCTGGACGGCGTTTGAGTGCGCCGCGCGCCGTGGCAGCCTCTGCATCCCGGGAGGCGGTCTGCGCAGCGCCGCGCGCCTCGCGGGCATGATCGACCTTTCGGCGACCGTCCTCTGCTGTACGCCCACGTACGCGATTCGTCTTGCCGAGACGGCGGCCGAAGAGGGCATCGACCTGGCCACATCGAACGTGCGAACCATCATCGTCGCGGGTGAGCCGGGCGGCAGCGTTCCCGGAACTCGGGCGCATATTGAGAAGCTGTGGGGCGCGCGCGTCGTGGATCACCACGGAATGACAGAGATCGGGCCGGTCAGCTACGGATGTCCGAAGCGGCAGGACGTGTTGCATGTAGCGGAGTCGGAATACATTGCGGAAGTAATCGATCCCGCGAACGGCAAAGCGGTCGCGCCCGGAACGCACGGTGAACTGGTGCTGACGAATCTGGGCAGGCACGGCTCGCCGCTGCTTCGCTATCGCACGGGAGACATAGTTGAAGCCGAGCCTGAAGGCCTGTGCGAGTGCGGAGGCTACGATCTCGCGTTGCGGGGCGGCATTCTGGGGCGAACCGACGACATGGTGGTGGTCCGTGGAGTGAACGTTTACCCCGCGGCGGTCGAGAACATTTTGCGGACGACGGGCGGAGTTGCTGAGTATCGTGTGGAAGTGCGCACGGACCGCGCGCTGGCGGATTTGCACATTGAAGTCGAGCCGGCACCGGACCACGCGGACGATCCGGGTCTGGTGCATCGCATCGAGACCGCGCTGCGAAACGCTCTGGCGCTACGGATTCCGGTGGTGGTGGTTCCTGTGGGGAGCCTGCCCCGGTTCGAGATGAAGGCGAAGCGGTGGGTGAGGGTGTAGCGTGAGATCGGCTGATGGAAAAGAGCACTCCCTTCGGGAAGCTAACGAAAGCCTCCTTACCGGGCGATTGTCGAAGCCGCGAGTGTACTGAGAACGAGCCGGATTGTCACAGGTCTCTCGCCGAAGATGAGTCCGGAGGGCCAAGGCAGGGCTGTGGGCGACGCGTGGGAAGCGCTACCCGAGCCGCGCCCGGCCTTGTCTCTGGAAGTGTGGTCGCTGGACCGTGGGCAGTCCCGCTACTTCAATCTCGGGCCGCACCGCCGCGCCTGTGGCCGGAAGACGTCGATCTGGTCCACCGCCTTTGGCTGCGCTTGACCGCTGATGGAAATGCGGCACTGCGCCATCGCGACGTCGTAAATCTGGCGCTGCGGTCCCTGGAACGCGACCTCGATTGTGAGGGTAAGCAAGCTGATAGGCCGTCAATTCCGCATCCTCGCTAGCGCCGCCGCGGTATGCCGCGGCAGGCGCTCTTCCGCTGCCAGACGATCCAGATCTCGCGGTTCGTCCACGTCGTACCACGGCTTTCCAATCGCAACCGAAAGCCCACAACGCTCCGCGGCCGCCACCGTCTGCACGAGGGCGCACGGACCGGACCACTCTACTCCGTCGAACATTTGCGGGCTTACACGACGGCAGGCAATCGCGTAATAGCCGCCGTCCTCGCTCGGCCCAAGGGCGACATCGGCCCGCGACTCAAGCAGGAACCGAATGTGCCCGATTGGAAGCGTCGGAGAATCGCTCCCCACGATCATCGCTTGGGTCCGGCCCTGGCCAAGCGCGTTGCTCATCGCATGGAACATCCGTTCGCCAAGGCCGCCCCCTGACTGCAAGGCGCGTGGCAGGCCGCAATCTACCCACGCCGCATCCGCAGGGACGTCGGTGTGCAGTTCCACTTCGCCGCAGGCGGCTATGTTCTCCAACGTGTCGGAGACAAAAGCCGTGTGCAATGCCGCTGCCTGCTCGGGCGTAAGGGCACCCGCCAGACGCGTCTTGACTCGTCCGGGCAGCGGGGCTTTGGCGAAGACGATGATGACGGACGGCATCGAAAGATTGTAGAATACAAATCATGCGGAAATTTTTAACAATAGCTCTCACCATCTCGCTCGGATGCGCCCTGGCCTTCGCTCAGAAGAAGGGAAAGGACGCGGATGCCGAAAAGGGCAAGGAAGTGTTCCAGCAGTGCGGTGTCTGCCACAATGCGGACAGCGACGAAAAAAAGATGGGCCCCGGCTTGAAAGGCTTGATGAAGAAAGACGCCATGACGAACGGCAAGAAGCCGACAGAAGCCAACGTGAAAGCCAAAGTCGATGAGGGCGGCAACGGAATGCCCGCATACAAGGAAATGCTGAGCGACGAGGAACGGACCGACCTCCTTGCCTACCTGAAGACACTATAGCGTGACAGAAAAAGCCGTATTGAGATAGCCGCCCGAAGGAGGGAAGCTCGCGCTCCGGCATCCCTTGCTTTCTCATAGCTGCAAGATCGGGGGACGGCTTCCGTCGGTCTTCCCGCTCCAGTCATTTGTTCCTTCCCCTCGCGCTTGCGTTGCCGGGAGCGATCGCGCCGTAGCAACTCGCGGTTGATGCCGGAGATCCCTGGCGATGATGCTGCCCGTGGTGCGGCCGGGTTCGAGCGTGACCGGCAAATACCCGCTGGGTCCGCGTCGTTCGCCGCGCGCGCATTTGCACGAGGGATTCCCGCAGGTCACATTATGCTCCATCAGCGAACCGCGCAGAATCTCGGCCACCGGCGGGAGTTTCAGCAAGCCCCAGCTTGCGCTGGCGCAGGGCGAGTGCGGAACGGCGCCGCAGCTCTTTGCTTGCTTTCACCTGACTGCATACACTACACAAAAGCCGCTTTCGCAACATCGTGTGCCGGAACAATCCCTAGTATGTTCAGGCCCCCTCTATTCCCTCGGAGCCTCCCGAGGGTTGACGTTCAGCCACAAGACCGCGGCGATCAGCGTCGTCGCGACGCCTAGTCCGAGCACGGCATTCCAGTTGTGATAGGTCTGCAAGACCCATCCCATCAGAAGAGGCGAAGCGAAAGCGGCCGCGTTCGATGACGAATTCATCAGGCCCGCCACCGTACCGCCAGCCTTGCCTCCGATGGCAACCGCGGAAGCCCAGGCCGCTCCAAGATAAAGGTCCGCGGAGAACGCGCACAGGGCCATCAGGACCGCAGCCGTGCCGCGTTCGGGCCAGAGCATTCCAGCAGTCATGAATGCCGCCGCGAACGTTAGTCCGAAAAATCCCATCGCGGCGCGCGCCGCACCTGGCGTAAAGCGCCGTCCCAGAGCGTCGGTCGCAAGTCCGCCCATCCAGTTCGCGCCGACCCCGAAGAGAAACGGAAGCCCAGCGTATCCGGCCGCCTGCGTGAGCGTGAAGCCGCGGTTCTCCATGAGGTACGTGGGAAACCACGTGATGAAGAATTGCCAAAGGAATGTCGAGCCGAAAGCCACTGCCAGGAGATTGACCAAAGGCTTCGACCAAACGAATTTCGCTGTTGCGGCCCGGCCGGCTGAAGCTGGCGCGGGAACTACGAGGGCACCAATGCGTTCCAGTTCCGCCTCGTTTACGAACCGGTGTTCACTCGGCGAATTCCGGTACCAAAACCACCACAGAGCCGCCCAAAACAGCCCTAATCCAGCGAATACGACAAACATCGCGCGCCAGCCGTAGCGGAGCAGCAGGAACGCGGCAATGGCGGGAGTCACAGCTCCACCTGTTCGTCCACCGCCTAGAAAAGCACCGAAAGCCGTCGATCGTTCCGTAACCGGCACCCACCGGCTGAAGGCTGAGGCGATGGCGGGAGAGAGCGCGGCTTCAACCGCGCCGAAGCAGAATCGTATGACAAGCAGCGAAACGAAGTTCCACGCCAACGCCGTGAAGCCGGTGAAGGCGGACCACCAGAGGATGGCCAGCGACACGATCCCGCGCGCCCCGAAGCGGTCCGCCATCGCTCCCCAGAAGGTCTGAAACAGAAAGTAGGAGAGGCTGAATATACTGAAGATCAGCCCGACCTGCGAGGGCGAGAAGCCGAATTCCTCGCGGATTTTCGGAGCCGCGACGGAGATGCAGACGCGGTCCATGTAGCTCATCATGTCGATGAGCACGGCAAGAGCGACAACCGAGTAGTGGACGCGGGAGGGCTTCATACCTGGAACCGGGTTTCGGCGTCAAGCGGATAGATCGGCCGGGAAACGCGTTTCCACGGAAGAGTCGCGAGGTTCGCGGTGCTCACGCCGGGAGTATCGACCAGGAAGACGGCCTTCGCAAGAGGTTCATACGCGGCTCGGAAGCCGTTCGGGGACTTCACCACGACGATCTTCATGTAAAGCGGCTCGATTCCGTGGCTGCGGAAGAGTTCGGGGTCGACCGTCATGGCGGAACGCTCAGCAATCAGAATGCGGGTCTGGCCTACCTCAAAAACGACCGTGCGGCCCATACAGGTCTCTATGCCTGTGTTGTAGCCGCGCGCGCGGGCAGTCCAGCGGCCGTCGGAGATGAGGCGGACGTTGCCTGTGACTCTGACGGGCTTCGAATTGCGGCGGTCGAATTTACCGCCGATCTTCATTGTGACGGTCGCGCCAATGCCCGCATCGACGGCGCGAGCGACGGCCTCCGGATCGACCAGGAAGATTGCGGCGGGCTCTTCGAGCTGAGCGGCGAGCAACGGAATCAGCACGCCGGTGCTGTCGCCGGGCGATCCGGAACCGGTGCTGTCGGATGACTCGGCGAAGACGACCGGACCTCCTTCGACGGCAAGCGCCTGGCGAATGGCCTCATCGACCGGAGTCAGCCGCACGCGGAACTCTTCGCGAGATTTCCAAAAGCGGCCGGCGAGCGTATCGGCGTGACGCTTGGCGGCAACGGCCTTGGAATTGGTAACAACAACCACTGCGTTACCCATTTCGTGAATGTCCAGCCAGGGTTGGACGCCGAAGACGCTCACCGCCTCGGCTTGCCCGGATGCTTCGAGCGCCTTCGCGCGTTCGATCAGGCGATGAAAGGGGCCGTGCGTGGTTTGCATGTTCTCGGCATTGGTGATCATCGGAATCTTCCGCATCGCCATCGTGGGCCGGACCTCGCCACCCAGAATTCGCAGCGCGAGGCGCGCCGCTTTCTGGCCGGTTTCGAACATGTCGATGTGCGGGTAGGTATGATAACCGGCAATGGCGGTGGCGCTCTCGACCATCCGCCGCGTGACGTTGGCGTGGAGGTCAAGCGTGACTACGATCGGAACCTGCCGGCCGAGTGCGGCGCGGATACGGGCGAGCAAGTATCCTTCGGCATCGTCCTCGCGCTCGACGCACTGCGCGCCATGGAGCGCGAGCAGAGCGCAATCTGGGCGCGCGGTGGCGAGCCCTTCCACGATTTGCGAAACGAGGCGGTCGAAATCGGCGCGAATCATCCGGCCGGCGGTGATGGCCCAGGCGGCGGCAACGGGCGCGATGGGAACGCGGGCTTCGGTTAGGATGTCGATGAAGCCGCCCATTTCGGTGAGCTTGCCCCTGTGGCGTTCAAGCACGGCTTCCCCGAATACGGGCGAGAAATCTTCATAACGGGTCTTCACGGGAGAGAACGTGTTGCTCTCCTGCAACATGGATGCGATAGCGACAGTCACTTCCGAATACTATAGAATGCTTCTATGGGAAAAGACAGCTCAGCGATCCTGACGATCGCTCTCATCGCGGCTTCCGCTCTATCCGGCGCGGACGCTTCTCCAAAAGCATTGGGTAAGTTGCTGACGTTCCATGCCGCATTCGACGGAGGCATGGACGCGCGGTTCGGGCTTGGAGACAAGCGTATCTACACGGCCGCCTCCTACAAGGAGCAGGACGCGGCGAAACCCGGAATCGACGGAACCGATGTGGAACTTGCACGCGGTGCCGGCCGATTCGGCGACGCACTGCGGTTCAAGAAAAAGAACACGAAGGCGATCTTTTTCCGGGCTGAGAAGAATGTGACCTACACGCCGGCGAACTGGACCGGTACCGTGAGCTTCTGGCTGAATCTGAATCCGGATCAAGATCTGGAACCAGGGTTTTGCGATCCTATCCAGGTGACCGACAAGGCCTACAACGACTCCGCAATCTGGGTCGATTTTACAAAAGACGATAAACCGCGGCACATGCGTCTGGGCGTCTTCGGAGACCTAAAAGCATGGAATCCGAAAAATCTTGCATCGGACGCGAACCAGGATTTTGTGAGGCGGCTGGTGGTTGTTTCGAAGCCTCCGTTCGAACGTGGAAAGTGGACGCACATCGCGATCTCGTTTAGCGGACTTGGCGGAGGAAAGGGGTGGGCCAAGCTTTACCTTGACGCTCAGTTGCAGGGGACGGCCGAAAACATCGGCGAACCCTTCGCTTGGGATCTGGCCCGCGCGGCTCTACGGCTCGGAGTAAACTACACGGGATTATTCGACGATTTGGCCGTCTTCAACCGCCCCTTGAGCGGCGCGGAGGTCAAGACACTCCACGGACTGAATAAGGGCGTGGCAGGAATCAGCCGAGCCGCACACTAGCCCGGCGCGCCAAGATGCCTTAGCGGCGGAGCTTCCTCGCCCGCTCGTAATCTTCGACCAGCTTCTTCGTAATCTTGTCCGCCACGTCGGCCGACGATCCCCGGAACTTTCCGCCCATGCTCTCCTGTGTGGTAGACCAGATGACGTCGCCATCCTTGTTGACCAACCTCACCGACGACGACGCCTCGTGCTTTCGCTCCTGTATACGGCTGGATTCGGATTCGCCCGCGCCGAACCCCGAGTTAAGACCTCGCTCCCGCGTGCTACGGCTCATGCCGATGTTTGCTCTTGCATTGAGGCTCTCGCTGGTCGAGTGAACATCCGTAAAAACCAGGTCTTCGGCCGATCCCCGCAGAATCGCGTCGGCCCGGTCCTGATTTTCCGTTACGATAAAAAGCCTGGCGTTCTGGAGCGAGCCGATGATCATGTCGCGCATTTGTGCCGCCGACTCGCCGCCGGTCAGTCGATCGACAAATACGCGACGCAGACCGAGCAACTGAACGAGATTCTCCTCTTCGATAGCGAGAGACTTTGCCGTGCCTACCGGCGCCGTCGCGATCACAGCCGCGGTTTCCGGGGCTTCCGCATCGCCAGCGGAGGAGGCTGCGGCAAGGGCTATCAGCCAGAGAAATTTAGGTTTCCTTCCGTTCATGGTGTCACCCCTTACCGGACCGCCGTGCGTCTTCATCCTGGTACTCTACCCTTCGGCCCGTCTTGGCCTCAAGCCCGGCGAGGAGAGCTCGCACGGAGTTCTTGTCGAGCTGGAATACCGCCGCCTGTTTCCTGCCCTCTTCATCCGAGAAGCCAATCGTGAGAAAGTGCTTGCGCTTCTTCGCCAGTAGCAGTATCGGAGAAACAAGGATGGCTTCAGCGTAGCGCCGGCTCACACGCTGTCCGTATTCGATTGTGTCGATTTTTTGATAAGGGACCGTCAGCGCGGTTCCTTTGCCAAGGAGGATAGTGAGAACGTCTTCGGAAAGAGTGATGTGGCCCGCCGGTTTTCCGGAGAGCGCGGAGACCGTCCCGCCAACATAGTGGGCACGGCCGAGGTCTCCAGCCTGGAGCAGAGGCTGGAGCGTCGCGCCACTGAATAGGATCAGCGGCAACCACGCGTTAAGGAACATCGAGCTCCTTTTGCCTTATACAATGTTTATAGTACACATGGCTGAAGCAGACGACTCCGAACCCGGTTCTCAGCAGGTTCCCTGGTACATCTGGTGCTCCGTCGCGGCCGTGACTTCCGCGATCATCGGGACCCACTGGGATATCTCGTGGCATCGCTCCATCGGCCGCGATACGTTCTGGACGCCTGCCCATATCGCCATTTACTTGTGTGGGGTGCTGGCCGGCGCGGCCTCAGGCTATCTGATTCTGGTCACGACTGCGGGTTCACCAAGCGTCGACCGAGGAGCCTCGGTGCGCATCTGGGGATTCCGCGGCCCACTGGGCACGTTCATTTCGGCCTGGGGCGGACTCGCCATGCTCACCTCGGCGCCCTTCGACGATTGGTGGCACGAGGCCTACGGCCTGGACGTCAAGATCCTCAGTCCACCGCACGTGCTGCTGATCACGGGAATTCTGGCCGTTCAGTTCGGCGCCCTCATCCTGATTCTGGGCCATATGAATCGAAGTGCGATCGCGGGCTCTCCAGGCCTTAGCCGCAAGTTCGATATGCTGTTCCTGTACACCAGCGGCCTTGCCCTCACGATGACGCTTGTACTCACGATGGAATACATTTTCCGTGTCTACATGCATAGCGCTCGTTTCTATCGCGTCGTCGCAATCGCCATCCCCGTGATCCTGGCGGCGGTTTCGCGCGCTTCGAAAAGCCGTTGGGCCGCGACCGTTGCAGCCGCCGTCTATTCTCTGTTGCTGATTGGCTTCCTCTGGATTCTGCCTCTGTTCCCGGCCGAACCGAAGCTCGGTCCAGTCTACCGCGAGGTTAAGAATTTCATACCGGCCGAGTTTCCGCTGCTTCTCATTGCGCCGGCGATCGCTCTGGACCTGATCCTTCGCCGCGTCGCGCACCTGAACCGGTGGATTCAGTCGGCCGCCGCGGGGACCGCCTTTCTTGCAGTTTTCACCGCTGTCCAGTGGCCATTCGCGACGCTGCTGATGTCGCCGGCGGCGCGAAACTGGTTCCTGGGATCCATTTATTTCGACTTCAATATTCATCCGGCCTCTTCGTACGTGAAACATCTCTTCTATTCCACCGAGCAGACTCCGGTCCAGTTCTGGGCGGGAATGGCCGCCGCCGCTGCATGCGCCGTTCTCTCGACTCGGGTGGGCATCGCATGGGGAGAGTGGATGACAAGGATTCGCCGCTGATGACTACAGCACGCCTTCTTTCTCTTCTCGTTTTCGCCGCGGTCCATGCGCCGCTCCAAGCTCACATCGGCAGCCCCGATATTTTTCACGAAGCGATGGCGGGCCCTTACAGGCTTCTGGTTGCCATTCGCCCGCCTCCCGTCATCCCCGGCGTGGCCGAAATTCAGATTAGGAGCGCCACGCCCGGAATTGACCGGATACGAATCGTCCCGTTGCCGTTGACGGGGGCAGGGGCAAGCTTTGCTCCAACACCCGATGTTGCCGACAGGTCGAAGTACGATCCGGACTCGTTCAGCGGATCGCTTTGGATGATGTCCACTGGCACGTGGCAGGTTCGCGTCGAAGCCGAGGGGAAGGATGGGAAGGGTCATTTTTCGATACCAGTCCCGACTCTGCCCGCCCGCACGCTGACAATGCAACCCGGGCTCGGCGCGGTCCTTTTCAGCTTGATGCTCGTACTTGCCGCTGGTTTGGTGAGCATCGTCGGAGCCGGCGCTCTCGAAGGGCAGTTGGAGCCGGGGCGAAGGCCGTCAAAAACCGAGGCGAAACGCAGCCGGAAACTAATGGGCGCGACGGCCGCGCTCGCCGCCGGCATAGCTGTCCTGGGAAATTGGTGGTGGAACTCGGAGGCCAGCGTTTATTCCCGCAATGTGTACAAGCCTCTTCAGGTCACAGCATCGCTCGAATCCAACAGCCGTCTCAAGCTGCGAATTTCCGATCCAGGATGGCTCAAGTTCCGCAAGACCGACGACTTTATTCCGGACCACTCTCATCTTATGCATCTGATCCTGATCCGAATCCCGAGGATGGAGAGAATCTGGCATCTGCACCCTGAGCAGACGGAGTCGGGCGTTTTCGTACATGACCTGCCGGACATGCCCGCCGGCCGGTACCAACTCTTCGCGGATGTCGTCCATGCGAACGGATTACCGGAAACGATGACTACAGAATTCGATCTACCCGTCGTAACAGGGAAACCGCTTTCCGGCGACGATTCCACTGCGACCGCACATCCGATCGACATGCCGGACCACAGGCGAACCGGCATGGGACTGCCCGACGGCGCGTTGATGGTCTGGGAGCGAGATGATGTGATTAGCAACGTGCTGACACCATTCCGGTTTAGAGTTCAGGACAAGGCCGGGGCTCCAGTGCGCGATATGGAGCTGTATATGGGCATGCCAGGTCACGCGTTCTTCATCAAGAAAGACCGCAAGGTCTTCGCGCACGTGCATCCGTCCGGATCTTCTCCGATGGCGTCCCTGACGCTGGCGGACCCGAGCCTTGCGCACGCCGCCCACGCCGCGCAATCCTCTGAGTTTCCATCGACGGTTTCATTTCCATTCGCGTTTCCCGAAACAGGCGACTACAGGGTTTTCGTGCAGGTGAAGCGTGCGGGGCAGATTCAAACTGGCGCGTTCGACGTCGAAGTCTGGTAGGGATTCAGGGGCCGGAATCACCCGTTCATTTCTGGAAGATCCTGGGTGAATACAGCGGGTCGCCGACGAAGACCATCATGTGCTGCAGGTATGGCGTCGAGAGGTAGGCGCTTTCTCCGAAGTTGAATCCGTTCCAGAAGTGGTAAAGCAAACGGTCGCCCATCGCGTATCCGGTTGCCTGAGGTTCGCCGGTGGCTCCCCACGTGGCTGTAATTCCCGCGCGGAGCCACAGCGGAACCCACGCACCAGCAGGAAATGTGCGAACACTGCTCGCGGAATAGGACGTCAATTGCGCCCCGACCGCGCCCGGAACGAACTGATAGTCCTCCCATGACTTCGCTCCGCTGTACCAGCCCCAAGCCCACAGAGTCCTTGGGGCGCTGTGGATCATTTCGCCGTTGGTGTGCGTCTGGTCGTTCAAGACCGCCTCATACCCGTTCTCTTTTGCCAGTGTGTAGGCATCAATCATCGTCCGGTCGGCGTCGAAGTAAGGCTGACCGGCACAACAGGACAAGTGGCGGTAGTCAAAGTAGCCTATGCCATCGCTTTTCTTGAGTGACGGTTCCGCCGCGAGTGCCTTGTCCACCAACCCTGCGGCAATCATCGCGCTTGGTCCGTCAAGCCGGGCAACGATGTACATCTTCCAATGATCAGGATTCGTCCAGTCCCGGAATCGCTTTTGCCCCTGCCCGGCGCGCGCCCGGTACGGATTCGCGAGACCGAATACGTCCTCCATCGCATTCATTGAGGAAAGAAACGAATCGACGGATTGCCCCTGATATTTCCACTTCGTTCCGTGCATTCGAAACGGAACTCCGTAGACCGGCACAATGTAGTGAATCTCGTCGCGGAGGCCCTTCCTGGCGAGAAACTTCATGACCGGTTGCCGGATGTCTTCCTCAAAACGCGCCCAACTGATTTCGGAATTGCCGGCGTCGTGAAGATCGTCGTTGCAACACAGTTTGATATGGAGCTTCAGGATGTTCGACTTCGGAATGCCCCGCTTCGCCGCGTAATATTCGCCGACGTAAAGGCTTGCGCCCTTTCGGCCCGTACCGGGTTCAGGCATTGTATCGTCGTTCACCAGGATCAGGACGGACGACGGATCTTCCGCGCCCCGCGAACATCCCACCGTGCACAGAATCCATGGAAGCGCCGTGAGTAAAGCCCTCCGCATCATCATGATGTCAGTGTACAATGTGGACCTTTTGAGAACACTTATCCTGATGCTGGCTGCCGCTTCCTCCGCGGCGGCGCTGGAACGGCCCGGCGTAGAGTTCAAGATCTTCCATTTCCGGCCAACGCGATTCCGCGTACTGACGGTCAAGGAGACGATTGGGCGATGGTTCCGGAATGCGGCTCGGGGCCGTCCACTCAGGCTGTACCAGCGGCCGGCGTTGCGCCCGGCGTGGACGTTCTCCGGAAGAGCGGAAAGAGATTCGTCCGGCCCGGGCTCCGCCTGGATCTCAACGAGGACTGGCTCCGCGCACACATGGCGAAGCGCGAGACTTGTTTGGGGGAAGTGAGCGGGTGTCCGCCGCCTGGCGCGCGGCTAATCTATGTAGACTCCGCGCTCGTCCAGCAATTCGCCGGTGCGGCGGATCAGGTTCAGATTGTTGCGACGGTAGTTTACCGATTCACGCACCAGTTCCGACTGCGCTTGGATCAAATCGCTCTGGGCCTGCAAGACGAAAAAGATCTGGCTCGTGCCCAGTTCGTATTTCTTCTGCTCGGCGTCGAGGCGCTTCTGGGCGAAGTCGCGAGCCACGATCGCCAGCTTCACGCTGGCCTTGCTTGACTCCACGTTGTTCACCGCGTTCAACACGTCGAGACGAGTGGTCTGCTCGATGTTGCGGACGGCGAGCGAGTCCCGCCGCTTGTTGATGATCGCGTCCGAGAGGTTGGCGGAGGCGGCGCGGTCGCGGACCGGCAAGCGTAGCGTTATGCCGAACTGGTAAATAGGGAAGCCAAAGCCGAAGACCTGATCGAGAGCGTCGCCAAAGCCGCCGGGAATCCTGCTGATCACCGGTGTACTCTGGCCAAAGGAGTTCGCAAGGTTGCCGCGCTGGTTGAAAATTCCGCCGCGGCCCTGCGATGTGTAGGTGCCCGTGAGGTTCAGCGCCGGCTTCAACACATTCCTGATAACCTTGATCCCGATGTCATCGGAGTCGAGCTCTTGAATAGCGGCCTTGAGGTCGGGCCGCATTTGAAGTGCACGCTCGACTTTCATTTCCGCGTCGATGGCGCCGGTGTCCGTAGGCGGAAGCACGGCCTCGGTGAGTACGAGGGGGAGCCTGCGAATCCCAGGATCGAGATCCGCCGCAATCTGCTTGCGCAAAGCGTCTTCCCGTTGAGAGAGGGCGAATCTCGCCTGCGACACGCGGATCTCGGCCGAGGCGTAAACCTGCTGCGGCTGGAAGATGTCAAGGGGCGAAAGGGCGCCCAGTTCCAGCTCGCGCTGGGAGCGCTTGAGCGACGCGCTGGCCAGTTCGAGAGAACTCTCTGCGACAGCCAGGTTCTCTCTCGCGAATACGACGTCCCAATAAACGTTCTCGGCGTCGGCGAGCAGCCGCATAATCTGGTCGCGAAGCTGGTACTGACTCTGGCGCAAGCGGCTCTTCGCCAGGGTGATGGGCAGGCGGTTCACCAGGCCTCCCCGGTCGCGGAGCAGGGGCTGCACGAACCCAAACGACAGATTCGAATTCAACGCCGGGTTGAAATTCTGGAAGCCGCTGTTAGTGGTCTGTTTTTGTCCGAAGAACGCAACGTTATACTGCGTACCCGTTTCAAGCGTTTGCTGATACCGGAAGTTTGCCGGCTGGTTTAGCGTGGAAACCGTAGCAGCTCCGTCGAGGACTCCGTTCGCGGGCGTCTTGGAACGCGTGTTGGTGAAGCTTGCCGTCGCCAGCGGATCAAACGGAGCGAACGCGCGGGTGATGGCGTTGGCGGCCGTTTCGACGTTCAGCCGCTGAATCTGGACGTCGGTATTGTTCGCCATCACCAACTCCAGATAGGAGCGCAGGGACAGCTCCAGCTTGTCGCCGATGACGGAATCCGTGAGGCGGACCGGGGAGCGCAACTCGACACGCGTGATTTTGTTTCCGAACGTCTCGCGGAAATAGTTCCCCTGCGGGAACGTCGCGTACTGAGCTTCGAGGCAAACCGAGCAAAGAAGACCTATAGCGAAGATGTTTGAATGCATATGGATGAAATTACTCGTAACGGATCGCTTCAATGGGATCCAGTTTCGCGGCCTGCACGGCGGGATAAATCCCGAACAGCAATCCGATAAAAACGGAAACTCCGAATGCGATCGCAATGGATGAAAACGTAACCACCGTTGACCAGCCCGCCATGGAGGCGATGATCTTCGAAAGACTGAATCCGAAACCGATGCCGATCAAACCGCCTACGATCGAAATCATGATGGCTTCGGTCAGGAACTGACGGATGATGTCGCCCTGCCGCGCCCCGATCGCGCGGCGGATGCCGATCTCCCGGGTGCGCTCGAGCACGGTCGCGAGCATAATGTTCATGATGCCGATGCCGCCGACGAGAAGCGAAATACCGGCGATGCAAATCATGACAACGCTAAAGATGAATTGTGTCTGGCGGCGTTGCTCGAGCAGGTCGGCAGGCACAATGACGGTGAAATCGCCTGCGTCCTTATGCGTGGAAGCGAGGATCGCGCGAACCACGCTCGCCGTTTCGATCGAATCGGTGCCGGAGGTGACTTTTATGTACACGCCGTCGATTTCGTCCTTGAGGTAGCTGTTGTTATCCTCGAAGCGCCGCATCACGGAGTTCAACGGGGCGATGATCATGTTGTTGCGGTTCATCGACTGAAGGCCTTCCACGTCGCTGTCTGCCCCTGACTGCGACGCGAGCACGCCGATCACCTGTAGCCAAACGTCATTGACCTTCACGAACTTGCCGACGGCGTCGTCGTAGCCAAGCAGGTTCACCTTGGACGATTCGCCAAGCACGCAGACGGCCGCCGAATGAAGATTTTCCTCTTCGGTAAAGAAGCGGCCGGCAACCATTTTCAGATTGTTGATGTCGACGAAATTTGGCAGCACGCCGATCAGCATGGGAACTTCAGCGGTGGTCTTGGGGAGGACCTTGCCGGGCTTGAAGCGCTTGCGCGGCGTGAGGGCTTCGATACCTTGCACGTTCTCGGAGATCGCGCGGAAATCGCGGAACGTGAGACCTGGAGAGATCGCGCGGACCGTCTGCAATTCGTTCCGGTCAACGGCTTCCCGCGCTTCGATGATGATGTTGTTGACGCCGAGCTGATCGATGAAGCTCATCATCTCTTTTTGAGCGCCGGCCGTGATGGAAAGCATGGCAACCACGGCGCCCACGCCGAAGATCATCCCGAGCATGGTCAGCAAGCTGCGAAGCTTGTGCACCAGGAGGCTCGAGAACCCCATGTAAAGTTCGGGTAAGATGCCGCTCAGATTCGCCATTACGCTCCTCCCTTGCCTCCGCCTGAAGGCATGCCGGGCATGCCGGCGCCGCTTCCGCCGCCCTTCGTCTTGTCGTTCTTATCCGATTTCTTGGCAAACGGGTCGGCCATCGCGACGATGTCGCCGGGCTTGACCCCTTCCGATATCACCATCGCGGACTCGCTTCGTTTGGAAAGTTTGACGCGGCGCTCCTCAAAACGGGCGCCAACCTTCACGTAAACGACCTGCTTGCCTTCCTTCTCAAAAACGGCCTGCACCGGAACGTGGATGGCGTCTGGAATCTTCTCAACGATGATTTCGACGTCGGCAAGCAAGCCTGGACGCAAAAGGGCTTCGAGTTGCGCGTCCTCTTCGGGCGCGGGAGGCAGCTTCGCCTTTGCGCGGTCCGCTTCGCTGTCCTGGGTGGGGAAGCCGCCCATCCCGGGGAATCCTCCCGGCCCTCCAGGGCCGCCAGGGCCGCCGCGTCTTCCGCCACGGCCACCTTCGGCGGACTGCTGTCCTTCGGCAGGTTTCGCGCCGTCAGCCGGCTTGGCGCCAGGTACCGGCTTCGCGCCTGGAGCGCCCGGCGCTCCCGTTCCCGCCGGCATCGAAGCGCGGAGTTTTTCGAAAAGCTTGGTGCGCTCTTCAGGCGTCAGATCCTGCATGCTCTTTCCGCCGAGCTCTTTCTGCATGGCTTCGCGGAACTTGGTGCGATCCGCCTCGGACATGTTGGCCATGGCCCCGCCCATCGCGCCGCCGCCCGCGCCACCGCGCTGGAAGCCGCCGCCACCGGGGGCCCCGCCGCCAAAAGCCTGACCACCTGGTCCACCCGGAGCGCCGCCCTGCTGGCCGCCGCCCGCCATCATCATCCCGCCCGGCGCGCCACCTTGCTGTCCACCGCCCATCCCGCCGCCTGGGCCACCGGGCCCGCCCATTCCTCCGCCAGGACCGCCAAACCCCATGCCCGCCGCGGAGGCGAGTGGAGCCTTCTTCGCGTTCTTCTCGGCCGTCTCCATGATGCGTTTTACCTGCTCCGGAGTAGCTCCAAGCTCGCTCAGCAGCGTTTTCATGTCGAGAGAGAAGATGACATCGAACTTCTTCGCGACGTCGCCGCCGAAGACGTTGGAACTGGCGGTTCCGCTCATGCCCTTGATCTTGCCTTTGAATTTCTTGTCCGGCACGGCGTCGAGTTGCACGATGACGTCCTGTCCTTCAACGAGGTTCGCGCGGTCGAGCTCACCCACCTTGGCGACAACTTCGAGTTCGGAGAGGTCGAGAACGTCGGCGACGGGCATACCTGGCTGGAGGGTGTCGCCCTCGCGGATGTCAGGCATGGTCTGGCCGAAAAACATCACACTCGACCGGTTTTGCTTGATGGAAACGAGGCCGGTCATGGGCGAGAGCACTTTCGATTGCGCAATGCGCTGCTTCTCGCGTGAAACGTCGATCAGGGCCTTGTTGCGCTTCTCGCGATAGACCGCAAGCTCAGCCAGCGCCTGCTCCTGCCGCGAATTTACGTCGCTCTCGAGTTGCTTCAGGCGGCGCTTGGCCTCTTCGAGATTCAGGATATTCTTGCGAGCGTCGATGGCCGAGATTAGTTCGTTCCGTTTTACTTCAAGCTCGGAGCGGCGCACGGCGTAGCGCGCCTTCAACAGATCCACCTTGTCCTGATTGTCGCGGGTGTCCAGGTCAGCCCTTGCCTTCTTCACCTGCTCGTCGATCTGTTCTACTTCGAGCTCCGCTTCTTCAAGAGCGGCGCGGCGTTCGGAATCGTCGAACTCGACGATGAGATCCTTTTCGTGAGCGAGACTGCCGAGCGGCGCAAGCCGTGTAACCTGAACTGCCGAGAAAAGATTTGGCGTCACGAGCGTGGAGGAGCGAACGGCCCGCAACTCGCCGCGAGAGTACGTGCGAATCACCACGTCGCCCTTGCGAACGAGCGCCGTGGCAACCTGCTGCTGCCGCTGCGGCATGTTCTTGACTTTCCAGTACCCGTACCAGCCGCCGCCGGCAACGATAGCCACTAGCACGAATCGGACGATAATTTTCTTCATTGTCTTTGTTTCCGGTTTTCTAACGCGCACGCCTCAAGCCACAAACGGCGATGGCCTGCCGCACCGCTACCGCTTACAGTTTCTTTTTGGCGCGCTTCAGTGCTTCCGCCGGATTCTCCAGCGTTACAACTTCGCCTTCCTTGAGGCCGCTGATCACGACAATATCCTCTTCGTTGCGTTTCCCGACTTCGATCTGGCGCGGCAGGAACTGCTGGCCTTTCTGGATATATACGGAGGGCTTGCCGCCGCGGACAAAGCTGCCGCGGGCGGGTATCAACAAAGCGTTTTGCTGCCTCTCAATGATGACCTCGGCCGATGCGCTCATCCCCGGCCGGAGCCGAGGATCGAGATTTTTCAGAGTCGCCCGTGCGGGAAACGTCTTCTCGGAGAGGCCAAAGCCCTTATAGTTAATAGCGGCAATCGGGCTGATCCAATCCAATTCGGCGTGGAATTCCTTTTCGAGAATGGCGTCCACCCGTACTCTGACGGCCTGCCCAAGCTGAAGTTTGCCTCGATCCACTTCGTCCAACTTCAGTTCAATGCGCATTTCGGAGAGATCCGGAATCTCGGCGATGGTCGCGCCCGTCCACACCCGGTCGCCTTCTTTGAAGGGCGGCGGCGAGGATCCGAACGAGCCGCCCGCGCGAAAATTCGACAATACGTTGACCAAACCGTCGATAGGCGACCGGATCACCATCTTCGATATATACGATTTCGCCAGATCCATGTCACGCACGGTTTTGTCGCGCCGCTGGCGGAGCCGGTCGAGGTCTACTTCCTGAGTTACCTTGTGCGACTGGATGGTCGTATCCACCTGCTTCAGCTCACCTTCCGAAATCCCCACATTGATCCGGTTCTTTGCGCCATCGATCTCGGACAGAATCTCGGCCTTGCTCGCTTCGAGCTTTGCACGTTCCACGTTATACTGCGCCTGCATCAGGTTCATGGCGTCCGATTCGTCCACCATCTTGTGAGAGGCCTTGGTCTGCACGATTTCACTATCCGCCGTGCGCACCGTGGTGTTGCGCTCGATATATGTTTGCTCCTGCTGGACGGCGTCGAATTCAATTACGACGTCGCCCTTCTTGATCATCCTGCCCGATTCCGCGAGTTTCACGATGCGGGGGTCGGGCACTTGAGGCGCAGTGAGGAGCACGGATCTGGTACTACGGACTTCCCCGCGTGTCCGGACGCTGATCACGAAGTCGCCGCGCCGCGCTTTCGCCACTACGATATCGATTTCCGTGTTCCCGGCGTTGTAGCGATAGGCTGCGTATCCACCGCCACCGCAAGTGGAA
>SHUI01000054.1 GCA_009697455.1 Bryobacterales bacterium
GGAAATGGGATTAGGGTCGTTTCGCCGTTTATTGCCGCTGGGAAATAGGAGAGTGTTCGAGGCTTGGTGCGAGCATCCGAAGGCAGCCAGGGCGGACAAGACCTCGCTGACATCTGTTGCGTGGTCAGGCGCGGGGAAAGGCTCTGGCTTGTCCGGTTCCGCGGCGTGTTCGGAAATGGGATTAGGGTCGTTTCGCCGTTTTTAATCTCGCAACGTTAGGAGGTTGTTCAACGCGCGGTGAAACGTGCGGTGGAAGCGCGCCTCGCAACGGTTGACGAGGTCGAGTTGTGCCGTCGAGGTGGGCGCGGCGAAGGCAGCGGCGATCCGGGAAATCGGGCACGCGGCCGGCGACGCTTCGATTATTGGCGTCCGTGCCGATTCCATGATGCCGTGCTCGATCACCAAGGCCCGGCGAATGCGCCAGGAGGACAGGGTCATTTCTTCGACAAGACCTTTCTCAACGGCATCGACGGGAACAAAGCGTGAAATGAACTGGCTTTGAAGCTCTTGAAATCGGAGGATTCGTTGGGCAGTAGAGCGCGCCGGGCGAACAGGCCGTGCCGAAGAGCGTTCCGCGCGGAACGCGCGATCCCGGCCGGAGTCTTGCGGCCACGAGCAAGAGCGCCATTGGCGCGGGAAGCGAGAAGTCGTCGTTGGGAACTCACGGTGTGTACACCTACCTGAGACCAGGGTACACCGTCGGATCAAGGGGTTATCGGTTAAGTGTAGTGTTATCAGATAGATTTGCTTTGTGACTCGGTTGGGAGGGGCACTGCTGTCTTTGGGAAATGGGCGGGGCGGGTTGGGGAAAGGGCCACGCACCGTCGCCACCCGGCGGCGCGGGACCGCCGTTCTCACGCTCAAAACGAAGCCGGGGATGATCCGTTACATCTCGCGACCGCGCCTCAGGCCTTTGACTTCCCTGGGTATCGCTTGCACGCGCTCAAAGGAGAAACACCATGCCTATGAAGAACCCGGTACATCCGGGCAGCATTGTCCGGCACGATTGTCTTGAGCCCCTAGGCCTCGGCGCGACCGAGGCCGCCAAGGTTCTCGGCGTGACGCGCCAGACTTTGAACAACGTCGTCAACGAGAAGGCCGGAGTTTCCCCGGAGATGGCAATTCGTTTAGCCAAGGCCTCCGGAAGCACGCCAGAAACCTGGGTGCGGATGGAAGCCGCCCACGACCTGGCGCGGGCATTGAAGCACGAGGGTAGGATTCGTGTCGAACGTACGAGCCCAGGACTGCGTCATAGGGCGCGGAACGACCATTGACCCAAGAGCCGCGACCGAACATTTCAGATCACTTGAGCGTCCTGCCAAGAGGCTCCCTGGAATGGCAAATCGCCCGGCGCCTCAGCGCCTCAACCCGCTTGTTCCGTGGCGAGCCGAAAAGTAGTAGAATTTCCTCAGGCACTCATGAGTAATTCTTTCAATCTCGACCGCCGCGCTTTCCTACGAGGTATGGGAGGAGTAGCGCTGGCTTTGCCGGTTCTCGACGCCATGGGTGCGTCGGTGACGGAGCGAGCTCCACACCGCTTCTGCGCGATCTACACGGCCAACGGTATGTCGCTCCCAAAATCGGAAAACGGCATTGACGAATGGAGTTGGTTTCCTCCCGTCTCCGAGCGCGATGGCGATTTCCGTTTTGGCATGTCGACCCAGCCGCTCGGTCCCTTCAAGAAGCAGGTAAGCTTCCTCGGCGGACTGTATCACCCGAGCGGTCCGAAGGCCGACCCGCACATCTGCTCCGACATGTGGCTCACCGGCGCTCCTTTGCACAATCCGAAGCCAGGCACGTTTAACTCGGCCGGCCTCGATCAGGTGATCGCGCAACACACCAAGCAGTACTGCCGGCAGCCTTCGCTGGTGCTCTCGATCGATGCCGGAACCGGCTTCCTGTCCCGGACGGGCACGATCTCCTACGGCCTTGATGGCCGCCCGATTCCCGCGGAAAACAACCCGCGCCGTGTGTTCAACCGTTTGTTCCGTACCGACCGCACGTCGCTGAAATCGGAACACGAGAAGCTGCAGCGCCGCATCAAGCTGGTGGATGCTGTGGCCAGTAGCGCTCGCTCACTCGACAAGCAACTCGGCAAGTCCGACCGCGAGCGGATGGATCAGTACCTCACGTCGTTGAATGAGGTGGAGTCGCGGCTGGTCGCCTCCGAGCGTTGGATCGACGTCCCACTGAAGAAGCAGGACTACTCGCACTTGAGTCTCGACGCGTCCTCCGAAGGCGAACCCGCTGAGTATTACCGCAACATGTTCGACCTGATCGCGCTGGCCTTCGACGCGGACATCACCCGGTCGGTGGCGTTCATGCTGAACCGTGAAGACGGCATGGGCATCAGCGATACATTCCCGCTCAAGCTGGGGCTTTCGAAGACGCACCACAATCTCTCGCATGCCACAGATAAAGAAGGTCAGTTGAATTTCGCCAAGTACGACCTCTTCCTGAGCCAGCGTCTCGCGCAATTCTTCGAGCGTTTGAACGGCTACAAGGACCGCAACGGCAGCGTGCTCGACAACACGATCGTGCTCTACGGCAGCGGCGCCAGTACGACGCACAATTCCCTCAACCTTCCGACCCTGATCGCCGGCGGCGCCAGCATGGGCTTGAAGCACGGGACCTATTGGAAGAGCGGCGAGACGCGGATGTCCAACGTCCACCTGAGCATCCTGCGCTCGATGGGAATAGAGCAGGAGTCCTTCTCGGACAGCGCCGGCACGCTGAGCGGCTCGATTTTCGGCCGCGTATAGGGACAGCGTCGCCGCATCCGAGCCAGCATGCGCGCCGGAGCCACCCCCGTGGCGCTGCGATCACAGGAGGAACAGTTCCACTTCGAAGCGCGTCCGACCGTGAGATACAATGTATCTCAGGGAGTAAATCATGGCGACCACGATGGTTCACGTTCGCGTGGATGAGAAGACGAAGCAGAGGGCCGCGAAAACACTGGCCGCGATGGGAATTTCGGTCTCCGACGCCGTGCGCATGCTGTTGGTCCGCGTGGCCGTGGAGAAGGCCCTTCCATTCGATGTGAAGGTCCCCAACGAGACAACCGTGAGGGCGATGCGCGCCGCCGACAGTGGCAAGGGCAAGCGCCTGAAGTCCGCGGGCGCGCTTTTCAAGGACTTAGGAATCTGATCCGGTGCGGAACCCGGTAAGAGGCGCGCGGTTCCGGCGCGACGTGAAACTCGCACAGAAGCGCGGCAAGGACATGACGAAGTTGCGCGAAGTAATCCTTCTGCTGATCGAGAGAAGTCCGTTGCCGCCGCGCTACAAGGACCATCCGCTCGGCGGCGACTGGAAGCATTTCCGGGATTGCCACCTCGAGCCGGATTGGCTGCTGATCTACAAGACCGACGGCGCCGACCTGCACCTCATCCGTACCGGAACGCATTCGGATCTGTTCTGAAAGGCTTGCTCCAGCGTCTCCACCGTGCTCAGACGGCGCATCATTGAAATCGGAACAAGAGAATCTGCAACGCCGCATCAAGCTGGTGGATGCCGCCGAGTACTACCGCAACATGTTCGACCTGTAGGACCTGTACGACGCACAATTCCCTCAACCTTCCGACGCTGATCGCAGGCGGAGCCAACATGGGCTTGAAGCACGGGACCTATTGGAAGAGCGGCGAGACGCGGATGTCCAACGTCCACCTGAGCATCCTGCGCTCGATGGGAATTGAGCAGGAGTCCTTCTCCGATAGCACAGGCACGCTGAGCGGCTCGATTTTCGGCCGCGTGTAGGGCGCGCACGGACTTCCTGACCTTCCGGATTCCGTGGTGCAGTTCTTGACACCGCAGCAGGTAAGACGGTATCTTACTTGCATGAAGACCACGGTCTCCTCCAAGGGACAAATCGTTCTGCCGGCAGAGCTCCGGCGAATGGACCGTGTCGAACCGGGGCAGGAATTTGACGTCGAGCGTGTGGATCGTGGGGATTATCGCCTCGTCAGGCGCGCGGCTCCGCCGAACGAGGGCGCCATTGAATGGCTACTCGCCTGTCCGCAGAAGGACTTTTTCGTCCCCATTGACTCTGAGTCGACGGATTCGCTGTGAAGTACCTGGTCGACGCCAACGTTCTTAGCGAGCCGACAAAACCAACGCCCGATCCGCGGGTCGTGGCGTGGCTTCGCGCACATGAGCCGGATATCGCCGTCGATCCTGTCATTCTCGGCGAACTCCGATTCGGGATTCTCATCCTTCCCAAGGGAAGGAAGCGGGCCGCCCTGGAACGCTGGTTCGACGCGGGGGTTGGAGTTCTCCACTGCCTTGCCTGGGACGCGGACACGGGGCTGAAATGGGCAGAACTGCTGGCGCGTCTGCGCACAACCGGGAAGGCCATGCCAATCAAGGATAGCCTCATCGCGGCGACGGCCCTTGTCCACGGGCTAGCGGTTGCCACGCGAAATCGTGCCGATTTCGTGAGCGCCGGCGTGCGTATCGTCGATCCATTTGTTGGTTGAGGTCTCGCGTGGGTCCGCCGCTATGAAAAGAACTGGTGTCGAGTTAGAGGTTGGCATTGCCGGCGAAACCGAAGGCTCGCCGCCGCGAAAAGGGGGTTACATACGTCGTGGGGCGCGGTGCTTACCGAACGAATGCCCGGCCGCATTATCGGGGATAACCGTGGCTCTCTAAAGCTACTCCTTGCGCGTGGAAGTTGATGCTCGAGACGCACCGCCAGACGCGGATGCGGCTGGAGTTGGTGTGCGTTTTCGGCTCAGAACACTCCGCGGAGTTCGTGTACGCCCGCCGCCAAGACTGATGGCGTCAGAATCGACAAATGGTCAGACTACCCGCGCAGAATCTCCCGTATGGCCCGACCCTTCCCGTCCCTTGTCACATGCACCGGCCGCTTCTCCACCTCATAGGCCAGATCAGCGGGAATACCCATCGCGCGGTAGAGCGTCGCGTGCAGATCCTCAATCCGAACCGGATTCTCGACCGTCCTGCACGGCCGCTCGTCCGCGGTCTTCCCGTACAGATAACCCTTCCTGAAACCGCCGCCGAACAGCAGGACGGACCCGGCATCGGTAAAGTGCCGGTGCATCCCGTAATGTTTCGGCTGCTGAATCAGGTCGGGGACAATCACCTGGTCCTTCACAACCTTGTCCGGGCGCCCTTCCATCATCATGTCGCGGCCGAACTCGCTGGCGAGAACGATCACGGTGCGGTCGAGCAGCCCTTGCGCCTCCAGATCGAGCACCAACTGCGCGACCGGCGCGTCGATCTGCCGTTTCATTCCCTCGGCCCGCGTATGCCCGTTTTCGTGCGAGTCCCAGTTCTTGAACGGGATGTATTCGCTGGTCACTTCGATGAAACGCGCGCCCGCTTCCGTCAGCCGCCGCGCGAGCAGGCATCCCAGTCCGAACCGTCCCGTGTTGTAAATGTCGTAGCTCTTCTTGGGCTCAAGCGAGAGGTCGAACGCCTTCGCGGACGGCGAATTCAACAGCCGGTGCGCGTTGTCGATCGACCGCAACAGCGACTCCTTCTGGTAGTCGCTTCCATGGCGCGCCACCGGACTCGCCGCCGCCAGTTTCTTGTGAGCCTCCTCCCGCCGCCTGAAACGCGTCTCTCCCATTTCCGGGTGCGGCCGGACGCTGCCAGCCGCGTCCTCCGGATTCGCGATGTAAAACGGTCCGTATTCCGACCCCAGAAAGCCAGCCGTATGGAACGACTTCAACGCATCGGCCTCGGCCCCGATCTCCAGATTCTGACCGGCGTCGATGAACGCCGGCATGTCCGGATTCTTCGGACCAAGCGTGCGTGAGATCACCGCTCCGATATGCGGAACCGCCACCGTCTGCGGCGGCGCGTATCCAGTGTGCCAGTGATACTGATGCCGGGCGTGCAGGATGAATCCCAGGTCGCCCGCCTGATAGGAGCGGATCAGCGTCCCGCGGTCCATCACGCGGCCGATACGTTCCAGGCCCTCGGAGAATTCGATGTTATCGACAGCGGTGCGGACCGATGGAAACGTGCTCAGCACGCGTTTCGACTCGAGGCCCGTCTCGTAAGGCGTGTACCGCTTCGGGTCGAACGTTTCGGTTTGCGCCATGCCGCCCGCCATCCAGAGCAGGATCATGGTGTCGGCCGTCGGCGCGATCGTCTCCGCCCCCCGCAACAGTCGTGGCTCGCCGCCCGCCAGCGCCGCCATGGTCGTGAGAAATTGCCTGCGGTTCATTCGAGCATCCTCATTAGTAGATCAACTGAAACTCCGGCAGCATCGTTACGCACCAGATAAGGTCGGCGAGGCCGCCTTCGTTCGCCAATAGCTCTCTTGCGAGCCGGCGCTCAGCAGCCTGTGGCTCGCGGCCGAGCGCATGCGAATAAACGCGCGACACAAGCGCATCTCCCTCGAACGGTCCCTTTGGCGCGCCCGTCGGGGTCTCTGGCTCCACGCGCACAAGCCGCTCGAAATCGGGTTTCCCGGAAAAGACAAAGAAGCGGACGTCGGGGCCAATGTCGGACTGAATACTCGCCGCTTCCACTCCCACTACGGCGCGAAAACGTGTGTATCCCTTTCCCCCAATCCGATGTACGATCTCCTCCTGAGCCCTGGCCCGCAGACCACGCTCGAACGTTTTGTCCTTCATTGCGACAGGCTCGCCACCGAGCTTCGTTACGCCCGCCGGTCCCTCGAACTCCGCGTCCGCCCAAACCGGCAGGACGCGTTCCGGCGAGTACGACCCCATATCGACGACCAGCAGCCGCAATTCCTTGAGGCCTGAGACGTCGATATCGACCGTTACCCGGTTCGACGACACCTTCCCGCTGTCGAACAAATTCGCCGGAGCCTCCGGAAGCTCGCCCAGCATTCGCTTCGACGCTCGCCGGAGAAACTGCGTGATCGAGCCGCCGTTTGTCATTTCGAGAGCTTGCAGCGTGGTCGATTCGCCGTTGCGCTCCGTGAATACCTGATCGCGAATCGGGCGTCCCATCGCGCGCGCAAGCGGAGTCGCGGCGCGGCGCCAGTCCCGCGCGAAAATCCCGGCCTTCCCCTGCGAGCTTGTCAGCACTCGCCACTCACCCGTGATCGCGGAGATCGTGTCTGAAAATTGTTCGGCGGTGATGCGACGCCGCATCGGTCCGCGAAACACGTATTCCTTCTCGTCCCTGACGGCATCGACGGACTCCATGCCGTACGCTCGCGACGTCATGATACGCGCGATCAGCCACTTCAAATCGTAGCCGTGCTCCACGAAATCGGCCGACAGCCCGTCGAGCAGGTCGGGGCTCCATGGCTCGGCATCCATGTCGTCAACCGGCTCAACAATCCCGCGGCCGGTCAACTTCTTCCACATCCGGTTAACGATGGTGCGCGCGAAACGGCCGTTCTCAGGCGCCGTGAACAGCTTCGCCGCCGCCACGCGCCGAGAGGCCAGGGTCTCGCCCGCTCCGCCATCGCCAAGCTCCGGATAAAGGAATTTGATCTCGGCGATCTGCCCTAACTTCGCATCGCATCGCACCAGTTCCAGCTTCTCTTCCGAAAAGAAACTCGCGAGTCCGTACGCGTCCTTCAGTTTCCAGCGGCTGATGAAGCTGTCATGGCATGAATTGCATTTCAAGTTCACGCCGGCGAAAATCTGAGCCGTATTTTGCGCCGCCTGCATCACGGGCGTCTGGCTGGCGTTGACGTCGCCGCGCCAGTTTACGCCCATCAGGAAGCCTTCGGGATCGCGCGCGTTTCGCGGGTTCAGAAGACGCGACACGAACTCGTTGTAAGGCATGTTGTCTTCGAGCGCGCGCAGGAGCCACGGTGTGATGCTTTGCCGCCCGCCGTGATAGTTGACGCCTTCGTCGTTGCGCAGGAGGTCGTTCCAGAAGGAGATCCAGTGCTCGGCGTAGTTGCGCCAGTTGGCGAGCAGCGTGTTCACCAGACGCTCGCGTTTGTCCGGCCTCGGGCTTGCGGCGAATTCGCGAAGCTGTTCGGGCGTGGGCGGTAGTCCCCATATGTCAAAATAGGCGCGGCGCGCAAACTGAATATCGGAGACGGCGGACGGCGGAATTCGATGCCGCTTGAAGTAAGCGCCGAGCGCGCGGTCGGGCGGTGCGGGTGGCGCGTCCAGGGCAAGTTTCGGAACCCATCGGCGTTTGGCAACGGGTCCGTCCGGGCGCGGACGCGCGCCCTGATCGATCCATTCGCGCAGCAAAGTAATCTCGGTCTCGTTGAGCGGTTCCCCCACGGGTGGCATCCGTTCCGCGGTCTTAGCCGTAAGCCGCGAGACCATCAGGCTCTCCGCGCTTGCGCCTGGAACGAGCGCCGCGCCGTTGCGTCCGCCGCGCAGAACGTCGTCGTAGGAACTGAGCGACAACCCGCCGGAGCGCTTGTCACCGCTGTGGCAAGCGAAGCATCTCGCGGCCAGGATGGTATGCACGTCCCTGGCATAGTCAACAGCCGCCCCGAATGCGCCAGTGACGGCAAACATGCCTGCCGCGAAGGTATGTAGCGAAACGTTCATCTTGAAGTACTAATTATAGTCGCGGCTCGACGGCAAGGCACGACAAGGCTCTTGGCCGGCAGCGTCCACGGCAGTAGCCTCCAAACTCGATACGGCCGCAACCGCGCCCCTGGTCCGAGGCGATAAGATAAGGTTCATGCGGCGTTCCCGAAGATCCTTCCTGGCACTGATGTCCGTCGCCTCCACCCGGGCCGCAGAAAAGCGCGTCTTCCGCGACCCGGCGCCACCCGAGCCTTTGATCGTCCCCGCCATGGAGCCCGTCCCGGCGAAGCCGAATCCGGACATCAAGTTTCATGGCAAACCCAAACCCCTGCCGCCGGGCGCGGTGACGCACGATTGGAAATCTTTCCTCGGTCCCACTCACAACGCGATCTCGACAGAGACCAGGTTGCTCCACGACTGGCCGCGCGGCGGTCCGAAGATGGTCTGGGAAATGCGCAAGGGAACAAGCTTCACGTCGCCCGCCATCGCCGGTGAACGCCTCGTCTACTTCCATCGCACGGCGTCGGAAGAGCGGGTCGAGTGCCTTCATCCCGAGAACGGCTCGCGCTACTGGCAGTTCAGCTACGGCACGCGCTTTGAAGACCGCTACGGCTACAACAATGGCCCGCGCTCGAGTCCCGTCATCGACGAGGACCGCGTATTTACCGTCGGCGCGGAAGGCAAGCTGCATTGCCTGAAACTTTCGACCGGGCAGGTTCTCTGGAAACGCGATCTGGCGGCCGATTTCAAAGTTCCCCAGGATTTCTTTGGTACGGCATCTACGCCGCTGATCGATGGCGGCAATCTCATCGTCACGGTCGGCGCGCCGGGCGGGCCAACCGTCGCGTCCTTCAACAAGACCAATGGAAAGCTTGTCTGGGGCGCGGGAGACCAGTGGGGACCGAGCTATTCCTCGCCCGTTCCCGCGACGGTTCACGGCAAACCGCGGGTCTTCGCGCTCGCCGGCGGCGAGAGCCGGCCGCCCACGGGTGGTCTTCTTTCCATTGACCCGCGCGACGGAGCGCTCGACTTTTCCTTCCCGTGGCGAAGCGCGAGCTACGAATCCGTCAACGCCTCGTGCCCGGTGATCGCCGGCAACCAGGCGTTCGTTTCGGCGAGCTACAAGGCTGGCGGCGCGCTGCTGAATCTTGGGCCCGACGGCTCGCACACGGTCGCCTGGACGACGCAGGAGTTCGGACTTCACTGGAACACGGCGGTCCACAAAGACGGCTACCTGTACGGCTTCGATGGCCGCAACGAACCGGACGCGTCGCTCGCCTGCATCGAACTCAAGACGGGAAAGATAATGTGGCGCGAGACGCCGGAGTGGGAGGAAACGCTGAACATGGGAGGTGTGCCGAGGGCGCAGCGGCTCGGGACGTTCCGCGGTTCGCTGCTCCACGTGGACGGACGCTTCCTCTGCCTGGGAGAGCTAGGACACCTGATGTGGCTCGATCTGACGCCGAAGGGGTACAAGGAATTATCGCGTACGTGGCTGTTCCCGGCGCGCGAAACGTGGGCGCTGCCGGTGTTGAGCCGCGGACTGCTCTACATCAGTCAGAATTCGGCGGGCCTTTTCCAGCGCGAGCCGCCTCGATTGATTTGCTACGATTTCCGCGCGGCGAAGTAGCAATCGCTATTTCGCCATGGCCGCGCGTTTGATCGCGAAATTCAGCGCGCCGCGGCATTCGTTGGCGATCGTTGCTCGCTCGGCGCTTCTCCACTCCGCAACCGCCCTTCGCGCGACCTCCTGGCCGATACCGCTGTTTCGTATCTTGTGAGTCAGCATCTCGGAGATGGTGCCACCATCCTTTCGCCGCAGGCCTTCGAGCAGCCGGGTCTGAAGAATCAGCGTGTCCTCAATCTTCTTTGAAAGCGCCTCCGCGTTGGAATTTCCTTTCAGGTCTCCAACGATCAAATCCGCCACCTCATTCGCCATGGCCATCACGAATAGATCTTCGAGTTGCGACGTCTGTTCGCGAGTTAGCAGGCTCTGTTGGCCGGCGACGATTTCTCCAAGGGACGTAACCGACTGGCGAAGCCGCTCATAGCGCTCGGCGTCCTTCGGCTGCATTACGAGTACGTAATAGAGCACGAGAAAAACAGCCAAGCCAAACGTGCCGACGAGTTGAACGGCAACTGCCCAGCTTTTCGGCAAGCCGGCAATACCTGCTTCCGCGGGTTCTGGATCGTCTTCGTTCGGCATGCTCCCCCCTCTTCTGTTCAGTGGCGCGAGGTTTGATTCTCAGTCCCCCGGCGCCTCTCCGCCGGAACGAGGAGCAACGCGTGTAAAGATGCGTGAGTCTGGCAATCCAGGCCGAGACGGGCTGGATTCATGTTTTGCGGCACCTGAAGTTCTGGCAATCACAAGCCTGAAACCGGCGTCTTCGGACCCGCAATGTCTCGCGGCTGCTCTTACGCGATCACGCCGGCCAGCTTGCCGCCAGCCGTTGGGAACTTCTCAATCGGGGCGCCCACCGCGGCATTCGCCACCGTCAGGTACAAATCGCCCATCGTTCCCGTCATCTTCGAGTGCATGCCCGTGGCCAAATTCCCGGCGTGGCCCGCGACAATAGCCGCCAACCCGTTGTTCTTGTGGTCATTCGCCTCGGCATGCTCGTGGATATAAAGCAGACAGGTGCGGTCAAGCACATTCCCGTCGCCCTCCGGCGTCGACTTCAGCTTCGCCAGGAGATAGGCGAATTCCTCCACGTGCCACTTGCAAATATCGCGCATGATGCGCTGCCCGTCCGGCCCGTCCGCTCCCGGAGCCTTGCCGTCGCGATGAGTGTAATCGTGATGCCGCGCCGACGTGTAGCCCAGCCACGGAAACCGCGTGAGGCCCTGGCACTTGGTGAGCATGTAGCTTGCAACACGCGTCTGGCCCGTGACGAACGCGTGGACCAGCAGGTCCGTTTGCAGCTTAGCGATGCGAGGCCAGTCCTTCATGTCCCCGCCCGTCTCCGGCTCCTCCACCTTCGCGTACTCGGGCGGTAGCGTCACAATGGCCCGTTCGATGTCGCGAATCGACGACATGTGTTCGTCAAGCCGCGTCTGATCCTGTTTCCCGAGCGAACTCTTAAGCGACGCCGCGTCTTCCCGCACCGCGTCGAGAACGCTGCGCCGCCGGCTCACCCAACCTTCGTTGCGTGCGCCGAAAATGCGGTCGAACAACCGGTGCGGAATCATCTCGGGCGGCAGAGACCGGTCGTACGCGCTCCAACTCAGATTGCGCTGAATGCTCTCGCCGAAAGACTCCTGAGACACGCCGATCTGTAGCGACCGGAAACGCGTCTCGCCGCCGATCTTCGAGGCCACCACTTGATCGATGGACGGTCCACCTGCCCCGCGTCCGGTGAAGGAAGTGCCGGTCACGAGGGCGCTCATTGAGCGGTGATGGTCGTTGCCCGGTCCCGGAAAACGGGCGGCCGGGTTGTCCAGGCCCGTGATCACGTGGATGTCGTCGCGGAACGGAGCGAGCGGGGCAAGGCACGGCGTCATCGTGTAATTGGAGCCGGTTTCGCGCGGAATCCAGTAACGCTCCGTGATCCCGTTCCCGTTGAACCACAACACAAACCGCGTTTCAGGTTTCACGGGGCCAACACGTCCAGGCCTCGCGGCTGCGTACGCAATCCCTTTCGAATCGAACATGCAGTCGAGAGGCGGAAGCGCGATGGCGGTGGCCGCTCCGCGCAGCAGCGTTCGACGGGACAGATGCTTAAGTGTAGGCACAAGCATAGCTGCGTTTATGATAGACCTTTTCCTGAAGAAAAACTACTTCGGAGTCTCCGTCATCTCCGTCAACCCAAGAGTAAAGAAGCACGTCCCCGTCTGGCCCACTCTTGTTTGAACGGGTGGATAGGCGGATTGGAACGGGTGGATAGGCGGAGCTCCACCCAAGCGCTCCGTCCGTTCACCGCAGAGACATCCCTCTGGCGCAACCCGTTGATCGCCCATTCCGCGAGTCAGCGATGCCGGCTTTACGTCGCGAGACCGGCGCGGACGTAGATGGCCTCATCTGACGGGCTGGCCGTCACGTCCGGGCGCGAGGCGAGAGATTCGCCCCCGCTGGCTGAATGCTGCTCGAATGCTTCGGCTGTCGTGATCGAGGTTTTGCAGCTCGTCCGGCTGGATAGATCGGCATCCTATCTCGCCGCGGCGGATCTCATCTCATCCCTCAGCTTTTGCAGTCCACCACGAACCCACGTTTTCACCGTTCCAAGCGGCTGTCCCAGACGCTCGGCCATCTCCGATTGCGAGAGGCCTTCGAAGTAGGCCAGTTCGATGACCTGCCGCTGATTCGGAGTCAGCTTCGAAACCGCATCGCGAAGGCGGCGGGCTTCGTCCGCTCCCAGAATTTCGGCTTCCAGATTCGCGAATAGCGACGGATGCTCCGATTCCTCAAACTCGTCGTCCAACCGCGTCCGCCTGCCAACCGGCGACCGCAGATGGTCGATTGCTCGGTTCCTGGCGACGGCAAGAAGCCAAGTCCCGATCGATCCTTTCTCATGGTCAAACGCCTGAACCCGGTTCCAGACCCGCAGAAACGTTTCCTGCACCAGATCCTCGGCGAGCGCCTGATTACGAACCATGCGTAACACAAGCGAGTAGGTGAGACGGCCATAACGGCCGTACAATTCCGCCATCGCTTCCGGATCGCGGTTCTTCAATCGAAGAACAAGTCCAGTGTCATTCTCCTGAACGCGGATCGCCAGGAGAAATGGCAACAGGTTCATGCGAATAGTTCTTTGATGAGGGTTCCGCCCACGATGGTGGGCCGCTCCGCCCTGCCGTTGTGCATGTATGTCAGATTGATATGATTCATGCCAAGCAAGTGGAGCATGGAAGCGTGAATGTCGTGGACATGGCAGGGACGTTCCACCGCGCGAAGTCCGATCTCATCGGTGGTGCCGACGTACTGGCCGCCTTTTACACCGCCGCCAGCCATGAACATCGTGAAACCCCACGGATTGTGATCGCGGCCGTCGCCCTTTTCGTTGAACGGCGTGCGGCCAAACTCGCCGCCCCAGACGACCAGCGTGTCCTTTAGGAGACCACGGGACTTCAAGTCCGCAAGCAGTCCGGCGATCGGTTTATCCGAGGCCCGGCACCGCTTCGAGTGATTGCCTTCAATGTCGGCGTGGGCGTCCCACCCGCTGCCCGATCCGGCGTAGAGTTCGACGAAACGGACTCCGCGCTCGACCAACCGCCGTGCCATCAGACAGTTCGCTCCGAAGGCGGCGGTTGCCTCTTCGTCAAGGCCGTAAAGCTTCCGAGTCGCCTCCGACTCCTTTACGATATCAACCGCTTCAGGCGCGGCCGATTGCATCTGGTAGGCGAGTTCGTATGCGGCAATTCGCGCGTCGAGTTCGGTGTCGTCGCTCTTGTCCGCCGAGTAACGGTCGTTCAGGGACTTCAGAAATTCGAGCTTCGAACGCTGCTGCGCGTCGGTCGTCCCGGCAGGCGGCTTCAGATGAAGGATCGGGGTGTCGCCCTGGCGGAACTGCGTGCCCTGGTAGGTCGCGGCAAGGAACCCTGAACTCCAGTTCTTCGGGCCGCCTACAGGCTCGCGGTCGTCGAGCAACACAACGAAAGATGGCAGGTTGCGGTTCGCGCTTCCCAGCCCATAATTCACCCAGGCGCCGAGCGACGGACGCCCGGCCAGAATGGATCCCGTGTTCATCTGGCAAACCGAGCCAACGTGGTTCAAACCGTCAGCCCAGCAGGAGCGGATGATCGAGAAATCGTCGACGTGCTCCGCGGTGTGCGGATACCAATCGGAAACCCACATTCCGCTCTGCCCATACTGCTTGAATGTCCGCTTGGTGCCCATCAGCGTGTTGCTCGCCGTTCCCATGGCGGTGATGGGTTTGCCGAAGGACGCAGGCATGGGCTGCCCATGCATTTCGTTCAGCTTGGGCTTCGGGTCGAACAGATCGAGGTGGCTCGGTCCGCCTTCCATGAACAGCCAGATGACCGACTTTGCCGTTGGCTGATGATGGGGTTTCTTCGGCGCCAAGGGATCGGCGTGCGATACCGCGCCAAATGCCCTGTCTTCGCCAAGCATGGACGCAAGCGCCATCCCCGCGAGGCCGCTTCCGGCTCGAGTGAAAAACTCGCGGCGGTTTGAAACAGGCCAATTATGGGTCATTTTTCGAAGCATTGCCTGGCTCCTTAATTCAGGTACAGAAACTCGTTCGAGTTCAGAAGCATATGGCAGAGATCGACCAACGCCGCGGCGCGGGTGGCGTCGGCGCCCGCCGGAAGGTTATCGAGAGCGGGCAGTTTGTCTACACGTTGCGCAATGATCGGGATCTGGCGTTCCATGAACTTGAGGGCACTCTCCCGCTCCTCGGCTGTTGGAGTTCGCGAATAGGCGAGGCGGTAGGCGCGCTCCACCTGCGCATCCGGCGTGAGCCCCCCGTCGTTTAATACGCGGCTCGCAAAATGACGAGCCCAATCGAAGACAAGCTCGTTGTTGAGCAGTTCGAGCGACTGCGGAGCCGTTACCGTGATATTTCTTCGTGCGCAACTCTCATGCGTGTCCGGCATATCAAAAGCCTCGAACATGGGATATCGCGTGTTCCTTCTGACGAAAGTGTAGACGCTGCGACGCGTGGTTTCCGCGGGCTCTTCAGCGGTCTTCCATCCGCCACGGGGGTTGACACCAGCGGGCAAGGGAGGGAAGACTCCCGGTCCGCCCATCTTCGCGTTCATCACACCGGCGGTTTGCAGCATGGCATCGCGGATCGATTCGCCTTCGAGACGACGCCGCTGATACCGCCACACCAGCTTGTTCTGCGGATCCGCTTTCGCGGCTGCCTCATTGTATCCGGTGGACTGCTGGTACGTGTTCGAGAGCATGATCATTCGATGCATGTTCTTCACGCTCCAGCCGCCTTCGACAAACTTCGCCGTCAGGTAATCGAGCAATTCCTTGTGACTGGGACGCTCGCCCATGACACCGAAGTCGCTGGGCGTGCCGACAAGCCCTTGTCCGAAATGATAATGCCAGATGCGGTTCGTCATCACCCGCGTGGTGAGCGGATTCGCGGGGTCCGCCAGCCAGTTGGCGAGAGCCGCGCGGCGGCCCGTCGAATTGACTCCGGCCGGGGGCGCCACTTTCGCGGCGGACGGATCGAGAATCGAAAGGAAACCCGGTTCGACCTCATCAAGTAGCGCGTCGTAGACGCCGACGGCAAGCACGTGAGTTTTTGGCGACTGTAAACCGTTATCGATCATCGCTTGGGCAACCTGCATTTCCGCGGGTCTGACCGGATCAAAAACGGCAAGCTGCGTCTTCAGTTCTTTCCAGCGGCGAGCCTCGTCACCTTTCAGTTTCTTCGCTGCATCGTCGATCGAATACTCGAGCTGCGGCTTCGCCTTGTAGAACATCTGCCACTGAATGGGAGTGCGCTTCGAAGGCTCGGTACTTACGGCGTCCTGAATCTCAGGCGGGAATTTATCGAAGTTATCCTTTGACAACTTTGCAAGTTGCGGCTCGGTGAGCTTTTGCATTTCGGCGCGAAGATCCTTCGTCTTCGCGTCCCAGGCCGCGTACTGTTCGCCGTATTGCGCGCGGCGCTCTTTCGATTCGAGAACAGCCTGATCCTCGATACGGGTGTTGGCAAAGAACGCCTGGAGGCGGTAGTAATCCTTATGCAGGATGGGGTCGAACTTGTGGTCGTGGCAGCGGGCGCAGCCGTACGTCATCCCCATGAACGTGGAGCCAACCGTATCGGTAATGTCGTTGAGCAACTCCTGCCGGCGCTGCATCAGGTTGCGCGCGTTGCTTTCATCGGGGAAATGCCGGTTGAATCCCGTCGCGACGAGGGACCCGGGATCGTTGGGGTAAAGTTCGTCGCCTGCGATCTGTTCCTTCATGAAGCGGTCGTAAGGCTTGTCGTCGTTGAACGACTTAATGACGTAGTCGCGGTAGCGCCAGATATTCGGGCGAGTTTCGTCGCTCTTGAAGCCTTCGCTGTCGGCGTAGCGTGCGAGATCCAGCCAATGGCGCGCCCAGCGTTCGCCATATTGGGGCGAAGCGAGGAGCCGGTCGACTACTTTCGCGAATGCGCCTGGAGAGGGATCGTTCACGAAGCTCTGCACTTCCTCCGGCGTGGGAAGCAGCCCCGTGAGGTCGAGCGTGGCGCGCCGGAGCAGCGCAACTTTTTCGGCTCGCGGCGCGGGCTTCAAACCTTTTTCTTCAAGTTTCGCCAGAATGAAGGCATCAACCTCGTTTGCGACCCAAGCGCGGTCATTCACCTTCGGGGACGCGGTGGATTGGACCTTCTGGAAAGACCACCAACGCCGCTGCTGAGGCGTAAACTGTTTCTGAAGTTCGGCCGGGAGGAGGACGGCCGCGAAGGCAAGCGCGGTAACAACGACACTCGTAGCACGATTCATGAATTGCTCCAGGCTCCCGTAAAAGCGGGAGGCGCCGATTTGTAAATGATTATATCATTACCTGGGCATCGGATTTCGCAGGTTAAGGCTACTCGCGTCGAACCCCTTTGCCGCCCTCTTACGCAAGCCTGGCGTCAAATCTATTGGGAAGGTGGGTGAGATGGGTTCTGGCGGATTTCCAACTAAAGGCGTGCGATTTCACGAAGGCCCGGCTCGTGCCAAACCCCGCCACGAAAGGCGCCAAGAGTTTTGACGCACTTCAAATGGGGCGTGACGCAGAAGAATACAAGGCGCCTGCGAATCCGGACTGCGGCGTCGCGACGCGAAGCCTGTGCGCGCTAGCCGAGAGGGGGCCAATCCAAGCCCTTCTAAGGCGTACGTCCTTCCTGGCCAGGGTGCGGGGGAATGAGACCCGTCGCGGCGTTCAGGGACGCGAGGAACATGTTCCGGACGGCTTCTGCGTCAATCGAAACAAACTCCCTGCGTGCATTCTCGAAGTGCTCGTTCGCCCTTTCCGGGGAGCCTGCAAAGCGAAGTTCGGAAACAGCCCACATTTGATAGGTCTGGCCGTTTGTCGATCTCACGAGGTTATCTTCGCCTTTCAAGATAGCCAACGCTTTCCGGAACTGTTCGCGGCCCTCGCTCAGCCGACCCAGGGGATAAAGAAACATCGCGTAACTCCGAACCGCCTGCGACTTGTAGAGCGGATTTGGGGAAGCCTTGATTGCGCTCTTGAAGTATTTTTCAGCCAGGAGCAAATTACCGGCGGTCGCGTTCGCCACGGCGATCGTGTTGAGTTCGTAGGTTTTGACCAGACTCGGAATCTCGTCCGATAAGTACACGGCTTGCTCCAGCAGAAAACCGTTTTGCTGAGAGAGCACGCCGCGCACTGTAGCCAGATAGTCCTGGTCGGATTTGGCCTCGTGCTGGAGCTTCGCTCCTTCAAGTTGTAGAACGGTGAGTTTGCCGAGCACGTCGGTCAACTGTCCACGAATGGTGCGGCGCCGCTCATCGCTCGACTGTCGTTGCGCGGTGACCGTTGCGTATACCGAGAGACAAAAGGCGGCCGCCGAAAGGGCCGTGGGGAGTATATCAAGGCCGGGCATGTTGAATGTTGACCCTCCGCGACAGGAATATATCACACGCGAAAGCACGTGCGCGCGCCTACGGTACACTTCAGAATCATGACCGATTCCCGTTTCATCGTATTTCTTGGGGTCGCGGCGCTGTTGACGCTTTCTCCAGGGGCAGATACCGCGCTTGTTACGAAGAATGCACTTGGACGCGGGCGGGCATCGGCCCTGTTCACGACGCTCGGCATCTGTCTCGGATGCCTGGCACACGCGATTGCGTCGTCGCTCGGGCTCTCGCTCATTCTGAGCCGCTCGCTCCACGCTTTTGAAATCATGAAATGGATGGGCGCTCTGTATCTGATGTACATCGGACTTCAGAGTCTTCGACAGGCCTGGAGCGGGACCGTGAGCGCGGCGCCTGCCGCAGCAGATCAGCCGGGCGCGCGGCTGCGCAGCTTCCTGGAGGGACTGCTTACGAATCTGCTGAATCCGAAAGTCGCCATCTTTTACCTGACTTTTCTCCCCCAGTTTGTCGATCCGGGCCGGCCTGTTCTGGGCCAGTCCATCATGTTCGCATCGATTCATATCGCGATGGGCCTGGCTTGGCTGTCGCTCTATGCGACGTTCCTCAGCAAGTTGAGCAGCGTGCTCATGCGCCCAGGTGTCAAGCGTCGGATGGAGGCAGTGACGGGGGCCGTCCTGATTGCCTTGGGATTAAGGCTGGCGATGGAGCGCCGGTAAGCGCGCCTGCGGCGGTTGCCAGCAATCGGGGTTACCACTTCAGGCCTTTTCTTGACGCAGAACGTGTTCTTCCAGCAGCCGCTCCACCAGCCGCTTCGGATATCGGAACGAAGTCTCTCGCAACTTCGCTACCGCTCGCTGAGCAAGATGAGATTGCGCCGCGCGGCTTTGATCGAGACTGCCCAACGTACCCATTACGGGAAATCCTAGACGCTCGGCCAGTGTTCGTGCCGCCCGTTCATCAATCAACAGAAAAATGGGTTGTCTAATTGCGGCCAGTGGCAAAGCCTTCGTTACTGACCAGGTACTTTCCAAAATAGCGCTCGCCCACGTTCCAGATCCGCCAAGGTGTACGGGATCTCAACGCCGTGATCCTTCAGGAGCGTCGAGCTCGATCCGCGACACGCCCAGTTCGCTGTGGCTGTTGTGGCTGTTCCGATACGCCTCCATTGGGGCTAACCTGTTTTCACAGCGACCACAGTCCGTGGAACGAACTTCGCGCCAATGGCGTCTAAGCATCTTAACGGTGCTACCGAACCAGAATGCGCCGCGTCTAAATGAAATCCGAACCTATTAATTGAAGCCAATGCAGAGAATTGGAATCGTCTCCGCCACGTTCTCGACAGTTTGCTGCTTCTTGGGTGGAGGGTGCAGTCGTGCGCCGGTACATGCGGCGGCCCAAGAAGCCAAACCGGCGGCGGCAGCTCCTCCCGCCGTCCTGGGAGCGGGAGCAAGGATCGTCCGCGCCACGGGCGTCGTCCAGGCCGTACGGACGCTTACTGTCCGTGTCCCGCAAATTGCTCAGGTGTCGGGACGCAGTCCGCAACTGACCCTCACGGCGCTTGTCCCTAATGGCTCAGCCGTCAAGAAGGACGACATCCTTGTCGAATTCGACCAGACCGCGCAGATTGACGACGCCCGCGAAGCGCAGTCCCTGCTCGACCAACTGCAACACCAACTCGATGAGAAACGGGCGCTGGTAAATAGCGACTCCGTCAAGCGCCTTGCGCTCGTCAAGGAGGCCGAGGCCGACCTCGGTAAAGCGGAACTGCAACTACGCAAGGGTCCGGTATTGTCCGAGTTGGACAAACGTAGAAACGAAGTCCGCGCCGCGGCCGCCCGCGACCGGCTGGCCAGCCTTCGCAAGTCGCATGAGCTCCGCGTGAAAGCGGAGGGTGCTTCGGTCCGCGTGCTCGAATTGAAATCCGACAGGCAGAAGTTGGTAGTCGCGCGGCTAAAGTCCAACATCGACAGCCTCACGATTCACGCTCCGCACGACGGAATGGCGGCGCTCGAAAGCGTATTCCGCAGCGGCTCCATGGGACCTTCCCAAGTCGGCGACCAGGTGTGGCCCAACCAGCCCATCGTGCGTGTTTTCGACCCCTCCGCGATGGTCGTCGAGATCCAGGTGAATGAGCCCGACGTGGCGGCGCTCGGCTCCATGGCTCGCGCCACCGTCCATTTGGATGCATATCCGAGCGTTGCCTTCGAAGCGAATCTGGAATCGGCCAGCCCAGTGGCGACCGGAGGGCTCGAATCGCCCGTGAAGAGCTTCCTCGGCCGCTTCCGGATTGAACAACGGGATCCGCGGCTGCTGCCCGATCTCTCCGCCTCCCTCGAAATCGAGATACCCGCAGCCGCGTCCCGCGGAAAGGCTTCCCTATGACACCCGCGGTCACCGAAGAACCCGTGTCCGGCGCGGGATCGCCCGTGGCTTCCCCATCCTCCGCGATGCCTCCTCCCGCGCGCGGCAGGCCTCGAGGACGATGGGGTGGTTGGCTCTTCGCCGCACTCACCGCCGCCGCCGTGTCGGGGATCCTCTTCGTAGCGGTCCGGCAGACGCAGGGCGTCTCCGCGAAAACCAGTGGACCGGTCGCTCAAGCCCGGAAGGGCGACTTCCTGGTAATTGTATCCTGCCGTGGAGACCTGGTTGCGGGTAAATCGGTTCTGATCGCGGCTCCCACGCGCGTGCCAGACCTCCGCATCATTTGGATCGCGCCGCAGGGAAGTCCCGTGAAGCCGGGCGACGTCATCGTACGCTTTGACGATTCGAGCGCGAAGCGGCAACTTCAGGAGAAGGAGGCCGCCCTCAATCAGGCGCAGGCGTCTCTCGACCAGGCGACGGCCGAGGCGCGCATGACCGAAGAGACGGGTAAACTCGAATTGGCTACAGCGCGGCATGCGGTGGAACGTGCGCGCCTCGATGTGCAGCGGGGCGAAATCGTCAGCGTAATTCAGGCGGAGGAATTCAAGCTCGATCTCGGCCTCGCCGAGGAGAAACTGCGCGTGCAGGATGCCGCGAACCAACTAAACCGCGCGTCGGCCGAGTCGAAGGCGGCGAACCTGCGAAGCCTTCGCGATAAGCAGCAGGTCGAGGCCGATCTGACCAGGAAACGCATCGGACAGATGGTCGTCGAAGCCCCTTCCGAGGGCGTCGTCACCTACCTGATGAATTATTCCCAGGGCTGGGTCAACGCGCGTCCGTTCAAGGTCGGAGACAACGTCTGGCCGGGCAGCGCGATTGCCGAGATTCCCGATCTGACCACCCTGCAAATGAAGGCCAAGGTAGAGGAGATGGATCGCAGCCGCATTGAAGTCGCGCAGCAGGCTCGTATCGTGCTCGACCCATTCCCGGAAAAGCAGTTTCCCGGGAAAGTGGTGCAGGTTTCGCCGCTAACCGAACAGAACTTTGAGTGGCCCCCCACCAGGAACTTTCGCGCGTTCGCGTCCTTCGACGAAACCGACTCGCGTCTCCGCCCGGGCATGAACGGACGCGTCGACGTGGTTGTCGGCCGGATTCCCGGCGCGATCACCGTTCCGGCGAAAGCCGTGTTCACGCGCAATGGCCAACCGGTGGTGCTGGTGAGGACGGAAAAAGGGCTGAAGCCCGTGGATGTCACTGTAGTAGCGCGTAACCCCGATGAAGTCGCGGTGAGGGGTATTCAGGCGGGCGTCGAAGTCGCTCTCACGGACGACCTGGCCGCGGAGAAGAAGAATTGATCCGGCGCCGGATTGCCGCTTTCGTCGCGATAGTGGGGTCGGTGGCCTTGGCTGCGTGGGGCGGAGTGAGGATATTCCGCTCGCTCGGTCAGACCGCCGAGGTGCCCGTGCCGGCCGCCGCCGTCAAACGCACGTCCGTGGTTTTCAGCATCTCGGCGAATGGCGACCTGCAAGGCGGAAACTCGAAGATGATGACGGCGCCGATGACAGGCAGCCCGCAACTGATCGTCACCGACCTTC
>SHUI01000055.1 GCA_009697455.1 Bryobacterales bacterium
ACCAGCCACCCCCAATCCCCACGCCGCGCGAAAAACGAAAATAAAATTCCTGCGTCACCCCCTATGCAAACCTCTGACCCATCAAGCCTTACGGACCGCTCCCCCGCTCAGGCCCCCGGCGCGCCCGTGCATCCACCCGGTAAACTCCAAATCGGAAGCGTCCGCGATTTCCGCCTCATCCCAACCCCAACCAGCCACCCCCAATCCCTGCGCCGCGCGAAAAACGAAAATAAAATTCCTGCGTCACCCCCTATGCAAACCTCTGACCCATCAAGCTTTACGGACCGCTCCCCCGCTCAGGCCGCCGGCGCGCCCGATTCCGCCGGGAATCCCCGCGCCATAATTCCACCCGCGTTCTCCGCCGAAATATGCGCCGGACTGAAGGCTCGCTTTTCCGGCGCCGCTCCGGTGCTGGGAGTCGGAAGGAGACCTTTCGGAGCGCTGTCATCTTTGCCCCGGATCATCCACGCCTGCGTGCTCAGCCGCATCCTGCCCTACTTTTTCGACCCGTTGAGCGGCATCGTCAGGAATAAGGTGGCGGTCCTGGTAACTTTCGGGGCGCTCGCGAAACACAACGAGGTCATCGCGTTCAAAACGTCCGGAGTCTGCCTCCACCGCATGACTCTCCCGGGCGCGCCACATCCTCGTGCGAATGCGAACCTGACGCGCCTGTCCTGCATCTCCATAAATCCACTTTCACCGCTTGCCTCGTAGTACCAGTGGTAGATCACACCAAAGGAGCAACGATGTTTACCAACACTTTACGAACGGGCATCTGCGCATTGCTCGTGGCCACAGGCGGATTCGCCGCCAGCCACCGCAATGGACCCTTGCTGCTCGAGGACCAGACCGCCAACCTAAACGACTTCTACTTTTTCCGGAGCTGGGAAACCGGCCGCACGGACCGCGTAGTCATGAGCATGAGCGCTCAGGGGTTTCAGAACCCCCAGAACGGACCCTCCTACTACAAGTTCTCCGATAGCGTCCTGTACCGCTTCAACGTCAACAATTCCAGGGGACTCGATGGAAACCCGGACATCCAGATCGATTTCGTCTTCAAGACGGCCCTGAACCCGAACGCGCCCTTCGTGTCGTATTTCGGGCTCATCGACAATATCGATAGCGAGGGCATTTTCCTGAAGCAGACGTACACGATTGTCGTCCGAAACCTGCGAACCGGCACATCCACCGTCTTCGAACGGGACCGGAGCGGGCATGTCCTGTCCGTGGCCCCTCCCAATCAAGGTCCGAAAGGGACTCCGAATTACGAAGAGCGGCTCGGGTCGAAATCCGTATTTGAGCTCTCGAACGGCTGGAAAGTCTTCGCCGGCCCTCGCGACGACGCCTTCTATTTCGATAGCGCCGCGACGTTCGATTTTCTGAACTTCCGCGCTCCGGCTCCCGTGCTTGCGGGCGCGGACGATGCAAGCCCCGGCCCGGCTTACCCGAGGGCGGTCGACGGCTTTGCGGGCTACAACATCAGCCTGATTGCCATCGAGGTGCCGATCACCGCGCTTACTTCCACGGGCGCGGCTCCGGCCAATTCGAGCGACCCCGCGCGCCTGGTTGGCGCATGGGCCGCTTCGCTCCGCCAACAGGTCACCATCCGGCGCGGCACGGAGGATCCGCTCAACATCGGCGAGTACCAGCAGGTTGACCGCGTGGGGAATCCTCTGACTGTCGAACTGATGATCCCGCTGCCGATGAAAGATCGCTGGAACCGCAACGATCCGGTGAACGACGCGCAGTTCCGCGGTTTCGTCGCCGACCCATTCATCGCGCAAGTGCTTAAGGGCCTGGGCCTAAATGTTGCGCCGGCACCGCGCGCGGATTTGATGGGTGTGTTCATTCCCGACCTGACCCGGCTCGATCTCTCCGTGGCGGCGAAGGCACCGAGCGATGCCGGCTTCAGCCGTCTTGGACCGGTCGCGGGCGACAATGCCGGCTGGCCGAACGGACGCCGCGTCGGCGACGACGTCGTGGACATCGGTCTCCGCGCGGTCGCCGGAGTGCTTGTCCCAGGCTTCGGAACCGCGCCCAACACCCAGCTTGGCGATGGCGTCAACTCAAACGACTTGGCGTACCTGCCGCGCTTCCCGTTCCACGCTCCTCCTCATGCGGGCTACGCTCACAGCCAGCAGGAAGGAACCAACGGCCGGGGCAAGGCCACGCAGTAGCACGTTGCAACCATTTCGGAGGGGCCGGGTTCGCCTGGCCTCTCCGGCAGTCCTGAATGAGCGTAATGAAACCAAGCGTTATGAAACCTTCTCTCGCGATTCTCTTTCTTGGCGCCACGCTCGCGGCGCAACCCTCTTCCGAGACCATTCTGAGCGCCCTCAAGGACCGCGCGATCGTCAACAACGTCGAGCGAATGAAGACGGACGATCGGATTACGATGTATCAGACGCTCGTCGAAACCAACGACAACAACAGACACTACCGGAATCTGCTGGCGTCAGCGTACATCCAAAAGGTGCGCGAGACCACTGATTTCAGCTACCTTGAGCGCGCTGCCCGCATCGTCGAGGGCGTGTTGGGCGAGGAGGGGAGCAACTACGAAGGGCTCCGTCTCCGCAGCGTGATCGAATTGGAGCGTCACAACTTCGCGAAGGTGGCCGGGTTTTCGCGCGAGATGACCAAGATCGCACCGGACGATTCCTGGAATTGGGGGACTTTAGGCGATGCACTGATGGAACTCGGCCAGTACGAAGAGGCTGCGGTCTCCTATCAGAAGATGGTCTCGATCAAGCCGGATCTTTCGAGCTACAACCGGGCAGCCTGGTATCGTTTCGTGGCCGGAGACACCGAGGGCGCGCTTCAAGTGATGAAACTCGCCGTCGGCGCGGGCAGCGGATCGAGCGAAAGCACGGCTTGGTGCCTGGTGGAACTCGGAAATTTGTATTTCAAGGCAGGCAGGCTAGACGAAGCGGACCGGGCGTATCGCACGGCCCTGGTCGTGTTCCCCGGATATCATCCGGCGTACTTCGGCATCGGCCGGGTTGAAATGGGTCAGGGAAAACTGACGGCCGCGATCGATAGCGTGAAGCGCGCTCAAGCCTCCGTGCCGCTCGTCGAATACACGGCGGCCTTACAGGATCTTTACGAGCGCACGGGAAAGAACGACGAAGCGCGGACGCAGGCAGGCATGATCGATATCGTCGACAAGATGGGCCGCGCGGCAGGCGAGAAGGCGAATCGGAATCTCGCGCTGGTATACGCCGATTTCGACCGTAATCTGGAGCGCTCGCTTGAGCTCGCGCAAGCCGAACTTGCCATTCGGCAGGACGTTTACACTCACGACGCGTTGGCCTGGGCGCTGTACAAGAACAAGAAATTCGAAGAGGCATGGAAAGCGTCGGCCGTGGCGTTGAAACTGGGAACACCCGAGCCGTCCTTTCACTACCATGCCGGCATGATTGCCGCGGCGTTAGGGAAGAAGGACGAAGCGAAAAAGCATCTCGAACGGGCGCTGGCACTGAATCCGAAGTTCGATCTACGTCAAGCCGCGCGCGCGGAATCGGCATTGAAGGAGCTTGCGTTATGAGAACAGCCATCTATGTCGTCCTGTTGTGCGCGCCAGCTTCGGCGAATGACGCCATCACACGGCTGCTCGATACGAAGGGAAACGTTTCACAGCGCGCGGACGCCTGTTTCGAGTTGCGCGGCGAAAGATCGCCGGCCGTATTGGCGGCCATGCGCAAGGTACTTGACGTCGACAGCCTCCGTGCTTGCGCGGGCCGGAACCTGCGGGAGGCGGGAGCGCTTGCTGAATTGAAGGACGCGCTTGCCGGCGAGAATCCCGACGTTCGCGCTTTAGCTGCCCGCGAACTAGGGACATTCGGGCGGCCGGATATGCTGGACGCGCTTTCGAAGGCGGCACGCGATCCTAACGTAATGGTGGCGGCGAGCGCCATGCAGGGCATGGCGGAGTATCAGATACCCGCCGTGATTCCCTATCTGATCGACTTGGCGAAGTCCGGCGGAATGGTGGGCGCGATGGCGCTACGCCGGGCCGCGCAATTCAAGAATCCGGCCGTGCTTCCGGTCGCTCGCCAGCTACTCGCGAGCAGTGACGCCACCGGGCGGCTCGATGCGATTCGAGTGCTCGCCGATCTCGGAGACGCTTCGGACGTGGCCGCGTTACAGAAGATTGCCGAAAAGAACGAGCAGCTTTCAATGACGGGCAGAGGCTTCGGAATGATGCCGGGCGTCGATCTTTCGAAAGCGGCCGCAGGCGCGGTGGAGAGCATCAAGTCGCGGGGCCGTTGACAGCTCTAGGCTGCCGAGTGTCGTCTGCGGTAATCTGGCGTCTAGTGTACACGCACAGTCCGGAGATCTCCTGTTGAAGTCCGCGGCGAAGTATCTCGTCGCCTGCGCCGCTCTTGCGGTCTCCTGGGCTCCGATCTATTGGATGGTCACGATCGCGCTGAAGCGCGAGATCGATCAGTTCGCCTCGCCGCCGCTGTGGTTCGCTTTTACGCTCACCTGGGAACACTTCCACGACGCCTTTTTCGTGCGCTCCTTCGGGCGCGAAATGGCCAACTCAGCCGTCGTGGCCGGCGGCTCGACCGTCGCGGCTCTCCTCCTCGGCGTGCCGGCAGCGTACGGATTGGCGCGGTTGCAGTGGCCCGGCTCGCTCGGCGAACGGGTGGGTTTCTGGATCCTGTCCACGCGGATGCTGCCGCCTATCGTGACCATCGTGCCGCTGTTTCTGATGATGCGCGAACTGCGTCTGCTAAACTCGCTTCTGGGTTTGGCGCTGGTGTACACGGCTTTCAATCTCCCCTTCGTGGTCTGGATGATGCGAGGGTTCTTCGACGAGATTCCACGCGAACTGGAGGAGGCCGCGATGGTCGATGGCGAGACTCGTCTGGGCGCGCTCCTGCGCGTCGTGCTGCCGCTCTCGCGGCCCGGCCTTGCGGCGACGGCGGTGTTCTGTCTCATCGTCGCCTGGAACGAATTTCTGTTCGCCCTTATCCTCTCGCAGACGGACGCCTCGATCACGCTGCCGGTCGGCATCGCCTCGCGCGTCACGCAATACAAGATCGAGTGGGGATCCATGTCGGCCGCGGGCGTGGTCGCGATGCTCCCCGTGCTGATCTTCGCGGCGGCGGTGCAGAAACACCTGGTGCGTGGGCTTTCGCTGGGAGCTGTTAAGGGATGATGCGGTAAAGCGATGAGCGTCGTTCTCGAAGATATCGTCAAGCGCTTTGGCAACACGGTCGCCGTGGACCATATCTCGCTCGCCGTCGAGCCGGGTGAGTTCGTGGTGCTGCTGGGACCGTCGGGATGCGGCAAGTCCACGTTGCTGCGCATCGTCGCGGGTCTCGAAGCGCCGGAATCCGGAGCCGTGCGCGTGGACGGCCGCGACGTAACCGCGCTCGAACCGCGCGACCGCGATCTCGCCATGGTGTTCCAGAACTACGCGCTCTATCCGCACATGTCCGTAGCGGGGAACATCGGGTATCCGTTGCGGGTTCGCAAGCGTCCGCAAGCGGAGATCGACGCCGAAGTGTTGAAGGTGGCGGCCAAGCTCGGTCTCGCCGAGCTTCTCAACCGGAGGCCGAAAGAGCTTTCCGGAGGCCAGCGGCAACGCGTCGCGCTGGCCCGCGCGATCATTCGGCGGCCGAAGGCGTTCCTGATGGACGAGCCGCTCTCGAACCTGGACGCGCGGCTTCGCGTTGAGACGCGGTTCGAGTTGAAGCACCTCCAGCACGAACTCGGCGCGGCGACGCTATACGTGACGCACGATCAGGCCGAGGCCATGACACTCGCGCACCGCATCGCCGTGATGCGCGACGGCAGGGTCTTGCAGTTCGATACACCCTTCAACATTTACAACCGTCCGGCGAACTTGTTCGTTGCCGGATTCCTGGGAAGCCCGTCGATGAATTTCATCGGCCTTCCCGGGAACGGAACCACGCTAGGCGTGAGACCCGAGGACGTAGAGATCTCGCCGGTCCCGTTTGAAAAGGGACAGCCGGCGACGGTCTACGCCGCCGAAGAGATGGGCAACGAGACCTTCATCCGCATTTCCCTTCCCGCCGGCGAGCGCCTCACCGCGCGGGTTGCCGCGGACGTGAGACCGGACTTTGACGCGCCCGTCTGGTATCGCTTTCGCGCCGGGCGCACGCATTTGTTCGACACTAAGACGACGGAGGCAATTCAGTGAAACGCCTGAGAAGCCCTTATTTCGCCGCGTTCGCGCTCGCCTCGGCGATGTCCGCCGAGACCGCTTACAGGAAGCCGCCCCAAGCGGTCCTTGACGTGCTGAACGCGCCGGCGACGCCGACGCTTTCCGTAAGCCCCGCGAAAACCCACGCCATTCTCGCCGAAGCTGCGCGGTATCCGCCCATCGCCGAGGTCGCGCAACCCATGCTGCGTCTCGCGGGACTGCGGATCAATCCGCGCAACAACGGCCCGCACACGCCGTTCCCCGCGCGCAGCCGCGCATTCGTTCTGAAGAGGCTCGCGGACGGTTCGGACGTCCCGCTTGCGCTGCCGCCCAATCCGAGGCTCGGGCCGCTGCACTGGAGTCCGAACGGCGCGCTCTTCGCGTTTACGAACGCAACGGATACCGCAATCGATCTGTGGATTGGAGATGCGGCATCCGGCAAGACGCATAAGGTCGAAGGCTTGCGATTGAACGCAGTCACGGGAGAACCCGCGGTTTGGCTGCCGGACAACCGGACTCTTCTTGTGAGGCTTGTGCCGCCGGGGCGGGGAAACACGCCGGCGAAGAGCATAACCCCCGCGGGCCCGAATATCCAGGAGAGTTCCGGCAAGGCCGGGCCTGTGCGTACCTACCAGGACATGCTCACCAGCGCGAACGACGAGGACCTGTTCGATTACTACGCGATCGCGCAACTCGCTTACGTGGATTCAGGAACCGGACACACGGAGAGCGTGGGAAAGCCTGGGATCTTCACATCGGCCTTGCCCTCCCCCGACGGCGCAAACTTGCTGGTCACCCGCGTACACCGGCCCTACTCCTATCTGCATCCTTACGACGAATTCCCGCGCGAGATCGAAGTTTGGAACCGCGTCGGGGCTGTCGTACACGCCGTGGCGAGCCTCCCGCTTGACGACCGCGTGCCGATTGACGGCGTCCACACCGGACCGCGTTCGGCGCGATGGATCGCGACGGAGCCGGCGGCGCTCGTGTGGGTGGAAGCGCTCGACGGCGGCAACCCGAAGGAGAAGGTTCCTCATCGCGATCGCCTGCTGACGCTGGCTTCGCCGTTCAAGGGCGAGCCGGCCGAATGGTTCAAGACGAAGGATCGATACCGTGCGATTCATTTCGGATCGAAGGGAGATCTCGCGCTGGTCGAGGAGTATGAGCGCGACAAGCGCACGCTGCGGACATGGCAAGTGAACCTTCGAAAGCCTGCCGCCCCTGGCCGCATGATCTGGAGCCGGAACATCCAGGACCGCTATGGCGATCCAGGCCAACCCTGGACTGAAGTGTTGCCGAACGGCCAGCGCGCAATGATTCAGCAAGGGGGCAGTTTGCTGCTTTACAGTCTTGGCGCAACGCCGGGCGGAGAGCGTCCGTTTCTGGATCGCTTTGATCTCGAAACGGGAAAGGCGGAGCGCGTGTTCCGGTCGAGCGAGACCGGGTATGAGACCGTCGTGGCGGTGCTCGACGACAGCGGCAGCCGAATTGTGACGCGCCGTGAGAGCGCGAACGATCCGCCGAACTACTTCATCAGGTCGGCGCATGTTGCGGGTGCCGCGGGTGTCGCGCTCACGCACTACACTGACCCCGCGCCGCAGCTTCGGCGCATCAAGAAGCAGCTTGTGGCCTACAAGCGGGCCGATGGCGTTCCGCTCTCCTTCACGCTCTACCTGCCGCCGGATTACAAGACGGGGACTCGCCTGCCCACGGTAGTTTGGGCCTATCCGCGCGAGTTCAACGACGCCAACACGGCGGGACAGGTGTCGGGCTCGCCGAATCGCTTCAACACCTTCGTGGGTCCGTCGCACCTGTTCTACCTGTTGCAGGGATACGCCGTGCTGGACGACGCCGCGATGCCGGTGGTGGGCGAACCGGAGACGGCGAACAACACGTATGTGGAGCAGATTGTGATGGACGCGAAGGCGGCAATCGACAAAGCCGTCGAGATGGGAGTGACGGACCCGGCGCGCGTGGGCGTCGGCGGACACAGCTATGGCGCGTTCATGACCGCGAACCTGCTGGCACATTCGGACCTGTTTCGCGCGGGCGTGGCGCGCAGCGGCGCGTATAACCGCACGCTGACGCCCTTCGGATTTCAGGCTGAACGCCGGACGTTCTGGGAAGCGACGGAACTGTACTTGAAGATGTCGCCGTTCGTGGTGGCGAACAAGATAAACGAGCCGGTCTTGTTGATCCACGGCGAGGCGGACAACAATCCAGGAACGTTTCCGATTCAGTCGGAACGGTTGTACCAGGCGATTCGCGGCCACGGCGGGACCGCGAGGCTGGTGATGCTGCCGCATGAATCGCACGGATACGGAGCGCGGGAGTCGATTGAGCACACGCTGGCGGAGATGATCGCGTGGTTCGATAAGTATGTGAAGGGGGCGGAGGCGAGGTAGGTACGTTTGGTGAGATTGACGGGCATGAAAGCTGAGAAACCAAGATCAAGGTTCTTGCTGCGTGTCCGCAACGACGGCTCGGGCGACTTGGATCCCAGGAACGTGTACGAAGTTCTGCCGGACCCAGGGGCTGTGCGTGAAGGCCGCCTGACAAGGCGTTGCAGCCGGCGGCGCCAAAGGCGCGCCTGGACGCCGGACCGTTAGCGGACCGAGACTCAAGTAGAATGAGGCGATGCGAATAACGAAGGGGAGAGTCTTGGGTGGGCGCATCGTCGTCGAAGGTGAGCCTCTGGCCGACGGGGTCGACGTAACCGTTTTGTGCGCCGACGAGCCAGGATTCGAATTGAGCGACGCCGATCAGGCCGAACTCCTTCAGGCGATCGCCGAAGCTGACCATGGCAAAACATTAGAAGCAAACGAGGTTCTTGCACAACTTCGTCGCCGCTAATGGCGCTTTCGATAAGGATTGTCGCGCGCGCCGCCCGTCAGATCGCGGAGGCCTCGGTATGGTGGCACGCAAACCGGCCTGCGGTTCCCGAACTTGTATTACCGTGTTCAACGGCCTTCTGAAGTCGTGGAAGCGCTTGCCTCTTGGCATGCGAGTCGCGGTTCAGGTCCGAATGTGTGAAAGGCCAGGCGGGAAGTGGGCTTCGACACGCGGATGCAGGTGCCCTAAGCGGTTCTCCCGGTACCAGTCGTTGAGGACACCGAGCCGCTGAGCTTGGCAGGCCACTGGCGCGAGTTGGCTCAGTCCGAATTCGGTCAAGCACTCCGACTTAATCCGTGTATTCCGCGCGTCTCCCAGCCTGGAGTATACTGGTCACCAAAACGGGAAGCCTCGGAGGTTCGCAATGTCCTTCTTACGGTTCGCGATCTTGTTGGCCGCCTTCTCTTCGTCCGCGCTCCACGCTCAGGGGGCGCTCGGCTCCATCACAGGACTGGTGAAAGACACAAGCGGCGCCGTCATTCCCGGCGCCAAAGTCAAAGTCACCCACGTACAGACCGCAACCGACGTCAACGTCGAGACGGTCGTCAGTGGAGCTTATCTTGCCGCGCAGTTGTCGCCGGGAGATTATCGCGTCGCCGTCACAGCCTCGGGTTTCAAGCAGATTGAGATCGGCGGCCTGAAGGTCGATGTCGGCTCCACGCTTACGCAGGACGTCGTCCTCGAAGTGGGTTCGGTGACGGAGACACTGCGCGTCGAAGGGCAGACGAACCTCGTCGAAACCACGTCGGGCAACGTCGGCACCACTGTCCAGATGAGTCATGTGCTCGAAATGCCGCTCGCCGACCGTAACGTGTTTTCTCTCGTAAATCTGGTTCCGGGAGCGTTCATGCGAGGAAGCGAAGTCTCGATCGGCGGGGGACGGACGCGATCCGCGGCAATCCTCGTTGACGGCGTCACCAGTTCGCGTGGCGGCGTGGCGGCGCAGCAGCTTGATCTGACGCCCCCGGTGGACGCCATGCAGGAGTTCAAGGTGGAAGTGAATAACCTGAGCGCCGAGTATGGCCGTTCGTCGGCCGGAATGGTAAACGGCGTTACCAGAGGAGGAACCAACAAGTTCCACGGCAGCCTCTACGAGTTCCTCCGCAACGACAAACTGGACGCATCCGGATGGAACAACGACACGAAGCCGCCGCTTCGCCGCAATAATTTCGGCGGCACGATCGGCGGACCGATTCGCCGCAACCGAAGCTTTTTCTTCTACAATTTCGACGGCCTCTATGAGCGGAACGGTCAGAGCCTCACGCGCGACGTCGGCCGTCCGGAGTGGCGGCGAGGCGATTTCTCGACCGCCACGCGCGACGCGGGCGGCCGCGCGGTTCAGGTGCCTATCTACGATCCCGAGACAGGCGCGGGCGACTTCGGAAATCCACGATCGAATCTTCCGTTCCCGAACAACACCATCCCCGCTTCAAGGTTCGATCCCGTGGCCGTGAAGGCCGCCGCCTACATTCCGGGATCGAACCGTGCGCCGAACAACCCGTTCAACCTTTCCGGAAACTGGCAGGAGAACCGCGTCAATCCGCTCACGCGCGGCTATCACACAGCGCGAGTCGACCACGAATTTACACAGAGCACGCGCGCCTTCGTGCGCTACATCGGGACGCTGCCCGAGCACGACAACAGCGGTTACACGCAGGGCTTTGGCGTAGCCGACCCGGACGGACTTTCAATCGACAACCGGCGGCAGAACGTGGCCCTCAACGCCACCCGGCTGTTCTCACCGACCTTCTTTCTCAACTTCACCGCGGGATACAACCGCGTTTTCATTCACCGCGGATCGGGGGATTGCTGCGACACCAACTACGGGAAGTTGCTCGGCATCCCAAACGTGCCCGGTGAAGTGTTTCCGCGGCTCAATTTTGGTGGCGGCCTAGCGCCGGTCGGACCGATCGGCGCATCGGGGAACGCCAATCGCGTTGCCGCGCTCAACACAACGGATTTTTCGGGCAAATTCTCGAAAATATCGGGAAAGCATACGTCGAGGTTCGGCGTGCAGTACAGCCGGTACAACGGAAACGAGTTAAGCCGCAACCAACCGAGCGGAGTCTACGCGTTCAACGGGAGACTGACCGCGAGCTTCAGCGCCGCGGGCGCAACCGTTGCGAACACCGGCCTGCCGTTCGCTGATTTTCTGCTTGGACGGCTGAACTCCGTCGATTCGAACGTGAAGCCCGGGTACGGCCGTCGCCTTCAATACTATGCCGGTTATTTCCAGGACGACTGGCGCGTCACACAGAATCTGACGCTCAACTTTGGGCTCCGCTACGAGACGGAAACTCCAATCCATGAAGTGGCGGGCCGTATCAGCAGCTTCGATCCGTACGCGCCGAACCCGCTCGCCGGCACAGGTGACATTCCCGTTGGGGCGCGGGGCATCAGCTTGTTCGCCAACCGCAACGGCATTGGAAAATATCTGTGGGACTGGGATAAGAACAACGTTTCGCCACGCTTCGGATTTGCCTGGCGCGCGCTCGGGACGAACAGCACCGTGGTCCGCGGCGGATTCGGAATCTTTTACGGCAACCCCTACGACCGCGAAACCGTTCAGCAGTTGAACAACGGGTTTGGCAGCTTGTACCGGGCCCGCAGTCCGGTTCCGTTCCGGTTGCGCGACGGTCCGCCAAAGGACGCTTTCGCCGACGTGCCGGTGGCGGACCTTCTTCCCACGTGGGGAGCGCGCGGCACGCGGTGGGAGACCGCGCAGGTGCAGTTCCTCGATCCGCACAGAGTCACGCAATACACCGAGAATTTCAACCTGACCATCCAGCACCAGTGGCGCAGCGTCTTGTTCGAAACCGGTTACCTCGGCAACCTGGGACGCCACATCGTCTATCCCAACATCAACATCAACCACATCCCGCCCGAACTGCTTTCGCGCACTGAGATCCCAGAGCGTCTGCGGCGGCCTATCACCGTTTTGGGTAGCGATCAGGCGCAGGTTCAGATTCTGGCGCCGAACTGGGGCATGTCCAACTACCACGCCTTCACCTTTAAGACGGAGCGCCGCTTCAAAGACGGGTTTGGATGGGTGCTGTCTTATACATTTTCCAAGTGGATTGACAACGTCCAGTTCACCGGCGCCGACGCAGCCACCTTCGGCGACGACGATCAGCCGCAAAACATCTACAACCTGCGCGCTGAGCGGTCGCTTTCAACGAACCACGTTCCGCACCGGTTGGTGGTGTCGCCCATCGTCGATCTTCCGTTTGGCAAGGGGCACCGCTGGCTGAATCGCGGCGGGTTGTGGAACGCGATCGCCGGAGGATGGCAGGTCTCGACGCTCGGCACGTTTCAGGCGGGATCTCCTTTCGGAATCCTGGTACTGAACGGCCCACGTGACATTCTGGGCGATCAGGCCGACGGCAAAAACCTGCGTCCGGACATCGTCGCGGACCCCAACATCGGCAGCCTCAGGGGGCAGCCCGCTCAAGGCATTCGGGGCATCCAGTGGTTCGATGCGAACGCGTTCCGCGCGCCGGCCCGCTTCACACACGGCAACGTGTCCCGCACGGTCCCAGGCTTGCGGGGACCGGGCATAATCAACTTCGACTCGCTCCTCGCAAAGAATTTCACCGTGGGTGACCGCTGGCGCGCGCAATTCCGGTGGGAGACTTTTAACACGTTCAACACACCCCAATTCGATCTTCCGAACCAGACGCTCGGGGCCGGCGCGCTTGGTGTGGTCACGAGCGCCGGCGGACGTCGCATTATGCAGTTCGGAATGAAGGTGTATTGGTAAGATCGGCAGTGGCTGGTTGCGTCTGATGGCAATGTCATGGGACCGTCCAGGTCGCACCGCTCTGCCTGCGTGCAGCGCCGAGACTCGGCTCTTCTTCGGCGCTAAAAACGGTCTCGACACGAGTGTCGAGACGGCACGCAGGAGTGCGTGCGCCACAGCCCTCAAGTGAACAGTATTGAACCTAAAGACGGAAACTTGCAAACTGCGTCTGGCCGGAGCCGCGCGCCGATATGCGATGCCGCCGCAATAATCCGCGTTGCCGGCGGAGTCAACGGCGACCGCCGCGCCTCCCGTGCCTCCGAGGCAGGCGCCGTATACCAATGCCTCGGTGGGTCCGAATCGTCCGTTGTCCCATCAACGCGTGCTTTAGGCTAGCATCCCAAACGATTCCGCCGCGGCCGCTACCGTCTTCCTCACGTCCTCCGCGGTATGCGCCGCGCTGACGAACGCGGCCTCGAACTGAGACGGCGCGAGGTATACGCCCCTCTCCAGCATCAAATGGAAGAAGCGCTTAAACTTCGCTGTATCCGAGCGCTTCGCCGATTCCCAATCGGTCACGGGACCCTGGTGGAAGAAGAACGTCAACATGGAGCCAACGCGGTTCACGGTGACGCCCGGGGGGACATCCGCCGTCAACTCAGCGGCTCGGGCGTCGAGATCGAGATAAATCCCGGGATGCGCCTTCAAATGCCGCAGCATTGCCAGTCCGGCGGCTACCGCCAGAGGATTGCCGGATAACGTGCCCGCCTGATAAACGGGGCCTGATGGAGCGACGCAACTCATGACGTCGGCGCGTCCCCCGTAGGCTCCGATCGGCAGTCCGCCGCCGATCACCTTTCCGAGGGTCGTCAAGTCGGGCTTGATTCCGTAGAGTTCCTGCGCGCCGCCAAATGCCACCCGAAACCCCGTCATCACCTCGTCCAGAATAAGCAGGGCGCCGTGGTTTGCAGTAATCTCGCTCAGCATCTTGAGGAAGCCAGGCGCCGGCGGAACGCAACCCATATTTCCAACTACCGGCTCGACAATGACGGAGGCGATCCGGCCCCCAAGAGCCCGGAACGCCGCTTCCACGGCGTCAAAAGCATTGAACGGCAGAACGATCGTGGTTTCGCTGAATGCGGCCGGCACGCCCGCGGTATCGGCGATTCCAAGCGTCGCCATTCCTGAGCCGGCCTTCACCAGCAGCGAATCCACGTGCCCGTGGTAGCAGCCTTCAAACTTCACGGTCAGGTCGCGGCCCGTGAAACCACGCGCCACACGTATGGCCGACATGGTCGCTTCGGTGCCCGAATTCACGAGGCGCACCATCTCGATCGAAGGGACCGCGTCGCGGATCGCCTCGGCGATCTCCACCTCGCGTTCCGTTGGCGCACCGAAGCTCGTGCCAGTCTTGAGCGCGTCCTCGATCGCCGCGACGATTGCCGGGTGCCGATGCCCGAGCAACAGCGGACCCCATGAGCCGACGTAGTCGATGTACTCGTTTCCATCGGCGTCGAACAGCCGCGAACCCTCGCCGCGCGCCATGAATACGGGCGTTCCGCCCACGCCGCGAAATGCCCTGACCGGTGAGTTGACGCCGCCGGGTATCGACGACACCGCCCTTTCAAAAAGCGCTTCCGATTTTGCGTGATTCATACGAAGCTCGTCGAAATTTCAAGTAACGTCCGCGGCAAGCCGCGATACAGCCGGCGATCGAGGCCGAGATAATTTTGCGTGCCCGCGAACAAATCCTGCATCAGCGCGCGGAACCGCGGACTTCGCCGGGTGAACTGCACGATGCGGGCTGGCGTCGATCCAAACAGAAACCTCCCCAGAAAAATCTGGGAAGCGAGTTCGGATCCTCGCTCCAAATCTCGGGCGAAATCGCCGCGAAGCGCGCCGGCATATCCTGCCAGGCCGTTGTTCAGCAGGGCGTGGGCGGCTAGTTCGGCCGAGCGGAGCGCGTAGTACAGCCCTTCTCCAGTAACGGGGTCCACAAGCCCGGCAGCATCTCCAATAGCAAGCCAGCCTTCTCCCGACACCCGGTTGTTCTTCCACGAAGCCGCATCGAGCGCGGGAAGCAGATGGCTGTAAAATTGAGATCCCTTCCACTGGATCCCCCGGCCGGTCAGGTAGTCCTCAAGCCGCTTTCGCAGAGAGGGCGCCGGCTCTCCCTTTCCGCAAATTCCAACCGAGAGATGTCCGCAACGGGGAAAGATCCATATGTATCCCTCCAGCCCGTCGAGAAACTGTACATCGATCTCTTCCCGGTCACCCGGGACGTAATATCCGAGAGCGGACATGGTGTCCGCAGGCCGGAGAGCGGTCCCAAATTCACGCAGCGGATTTCTTGCGCCCGCGGCGAGGATGCAGAAATCAGCCTCCGCGATGCCATGCCGGGTGCGAATGCGCCATCCGGAAAATCCGCGTTCGATCGACAGGACGCGAGTCTTTTCCAACTGGGCGCCTGCGTCTTCCGCGCGCTTGAGGAGCAACCGGTTGAGTTCGAAGCGCGAGTAAATGACGATGGGCTTGTCGAGATCGAGTCTGACCGATCCGGCCCCCGGCGCGCCGAGCACGGTCCGCTGGACCACTTTCTTCGCTGCGCCATTCTCAACGAGAAAACGGTAACGTCCGTATGCTTTATGGGTCAGGCCACCACCGCACGGCTTTTCCCAGGCCAGTTTCTCGTCGAAGACCGTGACCTGGAGGCCCGCGGATGCCAACTCGGACGCGGCAAAGGCGCCGGCGGGGCCACCGCCGAGGACCGCGATACGCTTCATTGCTTGTTCGAACCCATCGGAGGATGCCCGGCGGGAAGTTCACCAGCGGGCGCTCCTGGAGCGCTCATGCCCGGTTCACCCATGCCCTTTGACGGCGCGCCGTGGGGATTTCCAGCCGAATCCGCCTTGTTCTTCACTACCCACTTACCGCCGTTACGCTCAAGCGTGTATCGGATGTCCATTCCCGGGCCCGGGTTCTCGCCTTTTGCGCGAAACGTAACCACGGCATCCGCCTCGTTCTGGCGGAACACGACGGACGTCACCGCCACGTTCATGGACATCACGTTGAGGTTGCTTCGCGTCGCGAGGTATTCTGTAACACCGCGCTCGACGGCCTCCCTGGTTTGCATGCCGCGGTTGCAACCGCCGACGGTCAGCGTAAGAGCGGCAAGAAGCGCGAATCGCGAAGAGAGGAAATTCACTTCTCGATTATAGCGTTCCGCTACTCGCTCTTCTCCAAAGTGGAATCGAGTGGACAATAAACATGGCCCCATGAATATTTGGGCATCTGAATGGAAACGTGATCTCCTGGGAGCCCAACGTTCGGTCGAGCATTGGGTTAACCGCTTCGCGCAGAATGGAGTGACGGGACTTACCAAGGGAGAAAGGCCCGGGACGTGCCAGCCGCCTGAGCGAGCAGACGTTGCTCTGACGGATACGAAACAAGGGACCCCGGGCTTTATCATCACCTAAACGCGAAAGGACGTCTGATACTTCGCAGCCTTCCGCCTAAGGGGTGGCGAGTTCCTCTTTATCTTTCTGGGAGACAAGCATGTTCAACGACGAACGTTTTGGGAGTTCCTCAGAGTTTTCAGCAGGCCAGCGCGGTTCCCAGCCGGCGTGTTGTCGCCATCGGCGACGATGCCCTTTTATCATCGCTCGAAGCTCCACCGCGAGTGGCGCACCCCCCCTTTGGCCGTTGGTCTAGAGCACGTCTGGAAGTGCGCCAGGCGACCTAGCTTAGCGAAACACTTTTGCAGAACTATGCGCGATTTGCTTAAGGCGTTATGTGTTCCGTAATCCGAATGACCTCCGCTTGCACCGATGCCGGCAAACTCAGGCGAGGGTCCAAAAAACTCGGGCGAATCAGGCACGCGAAATCGCGCCAACGGTGCAAAAAGGGTATAATTCTGGAGAAGCGGTCCCGTTAGAGATTAACTTTCAAGATGAATTCATCCCGTATCCTCCCCAACATCTGCGTGGCCGGCTGCGGCCATTGGGGAAAGAACCTCATTCGTAATTTCCACAAGCTCGGGTGTCTGCACGGCGTTTCGGACAGTGATGCGGTTCGATTGCAGACTTTTCGCGCGCAGTACAGCGTGAAGGCGTACGGTAACTTCGAGCAAGCGCTTCTCGATCCCGATGTTGACGCCGTCGCGCTGGCGACGCCGGCGGAACAGCACGCCCCTATGACAATCGCAGCTCTGAATGCCGGAAAGGATGTGTTCGTCGAAAAGCCATTGGCCCTCAAGGTCCAGGACGGCATGGAGATGGTGGCGATGGCTCGGCGGCAGAACCGCGTGCTGATGGTTGGGCACCTGCTCCTCTATCACCCGGCAATTCTCAAGATCAAGGAACTGCTTGACAGCGGGGATCTCGGCAGGTTGGAGTACATCTACTCGAACCGGCTTAGTATGGGTAAAATTCGCCGCGAAGAAAACGCTTTGTGGAGTTTCGCGCCTCACGATATCAGCGTGATCGTCATGCTGACGGGCGAGCTTCCGGTTCAGGTTTCGGCCTTCGGTGGCGCGTATGTGCAGCCCAACATCGCCGACGTAACCGTCTCCAACCTGCTTTTCAATCACGGCACGCGGGCCCACATTTTCGTCAGTTGGCTGCACCCTTACAAGGAACAGCGGTTGGTCGTGATTGGAACCAAGAAGATGGTCGTATTCGACGACAGCCGCGCTACCGACAAACTTGTTTTTTACGACAAGCAGATCGATTTTGAGAATGGCAATTTTCAAGTAACTCAGCCGAAGGCCTGCCCTGTTCCCCTGCCGGACATCGAACCTTTATTCGCGGAATGCCAGCATTTCACCGAGTGCGTCCGGGACCGCAGGACGCCGCGTACCACCGGTGAGGACGGAGTCATGGTTCTTCAGGTTCTTCAGGCGTGCCAGCGCTCGCTTCAGATGAACGGGGAGCCTGTTCAGGTGAGCGCGCTGGCGGAACGGCAAGTGGCTGCCCTCTAGGACGGAACATTACAAACGCTATGGGATCGAGCAATCATACTGTTCACGAATCTGCATATGTCGATGAACCATGCAGCATTGGGGCAGGCACGAGAATCTGGCATTTCTGCCACATCATGAAGGACTGTACGATCGGGGAGCGCTGCAATATCGGCCAGAATGTGGTCATTTCCCCGGGCGTGGTTATCGGCAACAACGTCAAGATCCAGAACAACGTGTCCGTCTATACAGGTTGCATCCTTGAAGACGACGTCTTCTGTGGTCCCTCGATGGTCTTCACGAACGTTGTGAACCCGAGAAGCCACGTGATACGCCGTGACGAGTACAAACGAACGCTCGTAAGACAAGGGGCGTCCATGGGCGCCAATTCCACGATCGTTTGCGGCATCACGATCGGCCGGTACGCATTCATCGGCGCGGGTGCCGTCGTGACGAGAGATGTTCCAGACTACGGGTTGGTCTACGGTAGCCCGGCGAAGCTGCGGGGATGGATCTGCGCTTGTGGAATCAAACTGGATCTTGCTGGGGGTGGGAGTGCGGTTTGCGGGGCCTGCGGCGCGTCCTACAGGACGAACGGCTCGGCGTTGGAGTTGTCGGAAAATAGGGAGGTAGGCAAATGAACCCCGCTATCGCGAAAAAGAAGATTCCTTTGCTGGATCTGGCCGCGATCCACGCCCCGCTGCGGGAGGAAATTCTGGGCGAGATCGCCCGTGTCGTGGATTCCCAGAAGTTCATCATGGGCGACGACGTGAAGCAACTCGAGCAACTCGTTGCCCAATACACAGGCACGCGGTTCGCAGTGGGTTGCGCTTCAGGCTCTGACGCGCTTTTTTTGGCCTTGCTGGCCGCGGGTGTAGGTCCTGACGATCGGGTACTTACGACGCCCTACAGCTTCTTTGCGACCGCGGGCGCGATTTCGCGCGCTGGAGCGGTTCCCGTGTTCGCGGACATTGAACCGGGGACATACAACATCGATGCCGCAAAGGCTTGCCATGCGCTAGAGCGGGACCCCTCCATTAAGGCGGTGATTCCTGTTCATTTGTTTGGCGCGTGCGCGGACATGGATCCGATTCTCGATGTCGCGAAGCGCCAAGGGTGCGCCGTAATCGAAGACGGAGCCCAATCGATAGGCGCCGAATACAAAGGCCGCAAGGCGCAGAGCATGGGCGACATCGGCTGCATCAGCTTCTTCCCGAGCAAGAACCTTGGCGGATTCGGCGACGGCGGGATGGTCACCACAAACGACGAAGGGTTGGCGCGAAAGCTCGCTGCGCTGCGCGTCCACGGCAGCCTTAAAAAGTACTACCACGAATGGGTTGGAATCAACTCGCGGCTTGACACGCTGCAGGCGGCGGTGCTGAAGGTGAAGTTCCGGTATCTGGACGAGTGGACGGCCGGGCGCCAGCGAAATGCGGAGCACTACCACCGGCTACTCGGCGGAAAATCTTTGCCTCTCTCGTTACCGGCACCGATGCCTTGGCAGACACGGCACGTCTACAACCAGTTCGTGGTTCGCTGCAAGGACCGCGACGGACTGAAGGCCTGGCTCCAGGAAAACGGAGTTGGCACGGAGGTCTACTATCCGCTGTCATTGCACTTACAACCTTGCTTTAAGGACCTGGGGTACGTTGAGGGCGATTTCCCGGAGAGTGAGAAGGCGTCCCACGAGACTCTCGCACTACCGGTACACTCCGCGATGTCTGTCGACGATATTGAGTACGTCTGCGATCTGATCCACGACTTCCGAAGCTCCCTTCAGGGGGTACACTAAGTGAGAATTGGCCTGACGGGAGTCGCGGGTTTTATCGGGTCCAACCTGGCCGACGCACTCCTTGCGCGGGGACACACGGTAATCGGGTTGGATAACCTCTCGATGGGCAGCCTCCGGAACATCGAGCATAACCTGAATCGCTCCGGTTTTGAATTTCACGAGCTGGATGTCCGCGACCTGCCGGCGATGCGCGAAGTGTTCGCTTCGGCGGACCTAATCGTGCACCTCGCGGCCTACAAGATCCCGCGGTACGGGAAGGCCATCGACACCCTGGAGATCAATTCCATTGGCGGCAAGAACGTTCTCGAGGTGGGGCGGGACGGCAATCGCCGCGTGGTACTGGCGTCGACTTCCGATATCTACGGTAAGAACCCCAATGTTCCCTTTCACGAGCTGTCGGATTCATTGATTGGCCCGACGACTGTCCCGCGATGGGCTTACGCAGTGTCAAAATTGTTCGACGAGCACTTGGCGCTGGCCTACCATTCGGGTTACGGAGTGCCCGTGACGATTCTTCGATTTTTCGGAAGTTACGGTCCGAATCAGCACCTGAGCTGGTGGGGTGGTCCGCAGTCGGTGTTCATCGAAGCCATGCTGAGAGATCAGCCTCTCGAAATCCACGGCGATGGCACACAGACACGCAGCTTTACTTACATCAGCGATTTGGTGGATGGGATAGTTCTTGCGACGGAGTACGACAAGGACCCGGCGATCGTTTTAAACCTCGGCAACACGAAGGAAATCACGATTTTGGATCTCGCCAAGTTGATCTACGAGTTGTGTCGTACTTCGCGGCCGCTGAACCTTAAGATGGTGCCGTACGCGTCGATCGGCGGCAACTACGAGGACGTGCCGCGCCGTATTCCAGACATCACCCGGGCGAGAACCCTGCTCGGTTTCGAACCCAGAATCGATATTCGGGAAGGGCTCGGTAAGACAATCGAATGGCAGAGACGGATTCTCGGCTTTTCTTCATAAAACGCGATGATTTATTTCGTAATTCCGGCCTATAACGAGGTTGAAAATTTACCCGAACTGCTCACCTCAATTCAGAGGTGGGCGGTGGAACACGGCGAGGACTGCCACCTCATCGCCGTGGATGACGGAAGCCGGGACGGCACGGCTGCGGTTTTTAGCGCTTTCGGGGAGCTTCCCGCAACCCTAGTCCGGCACGATGTCAACCAAGGAATCGATGGGGTCTTTCGCTCCGGATTTCAGGCCTGGAACAGGTTTCGCGTCGAGCGCGAGGACCTGGTTGTTACTATCGAAGCGGACAACACGAGTTCGCTGGAGATTCTGGCCGCGATGGTGCGCCTGGCCCGAGGCGGCCGCGATCTCGTACTGGCGTCGTGCTACGCCCCGGGCGGTGAAATCGTCGGGACGAACCTGCGGAGGAAGGTCCTCAGCTTCTGCGCAAACCTGATCCTGCGCTGTACACCAGGGATGCCCGCGGTCTATACGTTCAGCTCGTTCTACCGGGTCTATCGCGCACCTTTTCTTGACCGTGCTCTCAGGGCCTATGGGTCACGCTTTATCGAGGAGCGGGGATTCGTATGTGTCGTCGAGATGCTGCTGAAGTTCGGCGCGCTTGGGGCCAGAATAGAGGAGGTTCCCCTGCGGTTGGACGGACAGCGCCGTAAGGGCGCAAGCAAAATGAACGTCTTCCGTACTATTAGAGGATACCTGCTCCTGTTTCTGCACGCCGCCACCGGTCGCGTCGCGAAGCCTTTGCCGGACCAGTTGGCACAGGAAGAGCGCGTATCCGGGAAAGAGGCCGCCGCAGTCGCCGGCGGCGCCCGGGCGCGGCGGCAATAGGGGCATGCGAGTTTTTTCCATCGTTGGCGCGCGCCCTCAATTTATTAAAGTAGCTGTGATCTGCCGTGCCGTGGCTGAAGGCGGCCTTGACGATGAGGTTGACCACTCCATCGTTCATAC
>SHUI01000056.1 GCA_009697455.1 Bryobacterales bacterium
GTGTAGCGATTGTTCAGATCGAAGGTGAAATCCACGGTGTTCAGCTTACCCATTGCGCCCGCGAGATACACGGCGTCTATGAGTCCAACGTCCGGCGGCAGTTGCGCGATGATCATGGCAAGCGCGATGAACAGGCCCGCGAAAATGATCAGCATCTGCTGCACGTCGGTCCAGGCGATGGCCTGCACGCCGCCGATCACCGTATAGCAGATGACCACGATGCCCATCAGCAGGGTCGTGATCTGATCCGGCCAGCCAAAGATGACGGCCAGAACGATGGCTGGCGCGTAGAGGGCAAGGCCCACGGAGAAGCCGCGCTGTAGCAGGAACACCACGCTCGCGATGGCCCGCGTCTTTGCGTCGAAGCGCTTTTCAAGATATTCATACGCCGTGTAGACGCCGGCGTTGTGGAACCGCGGCACGACGGTCGCGGAGATGATCACCATCGCGATCGGCAGTCCGAAATAGAACTGGACGAAGCGCATTCCGTCCACGTAAGATTGGCCCGTCGTCGAGATAAAGGTGATCGCGCTCGCCTGCGTCGCCATTATGGAGAGCGCCATGGCGTACCACGGCATGGTCTTTCCGGCGAGCAAATAGCGGTCGACAGTGTTCGCGCCGCGGCTGCGGTAGAGTCCGTAGCCGATAATCGAGCCGAGAGTAGCGCACAGCACTACCCAGTCGAGCGGTTTCATTACCTGGCGCTCAGGAGGTTCGCAAAAATGCGGTATGCGCCTGGGACACCGGCGGGCAGTTCGCGGAACCACACGTACGAAGTATAGATGTAGACGCCCTTTCCGTGACGCCCGTAGAGCAGGCCTCCGGAGAGCGGCTTCTCGCCCGGATCGTTTGTTTCGAGGATCGCCTCATAGCGGCTGTCCCATTCGGACGGGAAATAAAGGCCGCGCTCCTGCACCCAGCCTTCGAAGTCGCGCGGAGTGATCTTGTTTGGCGTATTCAAGAACGGATGCTCCGGTTTCAGAAACTTCACGGGTCTCTCTTCGACGGTGACGCGCTCACGCCCCACTTTCAAAGGCCACGGCCCCACGCGGTCCAGCGCTCCCGTACTGCGTCCGAACGGTCCGCCTTCGGCTACGTTGTATTGCACGATCATGGTTCCGCCCGCAGCCACGTAATCGATGAGGCGCTGGTGATTCGCGCGCAGGTCCGGACGCGTATTGTAGCCACGCACGCCAACGACAATCGCGTCAAACGCGCTCAGCCTGCCCCCTGCCAGGTACTCGGCATCGATGAGGGTCACGTTCGATCCGATCTGGCGCAGGGCATTGGGAACCTCGTCGCCCGCTCCCATGACGTAACCCACGTTCCTTGCGAGATTCCTGACCTCCGAACGAACCATCCGAATTTCAGCCGGCGGCAGCAGCGTTTGCGGCGGAATGTGCGGATAGGCGATGACCCGCAGGCCCGTCGAAATGTTCTTCCCGCCGATAGTGGCCACGGCGCGCGCGCGAATTACCGATTCGCCCGGAGGCGGCGTCACGGAGAACGATACTACCTGTTGCTCCGCGGCCTTCGCAAGTTGAAACTTGCGAGCCGCGGGTTCCGCTTTCCAGCCGTCGGGCAATTCGATGCGCACCTCGCCACCCGCGCCAGACATGTTGGCGATCACCTGGATATCGACCGCTCTCGGTTGCGAGCTTGGGAAAATCACGGCGGCAGCCGGCACGTTCACGGAAACCGCGGGCACGACGTCCACGGGCCGCGTCAGTTCGCCTTCAACCGGGTCCACGTAGCGGTAGTTCACCCTTCGTTCGATCTCAATTGCGGTTTCGCCGTTCTTGATCGTAAACCGGCCGGGTTCCCCGGGCTTAAGTGACGCCGTCTGCGTCCTCTGCTGGTTGTAGGCAAGCGGAACGCCGTTCCATTGCCATGCGAGGCGTGAGCGGTTGATCGCCGTGAGTGTCACTTTGACGGGATCGCCCTCGATGACCCGGTAGCGGTCGGCAGTTGCGTCCAGCCAAAGGCCCGAGCAGAGCGCAATTGCCTCATCAAGTTCGACCAATTTGACCGCGCCCCAGGGGTCGCGAATCTTCTCGACCAGTGGCCGTGCTTTGAGGAGCAGAGGCGCCGTCTTCTCCGGATGGCTCATGTCAAAGGTCCGCGCGGCCTCTTCCAGCAGTTTTCCCACCGGCGCGCCACCCTCCACTCGGTTCCAGGAAGTATCGATGCCGTCGAAAATGTCCTTCGACGCCTTCTCGCCCTCCACGACTGTGAGGTAATTCTTCTGCGGACCGCGCCGCTCGGCCGAGCCCATTCCCTGGCTGTGGTGCATGCTCCGGCTGATGCCCGCGATCTCCGTGTAGGATTTTCCGAGGATCGGATCAAATTCCCCGGTGTCGATCTCGATACGCCCCGGCGCGGAAGCCGCTTCGCGCTCCTGCTCGACCGTGAATGCGAATGTATTGAAGAGCAGGCGCTTGGCCTTCCAGGAACTCTGGATGAAAGCCTCCCGGCCCAGAATGGCGGATGCCTGGTGCTGTCCGTGCCCGTCCCTCGGAGTGCCGGAGAAGCGAAGTATGATTACATCCGGCTTGAATTGCTGGATGATCCGCATCATGTCGCCCCGGATTTCCTCGCGTCCCCAGCGGGTGATGGTCTCATCCGCGGTCTTCGAGAACCCAAAATCCACGGCAGAGGTGAAGTACTGTTCGGCCCCGTCCACCTTGCGCGCAGCCAATAGCTCTTGCGTGCGGATTACCCCCAATTGTTCGCCTTGCTCAGAGCCGATCAGGTTCTGGCCGCCTTCACCGCGCGTGGTGGAAAGATAGGCGGTACGCGCCTTCCGGCCACGCGCGAGGTAGGCGAGCATGGCGGTATTCTCGTCGTCGGGGTGCGCCGCGATCATGAGGGCGCTTCCCAGAACGTTCAGCTTGTCGAGGGCGAGTTTGATTTCGACCGCTCCAGTGAGGTTACGCTGCGCGGGCAGAACGGCCACGTATCCGAACAGGCAGGCTAAGGCCGGGAAAATTCTCAATTTCACGAAAACACCCTCATAAATAGCCGGAATCCGGCGATAAGCAAAACGAGGTAGATCAGAACGGCGGTGTAAACGCGCCGCCAGGTTCCCAGGAATGGCGGTGGCTCATCCAGCATAGGCATTTGGTACTAGCAGGGTTTCAGTATAGCGTGGAAACCCGAATTCGCGGGCCCGCATCCAAGTTATTGATGGCTTAGATAGGCGCAATTGGGCTGGAGCTAAGTATGAGAAAAGTGTCGAGCATTAATCGGAGTAAGGGCGGTTCCAACGGGAGCACGGCTGGGCCTAGTATCGGTCTCGCCTTGGGCGGAGGTTTCGCCCGGGGAATCGCCCATGTTGGAGTATTGCGCGTGTTTGCGCGCTACGGAATCCCCGTGCATGCCATCGCCGGGGTAAGCGCCGGAGCGATCGTTGCCTCAGCGTTCGCCAGCGGTGCAAGCGCCGACGAGATCGGGCTCGTCGGCGCTTCCATGCGATTCAAGGACGTGGCAAGCTGGCGTTTGTCTGCCATGGGGCTTGCGAAAAGCGAGTGCATGACGCAGTTCCTGCGGCGGCTGCTCAAGAGGGGGAGCTTCGAAGAGATGCAGATCCCGCTCGCCGTTGTCGCAACGGACCTCGCAACGGGCAATCCTGTCATATTCAGCGGGACGGGCGATGTAAGTCTGCCCATCCGGGCAAGCTGTTCCTACCCCGGGCTGTTTCAGCCGGTCGTACACCAAGGCCGGTTTCTGGTTGACGGCGCGATGAGCATGGAAATTCCAGCTAAGCCGCTCCGAGCCCTGGGGGTCGACCGCGTCATTTCCGTTCACCTTCCGATGCGGCGTAAAGCCGAAGCGCCCGACAACATGCTTCAGGTGGTCAACCGGTGTTTCCAAATCATGCAGCGGCAGGCGGAGGGAGCGTGGCGGCGTCAATCCGATCTGGTGATCGCGCCGGACGTTTCAGAAATGGCGTGGGACGCGTTTGGGAACGCGGACCAATTAATTGAGGCGGGCGAGAAGGCCGCCCTCGCGGCGTTACCGAAGATTCTCTCTTGGACGGCGGCGCCCACCGGCCGCTTTGAAAAATTCGCGCCGAGCGCCGCTTGAGGCCTGGCTTCCGTGAGTGGGGCAGACCATCGCCTTTCGTGGTCTGCCTTCCCTTAGCTTAGTCACGGGGCAGACGGCAACCGGCGATCATTCCCCACTACTGGCTCGCGGTTCGTAACTCGACATCAAGCGTAATCGCCACTTCGTCGCTGACGGTTAGACCGCCCGCTTCGATAACGCGGTTCCACGTCATCCCGAAATCCTTGCGACTGATCTTGAGTGTCGCCGACGCCCCAATCCGCGACCTGCCGCCTGCTTCCTTGAGTTCGGGCGACGGACCCTCCACGTCGAGCGTCACATCACGCGTGACGCCATGCATCGTGAGCGCGCCCGTGATCCTCAACTTGCCCTGGCCGTCGCGCGCGAAGTTCTTCGCATGGAATTCAATCAGCGGGAACTTCGCAACGTCAAAAAAATCGGGGGACTTCAGGTGGGCGTCCCGTTTGGGCTCCCGCGTCACAAGCGTAGCCACGTCAATGGTTACGTCAAGCTTCGCCTGGGACAGATCGGCTCCATCGTATTCAGCTTTCCCCTTCACGCCGCCAAACTCGCCTCTTACGGTCGAGACCATCATGTGCCGGACGGCGAACTGGGCGCTGGAATGCGCGGTGTCGATTTGCCAAGTCGCCGCCGAAACAAAGTTGGCGGCCAAAAGGAACAAGACGAGAGGTTGCGGAATTCTCTTCATTAGTTGATTATGGCGCAGTACTGGCTACAGCCCCTTCTCCCGCCGATACGGCGAACTCAAATACCGTTTCGATTCCTTAGCCGCATCGGCCTCCGGCGCGAACTGAATTGCCTTACGATAAGCCTCTATCGCTTGCTTCCGGCGATCCGTCAGATCGTAGATCTGACCCGTACGAAGCCACGCAATCGCCCCGGTGTTCAAGTCCACCCGCTCCGCACCGGCGATGACCTTCGTCATCAGATCCAGCGCCTCCGCATAATCCCGATACCAAAAGTGGACCGTCCCCAAGTGGTAGTGGAGCTTCTCCCATGGAATCGCAGAGTACCCCGGGGCGCCAGCCTTCTTCATCTCGCTCACTTTAAGAATGCTCGCGACCGCGTTCGCTTTGTCACCGATCTGTCCGTACATTTGCGCCTGCTCAAGCCGCAGCAGGTGGTTACGCGGAAACCGTGCGAGCAGGCTGTCGATCAGCGGCAGCACTTGACGCGGCTTGCCCTCGCGCCGGTAAAGTGCGCAGAGGAAAATCTGCGCATCCACGCTCGTGCGCTTGCCGTTCCTCGCGACCTCCTCAAGAGTGCGAATGCCCTGCTCGCGATTGCCGCTGAATCCCGCCAGAAAGCCTAGCATCCGGTAAGCCCACGGGAGACTGGCCACCACGTAGTCGTGCGCGCCTTGCACCAGGCGGGCATCGGCGTTCGACGGATCGATCCCGGAGACCTTCACGTGCAGCTTCCATCCCGCGGTCGCGTCCTGCAGTGCCTCGCGCCACGCCCGCCTAACAAGGTAGTTGTAGTTCGCCCGCAGCGCGTGGGAAATCCCTAGGGCGTAAAGCGCTTCGACGTCGCGGGGATTCTTAGCAATTTCACGCTGGCTCAGTTGCATTGCAATCTGGACTTCGGCGAAAAAGCGCTTCTCCACCTCCGGCGGCGCGTTCATCTTCGGCCGGCGCAGGAACGCGTTGTTTCCCGTGACCAGTTCCGTCTCAAGCGCCCCGTCGCGGTACATTTCGCGAAACATGAGCGCCTGCGCTAGGTTGTTGTGGGTTTCGGCCGAGAGTGGTTCATCGGCCACGGCCTTTTCGAACTCCGCGATGGCCTCGTCGTACTCAAGATTGTAAAAATGCTGGAGGCCGGCCGCGGTGTGACGGCTTTCGGCGCCCAGTTGCCATGCAAGAAAGATTGCCGCGAGAGCCGCACGCATCCGGATATTATCGTAGCAGGGTCCGCGTAACCTTCAGGGCTTGCCCTACTTCTTTTGCATCAAGGCCTTCGTGTACACCACGCGAAATCCCGTGCGCTCGTAGTTTCGCTGCGATATACTGCCGGGCAGCGTGGAAGCCGTCGCCATCCGGGATCCCTTGGAGACCGCGTCCGCAAGCCGGGCGTAAATCAGCGCCATGTGCGCTCCGCGTCCCCTGAATTCGGGCGGCGTGCCGTCGCCGTACAGGATGGCCAAATCGTCGCGCCACCCCATCGACGCGCCCGCGGCAGGCTGACCGTCCAGGAGGGCGAGGTAGCAGGGCGAGTCCGTCGTCTGAAACAGCTTCATGCCGATCTCGATCTCCTCGGCCGTGATCGCACCGTGCTCGAAGAAACTCCGCGCCAGGAGGTTGGCCCACACCGTCATGTCGGATTCCTTGGCGATCCGGACTTCGACGCCCGGCGGAGGTGGCGGCGGCGCGAACTCGGGGCTGAGCGCGCGGACCAGCACGTTGTTGAACTCGACCGTCTTGTAGCAGCGTTCGCCCACGAGCTCAAACAGGGTTGGGTCCGCAAGCGGGCAGGCGTGCAGATTGATGGTTGCGCCGCGGCTTCTGAAGAATTCCTCGACTTGATCGAGATCTTGTGCTGTTACCGGACCGTTGAGACCGAGTCCGACGACTTGCGTCAACGGAGAACCATCGCCCATGAAGACCGCATGCGCCCCCGCGAGGTGCATGACTTGCCCGCCGCCCGCCTCAGCCGTTGCGACGCCCGCAAGCGCCTCAGCTTCTTCCAGGCGTCGCGCCAGCGCAAGATTTGAGAATACGAATTGCGTGGTCAGATTCCTCTCTTTCGGTTCTGGCAGGCAAGGTGGAATCGAATGCCGGCATTCGCCCTCGATCGGTGCGAAGCGCATTCGCGGTCTGCAGCCTCCCCCTCAATCAGTATCTCAGGCATTTCGCGGGTCGGGAACGTGAAGGGCACACAATTAGAGCAGAGGTTCCCATCAATATGGCGCAACTTCATGCGTCTCTTCTTGACCGGAGCCTTACAGGGTTACAGGGGCAAATTCTGAATGATTAGCCTCAACTCGTACCGGAGGATTTTCTGACTATCTCCCGTATGCGGCTGAACTGGCGTCGGAGCGTAAAGCCTACGGATGAGCTTTTCTCCGACGAGAGCCTGTCGCCGAGGCTCGGTCGAAGTGTAGCGCGACCATTTCCCAACTTGGGGAGTGCGCTCGAAATGGACTCACAGGCAGCGGCGATCTCAGTATTTCGGAGTATGCGCGGGCGGGCTCGGGGCGCCGCTGAACCGGCTGAACACCCGTTCGAGATCCCTGCCGGTCGTGATCACAACAAAACCGAGGTTGCGAGCTACACGCGTGTCATGAAATGTGGCAGGCCACCAACGACGATGCCAGCAAAGTCCCAAGTGCAGACTTGGAACAGCTATTTCCTGACAGGCCCTTAGTATAGTCCCTATTCTCTCGCCCGCTTTTCGTAAATCGCCTTCGCCTCCGCGACGTACCGCAACGCCTCCGTTCGGTCTTCCGGCCTCGGGAAGTTCGCACGGCTTTCAGCCCAACGTTCCAGGTACTCCAGTTGATCGAGAAGCAGCGCCGCCGATTCCGCCGCTGGCGCCGGACGCCCTTTCATGTCTAAATACACGGGCGAAGTGTGCGCGAACACAGGCATCTTCCACCACGTCGCGCCGTACTCGAGCATCTTCCGGCCGTGCGCACGCGCCGCGACCCATCCGCCGCTATCCACTTCGATAACATCTTCTATCGACGCCTCGAATTTCGCGCCCGCCGGCTTCACCGTCCGCACCACCTTCCCGTTCACCAGTATTTCAAGCACTTCGTAGGCCTCGAGCGACCGTGCCTGCGCCTTCACCTTGAGTCTCGCCTTCCCTGGTGCGAGCGTGATTGTGTCTCCCGCTTCCTTGCCATTCACCGAAAACTCAAGCAGCGGATACGTGCTGATGAACGTGCGCCCCTTGCGAATGCCTTCAATCCATGAATCGTAACCAAGAGCGCCCTCCGTTTTCACGTACGTTCGCGCGCTACCCATAGGGGGATTGAGCCCCATCTTGTCAGAACCAGAAGAAACGGCGAGCCGGAATCCGCAGTTCAGATAGTGATAGTACATCTCGATAGGCGCCGTCGAGTACGCCTTAGGCCCTTGCATCTTGTAAATGTCCGTGAGGATTGGATGGTGTTCAAACGGATTCCCCGTGGTCAGAATATCGAGAGAATCCACGCGGCCGAGAGCGATATCCATCGGCGCTTCCATCGAAGGGTACGGCCAGTGCGCCCACGTGACGAGAGCGCCTTGCTTATGCGCATCGTCGCAGGCATGGAGCATCAGCGGCCAGTCGAATCCCCTCGCACCGTTCTCCCGCAGTCCGCCAGTGCTCACCGGCCACACGATGGACTTGAGATTCTGAAAAATCAAATGGGCGAGCAGGCCGTGACGGAACTCTTCGCCGACCTTCACGAAGTGCTTGGCATCCGAGACCGCGGCAAGCTTTCCAGTGAAGTGTTCCACGTTCTGAAAATGCCCGTCGCCCGGACGCCCATTGGGATACCCGCTTTTCAACAGCAGCAAACTGCACACGCGCAGTCCTTCGCATTCCATCTGATACCGCACACCGTTGAGGTCCGGAAAATGCATGTGCGTGTCACCTGGATACCAGCCCTTGGCTTCGAAATCGGCGTACTTCCGCAGCGGCAGGCGCACCGTCTGTTCGCCGCCTTTGGCAATCTCCACGCGTTGATTGACAAACTCGTATTCGAGACCTTTACGGGCGTGAAAGTTGTACGTGCCCGGTGGCAGATCGATTTGCGCACCGTCGTAGACCAAGGCATGAACTTCAAGGGGAGCGGCGCCGCCATCCCCCAGGATCAGATCCGTGGCCGAACGGCGCGCGCCATCGGGTACCGGCAGATGCCCAAGCGGTGGGAAATATTCGCCAGCCGCGTTGGTCACGCGCAGCCGCAAACCCGTTGGATTCCCATGCGCGTCTCGAATTGAAAGCGTCACTCGCGCCTGTCCAGGAAATGGACTCCGCGTAGGCAGGTCGGCGAAGATAAGAAAAGCCGCAAACAGAGACGCGAGCACCATGCGTTTCATAAGGAGTCATCATAACGTATGAAGCTCTCCGCGATTGTTCCGATGCTCACCCTGGCATTTTGGCTGGCGGCCGCGCCCGCGTTTCCGCAGCGAGTGCGCGTGGGCGCCCGCCTTGGCGTCCCCGTGAATGACGCGTTCCAGACGATCCAGAACCGGACGCCTTTCACTCTAGAATCGAAACGCTACACCTTTGGACCGAGCGTCGAGGTCCGCATCCTGAAAGGGCTTACACTCGAAGCCGACGCTCTTTACAGGAACGCCGAGTACTCGACCGCCACTGGCAGCACCTGGGAGTTTCCGCTGCTCGCGAAACACGTCCACGGACGGGGACCGGTGCGGCTGTTCTTGAACGGCGGCTACTCGTTCCATCGCCTTAGTGGCTTTAAGCAGTTCGTCGGGACCCTTGGTATCGGCGATCGAACGAACAGGGGATTGGTAACCGGCGGCGGCCTGGAGCTGAATCTGAATCGAGTCAAGGTCTCGCCAGAAATCCGCTACACTCGCTGGGGTACGCGGAATATCATTCCAGCGGCCCTCACCGAGTTCATTTCAAATCGCAACCAGGCCGTGTTTCTGGTAGGAATCACGTTCTGACCAGGGCTGCGAGACGATATTTCATCAGCGGACGCGTGCAGGGCGTCGGATACCGGGCATTCGCCCAGCGCGCGGCACGCGAGAACTCCATTGACGGCTACGCCCGGAACCTTGAGGACGGGCGCGTCGAAGTCTACGCCGTGGGTTTGCCCACGCAACTTGACCGTTTCAGCGGCGCCTTGCGCGCGGGGCCGCGGTTCAGCGACGTTCGCGGAGTGGATGAGCAGGACGCCGCCCCTGAAAGCGTGATTTCGTTTCGGATCCGGTAGAACAAAGCGCTACGGTCGCGAATGGCTAAGGTGGCTACACGGGAATCTGCCTTCGGACCAAACTGCCAGGATCTCTAGCCTCTCATTGCACTTGGTGGGAATTTTTACCCGGTTGCGGAATCGCTGCCTGGGACATCTGCGACAAGTTCTCATTTGGAGGTAGTGCGCTAAATCTGTGTTAGCGCACTACCTCCCATTTGGATTCCGTCGCCGGTTGTTGTACACTTGTATTTACTCCGGATCCCGGCACGCTACGTGTGTCCGGGCCAGACAGAGGAATTCCCAATGCATGCAATTATCGAAACGGGCGGGAAGCAGTATCGGGTTGCGCCCGGTGAGACGCTTCGCGTCGAAAAATTGATCGGCGAGATCGGATCGGAAGTCGAGTTCCCCACGCTCGCCGTCTTCAAGGACGACAGCACGCTCGTTGCCGGCGCCGAAGCCGCGAACGCGAGGGTCAAGGCTACGATCGTAGGCAACGATCGCGCCGGCAAGATCATCGTATTCAAGTTCAAACGCAAGAAGCAGTACAAGAAGACGATCGGGCACCGGCAGTCCTTCACGGAAGTGAAGGTTTCAGATATCTTGGCGTAGGTAGGTTATGGCTCATAAAAAAGGTTTAGGCAGTTCGAAGAATGGCCGCGATTCGAATGCACAGCGGTTGGGCATAAAAGTGTTTGGCGGACAACTCGTCCCGGGTGGCTCGATCATAGTCCGGCAACGTGGCACTAAGCTCAAGCCGGGAGAGAATGTCGGCTGGGGTAAGGACGATACGCTGTTCGCGAAAACCACCGGAGTGGTGGAATTCCGCGACCGCGGCCGCATGGGCAAGTTCGTCAGTATCAAAGCGGTAGCCTAGTTCCGTTTCATCAGCATCGTGCAGCGCGGAGCCGCCTTGCAGTTAGGGCGGCTTTTCTATGTTTATCGACGAAGTACGCATTTCCGTAAAAGCAGGTGACGGTGGGAACGGCTGCCTGGCCTTCCGCCGCGAGAAGTTCGTGCCACGGGGCGGACCGAGCGGTGGAGACGGAGGGCGCGGCGGCGACATCACAATGACGGCGAGCGGCCACCGGAACACGCTGCTCCAATTCCGTTTCAATCCCGAACACACGGCGCAGCGCGGACGGCACGGTGAGGGCAGCAACTGCACCGGGGCTGAGGGCCATTCGATCGAACTTGAGGTGCCGGTTGGGACCCTGATCTACGACGACGCAACCGGCGAACTGCTCCACGATTTCGACACTGTGGGAGACCGCATCGTCGTCGCGCGCGGCGGACGCGGCGGGAAAGGCAACGCGCGGTTCGCAACGGCCACGCATCAGACGCCGACCGAGCATGAGCCCGGGAAGCCCGGCGAGGAAAAGCGCCTGCGGCTGGAACTCAAGCTTCTGGCCGACGTCGGTCTTGTGGGATTTCCGAACGCAGGGAAATCCACGCTGATTTCCCGCATTTCCGCCGCCCGCCCGAAGATCGCCGCCTATCCGTTCACGACGCTTGAACCTCAACTTGGCGTGGTCCAGTTCGACGATTTCACGAGTTTCGTAGTAGCGGACATTCCGGGACTGATCGAAGGCGCGCATGAAGGCCATGGTCTCGGCATCCAGTTCCTTCGCCACATCGAACGCACGCGGGTCCTGGCGCATCTGGTTGACGTTTCCGAAGAGAGCGGCCGCGATCCGGTAAGCGATTTTGAGATCGTGATGCAGGAACTCGCGGCGTTCAGCGAGGCGCTCGCCGCGAAGCCGATGCTGCTTGTTGCGACCAAACTGGACGCGGCTCAGGACCCGGCGCGGATCGAGTCCTTGAGAGGGTTAGCCGAAGCGCGAAGTCTGCCGTTTTTCGAGATCTCAAGCGCAACCGGCCAAGGGCTGGACGCTTTGCGGTACGCGATGGCGGAGCGGGTTATTGACCGCAACAAGCCTGAGTAGAAGACTCTGGGCCGCTTCCTGTCAGCCTGGAAGCGGTATGGTCCCCGGTGAAGTAATGGTTCGCCGCCAGACGCCTGTAGACATCGCCGGCGATACCTGCCGCTTGCGGGCCGATCGATGGCTTTCCGCCCGTGAGCAAAACGACAACGACGAGCTTGTTCGGCCCTGAGTCGTTAAACGATCCAAACCAGCCCAGATGAGTTCGGGCTTCACTGCAGGTGCCTGTCTTACCCGCGAAAGGAACATCGGCCTGAAAGCCGCGGCGCGCCGTGCCGAACTCGACGGCCCCAAACATGCCGGGCCGCACCTCGGGGATCAACCGTTGAATATCCAACCTGCGTTTTACGCGGGGAGTAAAACTCGCCACATCACTCTGGGAGCGCGGGTATTGGAGGTAGTACAGCGTACCTTGATTCGCGATCGCGGACATGAAAGCCGTGAGTTGGAGCGGCGTAAGCGAGATTTCTTCGCCAAAACTTGTCAGCATGCCGACTCCCCCGTTCTTAGGCGGAGCCTTGGGAAAGCGTCCGGCGTGCTCGCCCTCGATGTCGAGACCCGCCTTTTCACCCAGTCCGAACAGATGGGCGTAGTAGGCGACACGCTCATATCCGAGCTTGATGCCGAGGTTCGCAAAGTAAGGATTGTTCGATTTTGCGATGGCGTGAGTCAGGTTGAGCGTGGTCTTACCATAGACGCGAACTGGAGTATTGCGATCGATAATACCTTCGCTTAACGCCGCAAGCGCGACGGGAATCTTGATCGTGGAGCAAGGTTGGAATCCGCCGCCAAGCGCCAGTTTCTGGTTGACCATCGTCAGGATTCGCCCCGACTCCGGGTTGGCGACGACGACTGACCCGTTGAATTTGCCGAGAGACTCGACTGCCGCCCGCCGGACGTCCAGATCTTCTCCATCGACGCTGTCGCCGGCCGTCGAGTCCGCAAACGTGGGCTCAGTCCAGAAGCCGCCCGTTCCGGCGGCCCTCTTCTTTTTTTTCGCGGCAGAGGAGGCAACAGCTTTCTTTGCGCCGGGCTTGGCGGCTGTCTTCTTTTTGGCTGGCGTCGGTGCGCCCGTAAGCACACTGCCAAACAGGGCCAGGGCTGCCAGAAACAGAAACACGTTGAGCGGGTTAAACTTCCGGTTCGTCATAATTGGACTATTGAGCGAACAGGCAACCAGAGCTTTGGGCGTGAAACAGACCGGGGAGCAGCCGGAATCCTTATTCTGAGGGATTCCCCCCGCGTAAGTCAATATCCGATTTCTAACAGGGTTCGTAGACCAGTGAGAAACGCCGCGGGGCTTGGCACAGTTCCGAGCCTCAATTCGGCAGGCCGGGCCCCTTCAGCGGGGAGTCTTCGGCAGGCGTCGAGATTTCCCGCTTGATCCTTTCCGGAACGCTTCGACAAAGCAACCCGCGGTTACCGAAGCGGAGAGCGCTGTAGATGCCCGGTTAGGCATCGGCATGACCGGGACCGCGATCGTCCAACGTTCAATGAGATGAGTGTTGCCGACCCTCGATCTTTGCGATTCAACGAGCCATGCCGCGCCAGTGACGGTTACCATTTACGCGGTTTCGGAGCAGATTCTGAAATCCGCCCGGGAGTACTTCGATGCGGTGCGTCCCTCGATCAAAGGAGAGACCCGGTGGAGGAGTGCTCTACCTGCTCTCGCCCGTGGGCCGGGCGGTGTATGATGAACGCCAGAGACTTCCACTATGCGACGAAGAACCTTGGTAAAGGGCGCAGTAGCGGCGAGTGCGGCCGGCGCCCCGATCCAGCTGCCATCAACTGCTCAGACAAGGCGGCCCACAAGACCCAACACGCTCATGCACACGGGCGGAGACTATCACAGCGTCGCCGGCGGACCCGGCGCGGACATGACCGCGAAGGCCAACCTGGAGTACAACCTGCGCCACGGCGTCAGGCACCTCACGATCAGCATCGCAGATCGCCGCGAGGGCGGCGGCTGGGATCCGGATAATCTGAAGCGGATGAAGGATAACTGCGACCGCTACGGCGTGGTCTTCGAAGCTATCCGTATGCAACCCACCTACATCACGCTACCCAAGGGCTCGGAACGCGACCGTGAACTTGAGACCGTCGTAGGAAACATCCGCAAGGCCGCCCAAGTCGGGGTGCGCGTTATCACATACCATTGGACCGTGATCCCCATCCGTAGAAACGAAACCCGGCCGGGCCGCGGCGGTTCGACGTATGCCGCCTTCAAACTCGAGAACAACTGGCGCGACCTTCCCACCGGGTCGTCGGGCCGCGTTAGTTCGGAAGAGTACTGGGAGCGGATCACGCTTTTCCTCGAACGGGTGATCCCCGTGGCAAAGGAGAACGGTGTCCGCATGGCCTGCCATCCCTACGACCCGCCGGGGCTTCCGTTCGGCTACCAGGGCGCGGACAACTGGGATTCTCCGTCCGTTTTCGACGCCATCCGGCGGTATGAGTCCATCATCGACAGCCCTTACAACGGATTCCAGTTGTGCCTGGGAACAACTGGGGAGGGGCTGAAGAATCCGAAAGCGGAAGTGTTGCCGATTGTTAAGTACCTGGGCGAACGCGGCAAGATTCACCAGATCCACATGCGCAATATCAGCGGCGGCCTTCACAACTTCGCGGAGGTCTACCCCGACGAAGGTGACATGGACTTCTTCCAGGTGATGCGGATACTCCGCGACACTCAGTTTTCCGGTTCCATCTGTCCCGATCATATGCCGCGCCATCCGGACGATCCCGGCGGGTTGCAGGCGTTCGCGCTCGGCTATGGCTACATTCACGCGTTGATCCGGTCGGTGAATTCAGAGGTGGAGTCCGCGTGATGGTTCAGCATGATTCTTTGCGTACCGTTCTGGTTTCGTCCTTCGCGATCCTGGCGGCGGGCTGCACGCGTCAGCTTCCTTTTAAGCCAGTGGCCACGGTCCGCGAACTAATGGAATCGACGGTTCACCCTTCCTCCGAGGTCATCTTCGACTCCGTGGGTACGATCATTACGATCGAGGGGACGCAGGAGATCGCGCCAAAGAACGACGAGGAATGGGCCGAGGTGCGAGCAAGTGCGGTGACGCTCGCCGAGGCCGGGAATTTGCTCTTGATCGGCGACAGGCCCAAGGACAGGGGCACATGGTACACCAACGCCCGAGCTCTAACCGATGCGGCCCTCCTTGCCGTGCGCGCCGTGGATGCCAAGAACCCCGAACAGCTATTCGAGGCCGGCGGCCAAGTGTACGACGTGTGCCAGCGGTGCCATGAGCACTACTGGCATGACGCAACAAGAGAAAAGGGACGCTAGCGCCACTACTGTTCACTTTGAAGATTGTGGCGCATGGAGTCCTGCGTGCCGACTCGACAGTTGTGAGGGAGACTGTTTTCAGCGGAAAACACGGGCCGGGACGAGACGGGCCTCATCGCACTTTCGCCAAATGTGACCTTCCTCCGCAATGTGAACGTGAAGACGAGCGCCGGAAGGAGCGCCGAGATTTTGACCCAGAACGCACCGCTGTAGTAAACACTTGATGGACTCTGTTGAAAAGCATTACGCCGGAAGCGATCTTGACCGAGGGACCGCCGACGAGCCAAGGCTCGGCGTCCCGAGCCAGTCCGGCAACGCGCCGGCTCCGCAGACCGAGTCCGAGAAGGCGCAGGTCGACGAGCAGGACTGCTGCACCAATCAGAGCCAGCGCGAGCAGATGGAAGGATTCGATTACGGGAAACAGCCATTGCCAGTTGCGGATGGCCGCTCCGATCGAGGTAGCTTCGCACAGCCCTGCGGAGACAACCACTAACGCGAAACCCGCCATCATCCACGGCCGGAGCCGCGTCAGAACTTCGGATACGGGCACTCGCTTCAAAACGAGGCACAGAAGCCGCCGACCATCACGGCGGTTCCGAGAAAAAGGCACAGGGTCAGGACGTGCACGGACTCGACGATTGGGTACACCCACAGCGATTCATGAAGTGCGATGCTCCCAGTCTGTCTTTTCAAGCCACAGCAGAAAATGGGGCGCGATCAAGTATTAGCGCTTTGGCTCGGTTAGATCGCGGCCGTCGCGCGGAGCTCCGGTCCCGGAGGATCCCAGGAACAGCTTTTTTCCGCCTGGGAGAGTGAGATCCCGGCCATTAGCCTTGCTCGATCCGTCCTTGGCCTGATAACCGTCCACAATGATGACAGTTCCCATCTGCAAAGAGTTCTTGTTAAAACCGCGGCGCAGCAGCGTGTTGGGCGTGCCGCCTTCGATCATCCACTTCTCCACCGTGCCATCCGCCTTTTTCACTTCGATATGGATCCAGGCGTGGGGGTTTATCCATTCCATCCGGGTAACCGTACCCTCCAGCCGGACCGGCTTGTTGGCGTCGAATTCGGCTGCAAAAGCGTGATGGGCGCGCAGAGGCGCAGCCGCGATAATCGTCAGGAAGTAGAGCGCGAAAATTGCCATTCGCATTGCATTCACCTCGGTTTTGAAGAATCGGGCTTCGAAGATTCACCCTGGTTCTTCTCCAGTGCGCGGGCGCCCGAGAGGAGATTGACCATTCCGTAATTTCCTTCGTGGCAAGCGTACTCGTAAATTGGGCCCGCGGTTCTCTTCATCGGCAGGGCCACGGACCAAGGCTTGGTCCACGTAGCCGGATCGCTCACCGTGAACTCATAGAGGAGCGTTTCGGCATCCACGCGGCGAAAGCGTTCCACCAGGCGCATCGAAGCAGTCGCGCCCCGGAAGGCGCCGTCATCCCGGAAATTCGTGGTCTCGACGACCAGAGTGTCTCCCTGCCAGCGTCCGCGGGAGTCGCCGCGCCAAAGGCGGATGTTTTCCGCGACATGCGGACGGCCGTCGAGCGGCACGACGCGCGCGTCGTTGATCATCTCATTAAAGATAGTGACGGAGTCCGGAGTCTGGAAGATCTGAACGTTGTTGTTATACGCGCTCGGAAGCATCGGCGGGCCGGCATTGGGGGCGACAATGCAGCGCTCCCAGAGATTGCGATCTTCAGGACCTGAGGCAAAGCCAGAACGCGTGGCAGCTAACGCCGCGCCTTTTTTCTTCCCTTCTTCCGTCAGCGGCGGGATCTTTCCGTCCGGAGGGTCCACAACCAGGGAGGTGCGTCTGGTGCCGATAATCTTCGATCCAAAATCCCACCAGAATTCGTTGTAGGCGCGGCCGACATCGGCTTCGCGTGTGCCGTCGCGGCGATCCGGGTTGCGTTGTTCGAGCGTCTGCTTTTCGAATTGGGCCGCTTCCTCGCTGGTGAGCACTTCTTTCCCGGCAAGGGTGGCCGGGCGCTCGAGAGGCGTGATGGTTGCAAAATCCCAAATCCCCTGAAGGTCGGGCGCGCCCCACGCAGTTCGCCTGACCGCGGACTGCTCCGCCGCCGGTAATGGCGCAAGGGATACGAGGGCGAGAAACGCAACGAGTGTCTGTTTCATATCATTTGCCCGCTTTTTTTCTTAGATTTCCGTACATCAACTCTTCCACAAATTCCACGCACTTGAACTCGAGCAACTGGACGGTCTTTTCGAGGCGCCGGTATAGCGGGAGGCTGATCTTCCACGGACGCGTGAAGACCTTCGGGTCCTCGATGGTCGCTTCGTACCGAAGCGCGCCGGGACTCACGGCCGTGTAGCGCTCGACGACATGAAGCGCGTCGCTGTGAAAGTTCCCGGCCCTGTCAAACCACGTCTGATCGTTGAAACTTGTGACGTCGATCACCAATGTATCGCCTTCCCAGCGTCCGCGCGAATGCCCCATCCAGGTGTCGATCGGGCTTTCGAAATCGGGACGGTTCATATAAACGATGCGGCTCGCGCTCGCAAACTCGTAGGTGATCAAGATGTGATTTGGAGTCTGAATAATCTGGAAAGGGAAGGGCAGGTAAGTGGCACGCGGCACGCCCGGCAGATAGCACTTTACCTCCGGATCGAGCGTCATCCAGCCTTCCGCGTTTTCCTTCTTCTTCTGCTCCGCCCAAGGCAGGTACGGTATCCTGCCGCCTTCGACCACGCCCAAACCGCCCGGAATCGCGCCAACCGCGCCAAGCGAGACGACGGATCCGGCTCGCGCCGGGTGAGCTTCGACGTCCCAGTGTGCGGAACCGATAGCCTGCCACACTCCATTAAGGTTTGGTTTACCGTCTGACCCGCGCGGGGCGCGGTACGCGGGAGCCTGCGCGCGTTTGGGAGTCTGCGCGGGCGCTGGAGCCCGCGGACCAAGCAGGAGCAGGCTGGCGGTCACGACAATGGTGTCTCGCTTAGAGAGTGTCCGCATGGGGTCAGTCTGTTTGTACACTTCAGAGCCTTCACCTGTCAAGCATGCCAGGAACTCGAACTACTCGCACGCCTTCCACACTTCACCGATGCCGGCTTCGTCAATCGGTGACAGAGGTTCGCACAGACCGAGTTTTCGAGCCACGTTGGGCGGCGCTGTTTTGGTCAGCATATCGTAACGTGAGACCCCGTGCCGATTCGGCTCCCGCCGCACCTCGCGACACCCACTTGTTCCACACCCTCCCGCTGCCCTATACTGTAATTTCAACCATTTGGGCCATGACGGACTTTCGGTCTCTTCGGCCCGGAGAATCAGATGCCAAAACGTACGTTCCAACCAAACAACCGGAAGCGCGCCAAAGTTCATGGATTCCGCACCCGGATGGAGACCAAGAACGGTCGCGCCGTTCTCTCGCGCCGTCGCTCGCGCGGGCGCGCGAAGTTAACCGTGAGTTCCGAGAGGTAACCTCATCGCGGGTTTCCCAAAAAGTGCAAGGATCCTGCAATCGAAGGATTTTCGCAAAGTTTACGACGGGGGCGTCCGGTTTTCCGGGCCCTTTTTCGCGGCGTTCTGCCTGCGCGATCCTGCCCCGAATCTCGCCCATGTCTTCGCTCCCCCTCGAGTCGGCTTCACCGTAACAAAGACAATGGGGTGCGCCGTTGTTCGAAATCGCATGAAACGCCGTCTCCGCGAAGCTCTTCGTCCGCGCCTCGCTCTACTTGGCGGCGGTTGGGAAATCGTTCTCAATGCCCGCTCCCGGATTCTTCTCGCGCCCTTCGCGGAGATCGAGCGCGAAGTGGAAAAGCTGTTCTTCAAATGCAACGGCTAGTCACTGGGCTTTTGCGCCTCTATAAGTACGCGGTGTCGCCGCTGCTCCCATCGGCATGCCGTTTCCATCCAACCTGTTCCGACTATATGCACCACGCAGTCGTGAAGTACGGCGCGGCCAAAGGCGTCTGGCTTGGCATCAAGCGCCTCGCTCGCTGTCATCCGTTCCACGAGGGCGGCATCGACCCGGTTCGTTAAAAACACAATGTCCGATCTCAATAACGGCGACGTTCAATCTCCGGCTCCGGCTGGCCCTCCGAAAAAGAAGTTCGAGCTTTCGACCGAACACCGGCTTCTGATAGCCTTCATCCTGATGGGAGCGGTGCTGTTCCTGACGCCCTATTTCTATAAGGACCAGACGATCGCACCCGCGGCGAAAAAGTCCGAGCCTGCCGCCACCAGCAAGGCTGCCGCAAACTCGAAGCCGTCTACACCGGCGCCGTCCGCGGCCCCAGTCGAATCCACACCGGTCGCTGCCGGGAAGGAGGAAGCCTTCGTGCTCGACACCGATGTCTGCCGCGTTGAGTTCACCAACCGCGGCGCGACGGTCAAGAGCTGGACTCTCAAGAAATATCTGGACGAGAACAAGAAGCCGCTTGAACTCGTCAATATCGTGGCCGCGCCGAAGGCCGGAAATCCGCTCTCGCTCGTCTTCCGCAACCAGAAGCCTTCCGTCGATCTCAACGCGGCGCTCTATGCCGTGAAACCGCAACCGGACCGGATGGGCGTCGATTTCGAATTTTCGAGCGGACGGGCGTTGGTGCGAAAATCCTTCCGGTTCCGCAAGGACAGCTACCTCGCGCAAGTAACGTCCGAGGTCTTTGAAGGCGGGGCCCCGGTGCCGCATCTGCTCGCCTGGCGCGGAGGATTTGGCGACCTGTCTGTGCTGAATGCCGTTGGAACCCAGCACAGCATTTACTTCGATTCCGCCACGAACAAGCTTGAAGTACAAGAAGCCAAAGCCGCCAACGACGGCCCCGTGCTTTCCGCTGGAATGTTTTCCTTCGCCGGAATCGAAGATGCCTTCTTCGCCGCAGTCTTTCTGCCCACCGGAAATGGCTCGGTTGAGATGCTGACTGTCAGCGACCAGGTCTCGACGAAATTCGAACCGAAGGAGGAGAACTTCGTGGGAGCGGCCGTTGGCGGAGAAGGACGCAACGCGCTCTCGCTGTTCGTGGGGCCGAAGGATATCGATATCCTTCGCGCCGTCAATCCGAAACTGGAACAGGCTGTCGATTTCGGGTGGTTCAGTTTTATCGCCAAACCCCTTTTTCTGGCGGTTCACTGGGTCTCCGACAGCTACACTCGAAACTACGGATGGGCCATCGTCCTGGTTACCGTTTTCATCAATTTCGCGCTTTTCCCGCTCAAGCTGACCAGCATGAAGTCGATGAAGAAGATGCAGTCGCTAAAACCGCGGATCGACGCGATCAACGAGAAATACAAAAATGTCGGCATGCGCGACCCGAAGAAGCAGGAGCAAAACCAGGAAGTCATGGCGCTCTATAAGGTTCACGGGGTGAACCCAATGGGCGGATGCGTGCCGATGGCCCTTCAGGTTCCTTTCTTCATCGCCTTCTACAAAGTCCTCTCCGTCGCGATCGAAATGCGCCACGCAAGCTGGCTTTGGGTGGACGATCTTTCCGCTCCGGAAAAGCTGCCCATTCACATTTTACCGATCGCGATGATCGCGTCGCAGTTCGTCATGCAGAAAATGACGCCCGTGACCGGGGGCGACCCCGCGCAGCAGAAAATGATGCTGTTCATGCCGCTTGTGTTTGGCTTCATGTTCTACAACATGTCGAGCGGCCTGGTGCTATACTGGTTGACCGGTAACTTGGTTGGCATCGCGCAGCAGTTGTTTTTCAACAAGACCGCGACTGCATCCGTGGCCGTCCAGTCCGTCGAAGTAACGAGAAAGAAGAAGTCCGGGAAATAAACTGCGTGCGCGAGAGAAAATACACCGTTGCTACCACGGGCCCTAAAATCGAGCGGTTCTTGCGGCCGTTGTTGAAGACTGCGGGGTTCAGGCTTGATTTCCAGATCGTCGATGGCGAATCGGCGCACCCAGAGGTGGAAGATCCTGAGCTGGTGGTGAAGCTCACTGGACCGGATATCGATCTTCTTCTCTCAAACAAAGCCGAGCTTCTCCTTGCGCTCGAACATGTGACGATGGAAGCCCTCGGCGTGCCCTCCGATCATCACGCGCTGCTCTGTTTCGACGCGAACGACTATCGAATGCTGCGGATCGAGGAGTTGCGGCTCAGCGCGGCGGCCGCTGCGGACCGCGTAAAGCGCACGGGCACGCCGTTCACCTTCAACCCGATGAACAGCAGGGAGCGCCGCGTGATCCATCTCGCGATGCGTAATGAAACGGCGCTCCGAAGCGAGAGTGCGGGCATGGGTTCTCACCGGCAAGTGGT
>SHUI01000057.1 GCA_009697455.1 Bryobacterales bacterium
TAAGTCGCGCTCGTCACGATTGCCTTCTGCATCCGCTTTACGTCCCAGCCGCTTTCCATAAACTCGACCGCAAGCCAATCGAGCAGCTCCTGATGAGTGGGCCATTCCCCTTGAGAGCCGAAATCCTCGGACGTCTTCACCAGGCCCGTTCCGAAGTACATCTGCCAGTAGCGGTTGACGGCGACTCGTGCGGTAAGAGGATTCGCCCGGTCCACAAGCCACCGCGCGAAGCTCAGCCTGTCCTGCGCAGCGCCCTGCGCGGACTTCGGCAAGAACTCGGGAGTGCCCGGTGTCACCTTCTCCGCGCGAGCGTCGTAGGCTCCCCGGCGCAGCATGAACGCGTCGCGAGGCGTGCCTTCGTTCATCACCATCACGGTCTGGATCGAGTCGTGAAAGCGGGTTCGCTCCTTTCGCGCTTCCATCAGCCGCCTGCGCGCCTCGCGAATCTCCTTGGGTGCGGCCACTTCCAGGAAGTACAGAGCGAGCTTGTCCGCCTGAGCTGCCGTACGCGCGTGCGGATCGGTGGCCGCAATCTCATCCACGCGATCCTTCAACGCCACGGCATGCGCCTGCTGTGCGGTGAGCGCCGTCTTGAAGACACGCACGTCGTCAATCGAGCCTCGAAAACGGAGCTTCACGCCGCCACCCGCGCCAATGCGGAACGGCTCCTTCGGACCGAACGGATACGTCAGTTCGTCGAAGAGTATGTTCAGCTTTTGGGGTTCCCCATCCAGATAGATCCGCACTCCCGCGCCCTTACGACGCCCGTCGTACGTCATGAGCACGTGCTGCCAGCGATTCATCGCGACCGCTCGTTCCGTCTCGAGCCGCAACGCAATGTCCGTGGACCGCCGGGTGATGTGCAGCCGGACCTTACCATCCAGCAGGAACAGGCCGTAGCCCTCGCCTTCGAAGTAGTCCTCCATCCGCGAGACGATCGCACCGTTTGGCGAGTCCGGACGAATCCATGCCGCCAAGCTGAATTCGTCCTGGTAGTTGAAGCTCGCGACGTCGCCGCGGCTCTCAACGCGCTGCCCGTCGAAAACGGTGTCGTCCAGTTTGACGCGCAGCGTCTGGCTCTCCGGCTCCAGCCATTCGAGTTTCGCGCCACGGCGCGCGGATCTCTCCCACTTGCGCTGCGCCTTCGCGATCGCCGATTGTAGAGAGGCGTAACTGCTTTCCGCCTCCGCAACCTTCGCATCCAATTCAGCGAGCTTTCGTTCCTGCTCCGGCAGCGGCGCTTTCATAAACGGTTCGTCGTTGCCGAAGTTGTACACGAGGCCGCGGTCGGATACGTTATTGAAGTACGCGAACAGGCGGTAGAAGTCCCGCTGCTTGATCGGATCGTACTTATGATCGTGGCATCGGGCGCATCCCACGGTTAACCCGAGCCAAACCGTGGAAGTGGTCTCGACCCGATCCGCCACGTATTCCACGCGGAACTCTTCTTCGACGATTCCGCCTTCCGCGTTCGTTCGGTGATTTCTGTGGAAGCCGGAGGCGACCCGCTGATCGGGAGTTGCGTTAGGTAGCATGTCGCCCGCGATCTGCTCGATCGTAAACCGGTCGAACGGCATGTTTCGGGCAAATGCGCCGATCACCCAATCCCGCCAGCGCCACATGGAACGCTCTCCATCGCTTTGATAGCCATTGGTGTCCGCGTAACGCGCCGCCTCAAGCCACGGTACAGCCATGCGTTCGGCGTAGCGCGGAGAATCGAGCAGCCTGTCCACGACTTTCTCGTACGCGCCGGCCGATGTGTCCCGAAGGAAAGTATCCACTTCCGCGGGCGTGGGAGGAAGTCCCGAGAGATCCAGCGTGACGCGGCGGATCAGTGTGGTCCGGTCCGCTTCCGGCTGCGGCTTAAGTCCATCGCGCTCAAGCCTCGCAAGCACGAACCGGTCGATTGGGCTTCGTGCCCAGCCGCCTCCCTGCGGCGCTGGAACCGCGAGGCGCTTCGGCGGGATGAACGACCAATGATTCTGCCAGACGGCGCCCTGCTCGATCCAGCGGCGGATCAGTTCAATATCGCGATCGGGCAAGCGGTCCAGGCCGGCATATGCGGGAGGCATGCGCGTCGCTTTGCTGTCCGAACTGATTCGGCGGTAGATCTCGCTCTTTGCCGGGTCGCGGGGAACAATCGCGGATTGCGCTCCGTCTTCGAGATCGAAACGCAGCTTCGTTTTTCGAGTCCCGGCGTCGGGGCCGTGGCAGGCGAAACACCGGTCGGACAAGATCGGGCGAATGTCGCGGTTGAATTCGACGGGCGTCGATTCTGCCCCTGCTAGTTGGAACGCGAACAACGCGAACCCGAGGAATGCCGTTCGTGCGGGAAGAAACGCCATATGATGCCGACAGCCTAAGTTTACAACGGGACCTGTTCTCAGCGGGTCCTGCGCGCAACGTCATCTTTCAGGACACATGCAGCGTAGCCGTATCGCTCCGGCCACGGTGCGGCCTGACCACGATCTCGACACGTGTCGGAGGCGTAGGCTTCAGCCTGCCACTGCCGGGCGAAGCACGGCCGCTCGCAGGTAACGGCCATGTTATCTCTGCGCGCTTGCTTACCTATCACTCGCTCCCCCTGGCGGTTTCTTCGGCGTCGCACAGCCGCCGTTCGATGCTCAGCGCGTTCTTCGCGGAACCAGTCCCGGCGTTGGCGGCGCGACATAGTGAACGGCGATGGGATGCGCTTCCCTCAGCCGCACTCCCACCTTCACCTTGGGCGGCGCCGTAAGCGCAAGGATGCCGCCCGCATCCGTGTAAACCTCGCGCATCTCCTCGTCGTCCATTTCCAGCTCGTAAGCGTAGTTCGGTTTGAGATGAACGATGAATACGTCTTCGGACTCCTGATGCAGCACCTCGAACTTCTTCGCATGGTCCCCGGTATAGACAACGGCCTCGGTGAGCAACAAGGGAGCGGACTGCAAAGCCGGATTGAGGATCGTGGCTTTGCCATCTTCAAAGAGCTGCATTTCGCCTTCGAAATATCCGAGCCATCGCGCGTTCTCTTCCCAACTGGAGCGGATGAACAGACGTCCGAAAAGGTCGTCATGGAACAGAAGCGGAACGTGGTAGTAGCTCAGCCCCGGCTGATAAGGATTGGCCCACAGGAATTCGTACGGGACGCCGAACGTGCTCCGCAGGAGGAAGTTGTCGTGCATAAGCCATCCCTGCAGCACCTGCGTTTCCGGGGCGTTCGTGTCGTAGGCGACCATGATGAGTTCGGCCGTGCGCGACACAGCCGCGCGGAGTACGTCAGGCTCGGCGCCGCCCTTCGAGAACGGTATGCGGTATTCCCCTTCAGGCGCCGGAAAAGTGGCCGGGTAATAACTGAGCAGATGGAATATAGGTAATCCCTTGAAAAACCCCGGCACGGGATCGCGCAGGTCGATTTGAAGATTGTCGCGCACCACGTGGAGAATTTCGTGGAGGGCGTAGACGTCGTCGCGCGGAACGGGATTGCTCGCCGCGCCGCCGGCCTTTAGGGCGGGCGCCATCTCGGCGCGCCACCACTGACGGACAATCGACTCCAGATGCTTTGAAGCGAGCTCGGGCAGCGTACCGGAGACCGCAACGGCGGCAAGTGTCCGGTCGCGAACAGCGGGGATACCTTCGCCGCGTCGGGGCTTTTCAATCGCCCGCTGGAGCTTGGCCGCGACCGCCTTCGATTCGGCCGCGGTGAACAGGTCATGGCACCAGTCGTAGACGAGCGAAAGCTGACGGATATCCGTGCCCGGACCCGCGGCCCATCGCACCGCAAGTTGCCCGATCGCCTTGTCGCCCGCGATCTGATAATAGAGGGCCTGGGCGAATGCAGGCTCCGGCATGGGGACCTTGCCCAGTATGAACGTCTCAAACTGTTGCCAGCGCATGGAGCGGCGCTCCCGCTCCTTCCTCAGCAGCCGCAAGCGCTGCGGCCTGAGGAAAATGCGCGGCGCATCGGTATAGACCTGAAAGAACTCTTCGTCAGGCTTCTCCTGAGCGGCGGCGGACCAAACGCAACCGGCGAGAGCGAAGGCGACAAGAACTCGAACGGAACACGGCATTATTTTCGATTGTGACACGGCGGCGGCATCTGGAGCCAACACCGGAAATGTCGAGTATAATCGCTGCATGTTACGCCGTCGCTTCCTTACCAACATCGCGGCCGGAGCCGCTTTCGCGCAGTCGGCCAAAGCCCAGCAACAACAGAGTTCCGGACCCGCCAACGTGTTTATCGAAAGGCCTGCCGCGGGCCAGCCTCACAAGGGCAAGGTGTTGCTGGCGCTGCAGGCGCATTCGGACGATATCCCGCTTTCGTGCGCCGGCACGCTCGCCAAATTGATTGGGGAAGGATACACCGGGTATCTCCTTCGCGCCACCAACGATGATATGGGTGACGCGCCGGGCCTCGGGACCGTGGGCACGATCGGCGAAAACGTGCTGGGCAATGAACGGGATAATAACGAGGTCGCCCGTATTTTGGGCTGCCGGCGCACCTTCGATCTGAACTACAGCAATCACCGAATGGCGGACGTCTCGCTTAACGAATTGATCAGCCGCCTGATTTTGCTCATCCGCGCGTTGAAAGTCGATACCGTGATGTGCTGGGACCCGTGGGCGCACGACGAAGAAAACCCCGATCACTACATGATTGCGCGCGGCGTGGAGGCGGCGTGCTGGATGGCCGGCCGCGCCCACGATTATCCCGAGCAATCCGCGGCCGGCCTGAAGCCATACGCCGTCACCGAAAAGTATTACTATGCGCGGCGGCCGGAGATCACTCGTATCGTGGATGTGAGCCGGCAGATCGATAAGAAAGTGGACTGCAACCGCGCCAATGTAGCCAAAGGCCCCGCGGGCCACCTTGGCTCGCGCTTACGCGCCGATCTCGCGCGGCAGGGCAAGAAACTCCCCTTGCTCGGGGACGACGATGTTACCGCCGACCGCAACTACATCAAGGAATTCGTGATGAGCCGCAGCCGCGAACTGGGCAAGAGATACGGCGTGGAATATGCCGAGGCTTTCCACTACATCGGCCCGAGCGCGAGCCGTGGACCGTCCATCGACGACTACATCAAACGGAACGCGGTGCCGCTGAAATAATTCCCGCATGGCGGCGGGCTGGGATTCGGAGCCGGCGCGCCGGCCGAAGAAGTGAGCTAATTGGGAGTGCCGCTAACCGCGGCAGCGCCCCGCCAGCCTCGACGCCACTGTCCCATGAGTCGGCCTACGAGTTCCCTGTTGGCCGGCGGCTTCGCGATGTTGATGTTCTCCCGCGGATCCGTCTGATGATCGTATAACTCAATGGCGTCAACGCGCGAGTGGTCGCTGCGGTCTACCCAAACGGTGAAGCGATAGCGATCCGTGCGCATCGAGTAGCCCATCAATTGTTTGCCGCGCGGGTACTGGCTAAACGCCGCCCGCTTCCATGGCCGCTCCGGGTCTTCCAGTAGAGCCTTGAAACTCGTCCCCTCCAGATGAGCGGGCAGCGGCAAGCCCGCCAGTTCCGAAAGAGTGGGATAGATGTCCACAAACTCCACCAGCGCCCGACTGTGTTTGCCGGCATTCTTCATTCCCGGCATCGAGAGTAACAACGGGGCGTTGGTGTCGTTTTCCACGTTACTGTGCTTGCACCACTCGCCGTGCTCGCCAAGTTTCCAGCCGTGGTCGCCCCACAATACAATGATCGTGTTCTGACGCAGACCCTGCCGGTCGAGCTCGTCGAGCACCTTGCCGATCTGCGCATCCGTGTAGCTGACCGCCGCATAATAGCCATGCTTGAGTTTGCGCGCCAGGTGGTCCAGGATAGGGCCGCTAGCCGGCATTCCAACGTAGTTGCGCAGTTCGTTGCTGTTGGTGAGCGCGTAATCGGGTGCGTCTTTGGGGCGAAACGGATTGGAGGCGAGCTTGATCTGAGCGGGATCGTATAAGTCCCAGTATTTCCGCGGAGAGACGAAGGGCAAGTGAGGTTTGGCAAAACCGACGGCGAGGAAGAATGGCGTGGACTTCCCTTTCAAGCCGCGCAGCGCGTTCACGGCCATGTCAGCCACCATGCCGTCTTTGTAGAAGTTGTCGGCGACGTCAGCCGATTCAAACGCAGGCCCATCCTTCTGCCTGGGTTTGTCTTCGTCCGTTACGGCGGGTGTGCTCTTCAGCGCGTACGAGGGAGCCTTGGGTGTCTGCCATGGCACGGACCACGACCGCTCATCGTCGTAACCGGGGTGAAAGATCTTGCCCATCCCCTGCACGAAGTAGCCGTTCTGCCTGAAGTGCTGCGGCAGCGTCACCACATTGGGGATCGCATCGCGAAAGTGCGTGACCAGGTCCCACACCTTGGTTGTGTCGGGCCGTGAGCCTGTGAGCAGGCTTGTACGCGAGGGGGAACAAACCGCCTGCTGGCAGTAGGCGCGATCAAAGGTCATGCCCAGTTTTGCGATACGGTCGATGTTCGGGCTTCTGATGGCCTCGACTCCATAGCAGCCGAGTTCGGGTCGCAAATCGTCAACGGCAAGGAAGAGGACATTGGGGCGACTCGGCGTCGTATCCGCGCCGCGGAGCGAGAGTCCGGCTAATCCCATCACTCCGTGCCGGAGCAACTGCCTGCGGGCAAATGGCGTGTTTTTGATTGTTGACATGATTAGATCCACAATACCGGCTGGCGAATGAAGTAGTTGCGAACCACCTCGTCCACGTTTGAACCGGCGGGCAGCTTTCTCCAAACGTCAAGATAGTCCTGGCGGCCGTAGGCGAGGCCGCCGAATAACAGCGCTTCCTGACGCATGGGCCATTCGTCGAAGTACATGACATCGGGCGGATGCTTCCACTTTTTCTTGTCTGCGATGAAGGGGAACATGTACTCGATCGCGTTGCGCACGCCGCGGCCGTCCCCCGTCTGGAAGCCCCAAAGGTCGTGGCCGTTCGCCGAGACAATCCGGCACAACGTTGCGAGCGCCTCCAGATTGAACAAACAGTAGCCGTAAGGCTTGGTGCGGCTCGCTTCGAGCGGCTGGCTGCCGTCCGGATCGATCTGGGCTGGAACAATCGCGGATCGGAACCGGTCCGCGCACTCGTTCATCAGCTTCCCATTGCCCGTGAATTCAGCGAACGCCGCTACCTGCATCACCCAGCAGGTCGCGTGGTTGTTCCGGGCATCCCGTTCTTCGATTCCATTCTTGCTTTCCGTCATCCACTCGACGTACATGGAGAACCACTGCTTTATCTGAGCAAGCTCGTCCTTCGACAAGGCGCCGGACTCAGCGATCACCGGAATCGCGCGCGCGACTTCCACAAGGTGGATCGTGTCGATGATTCCCGTTCCACGCCCCGTCGAACGGCCGTGGATCGCCTGGGCGAACTGTAGATTTGGATTCATCCGGCTGGCTGCCGTAACAAACCAGGCCCGAAGATGCGCGGCTGCATGCGCGGCGTATCGCCGTTCACGGGTCAGCTTCCACGCCGCCGCCAGAGCCGGCACTTCAACGCTCAAACGCATCAGATAGTTGCGATGTTCGACGAAGTTGTCCGGGTTTGTCATGCCATCGCGCCGGATGTAGGGGCCGCCGGGATTCTTCGGGTCCGGCCACCAGTAGTCGCCTTCCGAAAAAAAGTCATTGGGTCCACCCGCACTTCGCGGACTCCGCGCGGCGGCCGGAGTGACCGGTTTCTTGCCGAGAAACTTTCCTGCGTCGCCTAGAACGCGCGAACGGTCCAAACCCCCCACGTCGATTGTGGCCTTTCCCGGCGAGAGGCCGGGGAAAGCCGCCAACGAGCAACTTCCAACAAACGCTCTTCTATTCACTCTGCCCCCAATTGGCGATCATCCGCGTTCTCTGAATGGTAAAGAAAAATCGTCGCGGGTCTCCTCTATCCATCCTCGCAGCAGATCCCGGTGTTGACGGAGCAGCGGCTCGGCGGATTTGTCGAGGGCGAGGTTCTGAACTTCGCCCGGATCGGTCATCAGATCGAACAGCTGTTCCGGCCGCGCTCCGCCGTTAAAGACCACATACTTGTGGCGCACCCCTCGCAGCATCCGGCCCTCGCGCTTTTCGTCGCCGTAGCGCAGTTCGGAGACGGCGAATTTGCGTCCCAACGGACGGCCTTCCACCGCCGCACGAAGGCTTGTTCCTCGCACGTCCTTCGGCGCCGCGATATTTGCGTAGTCGCAGAAGGTGGGCAGAATATCCACCAACGAGGTGAGGCTGTACCGGTCGACTGCTCCGCGGCGCGTGATGCCGGGTCCACTGACGATCAGCGGTACGCGGACAGACTCTTCATAGAACGAAGCCTTCTGGACCCAGCGATGCCCACCCATGCCTTCGCCGTGATCGGAAGCGAATACGACGATCGTTTTCTGGTCCAGCTTGGTCTCTCGCAGGGCGGCCAGGACCACGCCGATCTGCCGGTCGACGTCCTCCACCAACCGGTAATAATCGTGCAGATACTTCCGCACATCGTCCCGTCGCCAGGCGGCGGCGATACCTACGCCCTCCGACATCTTGTCGTATCCGGCGGTGCGGTGATACTGAATGAATTCCGGTTCGTTCGGATCCACCGCCATGTTGCCCGGAACGGGAGGAAAGCGGTCGATGCCGGGGTATTCGTGTGTTCCCGGATGCTGCCGAATCCACTCGCAGATATCGTGCGGATTCATGAACGATGCCACCATCAGGAACGGATCCTTCGGGTTGCCGCGCAGCCACTTCGCACAGGTCGAAGCCAGAGGGCCGTCCATGTCGCCGCCCTGGCTTGAGCCGCCAATCAACTTGTCAAACGCGGTCATGCCATCGAACGATTTCGGCAGATGCCACTTTCCTCCGTAAACCGTTTGGTAGCCCGCGCCACGGAAGATCTCGCCCATAGTCGGCATCCCGGCGACGATGGACTGTTGATTGACGCGTACCCCGGTCTCATGCGGCATGCGGCCGGTGAATATGCTGCCGCGTGACGGGGAGCAGACCGGATAAGGACAGATGGTCTCGGCGAAGCGGACACCCGTCGCGGCGAGCGAGTCCATGGCCGGCGTCTTCAGCCACGGATTCCCAGCGCAAGTGAGAACGCTGTGGCTCTGCTGGTCTGTGAGGATCAGTAACAGGTTGGGGCGCGGCCCGGCAGCGTTTTGCGCGAACGATGTTGCGGCCGTTCCCACGAATGTGCGGCGTGTAAGCAAGACGATCTCCTCGTTAGAAATACAGTCGCAGCGCGAGTTGCACTTGTCGCGGGTTGTTCTGCGTGGACGTGATGGTGCCGAAAGCGGCGGACCCGAAAGACTGGTTGGGCATCCCGAACATAGGAGAGTTTGTGAGGTTGAACACTTCGGCGCGGAACTGCAAGTTGAGCCTTTCGTTGAGACCGAATGTCTTTAGCAGCGACAGGTTCACGTTGCCGAGGCGCGGGCCGCGGACATCCGGCAGCGTACGTCCCACATTCCCATAAGTGAAGGGATCCGGCGTCGAAAAGGCCTTCGCATCCACAAAGGCATTCAGCCGATCCTGCGTCGGGCCTGTCAGACTGGCGTTGTATCCGCGGCTGTTCGGCCGCTGCGAGCCCCCCAGAGCGTTCGCGCTATTGGGACTGTTGGTCAGGACCAGCGGGAATCCCGACTGGCGGAGAATCATCGCGTTCACCTGCCAGCCGCCAAGCACGAGTCCGCCCGCACGGTTCCAGCCTGAGCCGAAGCGCTTTCCCCTGCCGAATGGCAGCTCGTAGCTCGTGCTTGCCACGAATCGCTGCGGGATATCCGCCTCCACCAGGGAGCGGCTGGCGCGGCGGTTAAATGCATCCTGGTGCGCGGCGGTCTGGCCGAGCGTGGCGGATGCGTCACTGATGTTCTTGGAAACCGTCCAGGAGGCGAGGATGCCCACACCCGCGGCAAACCGGCGCTCCACCTTCAGCGCCAGCCCATGGTAAATCGAGTTGCCCGCCGCGGGATTGAAGACCGTCAGGTTGTCGAAGTGCGGATAGGGTTTCAGCAATTGGGCGCGCGTGACGGTGGCGGCGCGCAACTGGCCGGGAGCCGTGATGATCCCGTTGAAAGGATTCGGCACCAGTTGCTGGAGCGAGGAACCAACAGCGAGTGTCTCGGGCCGGAGCTGATTGATATTGAAGCCAGCCGCGTCGGCAAGGTGAACGCCATGGTTGGCGGAGTAGGCTGCCTGAAACGCATACCCCCCGGCTTGCCGCTGCAAGCTGAAATTCCACTGGACATGGTACGGAAGCGGCGCGGAACGATCATAAAGGCGGGCGACCGTCTGACCCACCTGCGAGAGGAGTCCCTTACTGCCGCCTTCGACGGCTGAAAATCCGTCGGGAAACGGGTTGGCAAGCGTCTGAATGGGAATCAGGCCGTCAAGGGACCCCACAAACGAAGTGGAAGGCGCGAACGCTTGCGAGGCAATGTTGAAGCCCGCGGCCCCGATGCTGCCGGGCGCGAAGAAAATGCCTGCGCCGCCGCGTACGACCGTCTTGCTATTCAGTTGGTAGGCGAAGCCGAATCGAGGGGCGAGATTGACCGCATCCGTGTTGAAGTGCCGCCTCGGATTCCCATCAACTCCGGCAAAGCGCAGGCCCCCCGACAACCTGCCCACGCCGGGGACTCTGCCGTTCAGCGGTGACGGCACATCGTAATCGAACCAGTCCACTTGATTGCTCTTCTCATAGCGCGGCAATTCGATGTCGTAGCGCAGGCCCAGGTTCAAGGTTAGCCTGGCACTGATCTTCCAATCGTCCTGGAGATAGAAAGCGTAGTAGGGGTTGGAGGAAACGGCCTTGGTAGCAGTTCCGAACTGGCCGCTCGCCGGCGTGCCCAACAGCAGGGAAGCGAAGCCGTCTCCGAATGTCGTGCCGCCCCGGTTCGCATTCGGCCCCTGTGTAAACGCGCGGTTGAAAGTGTACGAGCCGCTTGGGTCGACGCCGCGGTCCTGGTCGACGGAATTAACGCGGTAGTCGATGCCCGCCTTCAGAGTGTGTGCCCCCAGGAGCTTCGTGAGGCTCCCCTGAAAGGACTGCGTCCGGTAGTAGAACGAATTCACGCCCTGGTTGTTCCCCATGGTCATATAGCCGTTCGTCGACACTGACGGGAAGACATGCAGCTTCGCTTCGGAGTTCACATACTTCGGAAACCCGAGCGTGGTCAGGTCGAAACCGAGCGCCGGATCCGGGTTCTCATGAACGCGGTTGATGAAGCCAAAACGAGCATTGAGCACGGAAGTGGGATTCACCGTGAAGGTATAGTCTCCGGCGATCGAAGTGACATCCTGGTAAAGTCCGATGAATCCCTGCGCGGCGTTGTCGAGCCATCTTGGATCCAGGCCATCGTCGCGATTCTGCGTGACGCGCACAAACAGGTTCTGGCGGTTTGAGACGGCATGATCGACACGGACGCCGAAAATGTCCGCGCTCTGCCGGCCTGCGCCCGCTTGCGCGAGATTGTTTACCGAGCCGCCCGCATTCGGAAGCGGGAAGTACGTTGCCAGGTTCTTTCCCACTGCATTGATCCGGCCCCCCGGAATCAGATTGCCGGCGAAGGGTTGCCGGGTCGGGTTGCCGCCCACGTTTGTCGTTGTCAGCGGGTCGTACAGGATGACGGGTTGGCCCTGAAGAGTCACGAGCTTCGAGAAGTCGCCGGTCCGCATCTCCGCTGTCGGCACCGTCGTGGTCCTGCTCGCCGACACGCTTGCCCGTGTTCCCTGGTAGTTGGCGAAGAAAAACGTCCGATTCTTTCCGGAATAGAGTTTGGGAATCGAAAGCGGACCGCTGAATGTCGCGCCAAACTGATTGCGCTTGAAGCTGGTAAGCGGGAGCCCGCTGCGATTGTTGAAAAAATCGTTCGCATCCATCGCCGAGTTGCGCAGGTATTCCGAAGCGCTTCCGTGCCATTCATTGCCGCCCGAGCGCGTCACCATGTTGACGAGACCACCGCTGGTTCGCCCGTATTCAGCCGAGAAGACGCTGGTCTGGACTTTGAATTCCTGAACCGCGTCCACCTGCACGGGCGTTCCCAGGATTCCGCGCCCCGGCCAGACGCCAGGCAGCGTATTCGGCGCTCCGTCGAGCAGAATCTCGTTCTGGCCCGGACGCGATCCGCTGGCGCTAAACGCATTCGAGTTGTTGAAACTGTTCGAATCCTGATTCCGGCTCGGCGCAATGCCATCGCTGAGCGCGAGCAGCCCCAGCGCCCCGCGGTCATTCAGCGGTATGTCGGTGAACTGCTTCGATTCGATAACCTGTCCGAGCGATCCGGAACTGGTTTGCAGCAGCGGCGTCTGCTCGGTTACGTTGATGGACTCCGTTACAGCTCCCACTTCCATCGAGAAATCGATGCGCGCGACCTGGTCCACTTCGAGCGTGAGGCCGTCGCGCCTGATGGGCCGGAAGCCATCGGTCTTTAACACAAGCTGATACTTGCCGGGTCGCAGCAGCGGGATGGTGTAGTTTCCCTGTGCATTCGTCTCTGTCCCATGGTTCACGCCGGTCTGGGTGTTGGCGGCAGTCACTTTCACATTTGCCATCGCCGCCCCGCTTGAATCCGTGATCAGGCCGGTGATCTGACCGGTCTGTCCGGGCGCATTAGCCGCGGCGGACAGGAAAAACAGGGCCTTCACAGCCCATCGCGTCGTCTTCATGATAAGGGACCCTCCGCCTCAGAACTTCACAAACAACGAAAACTGCCAATTCTTGGCTTCCGACTGCGTGTCTGTCACCGTTCCGAACGCTCCACTGGTTGGCGTTCTGTTCGGGGGGTTAAAGCTCGCCTGATTAAATGCATTGTAAATTTCCGCCCTGAATTGGACCTTCACACGTTCGGTGACAGGAAATGTCTTGAATAGCGACCAGTCGCAGGCGCGCTGGCCGTCTCCCCGGATTCCGCTGAAGCGAAGCGGAAACTGTTGGTAATTGAACTGCAGTTGCTGTGCCGAGTCCCGGACGAACCCCTCGGTGGCAAACCAACGATCCACGCTCCGGCCGCTGCCGCACAACGGCACGGCCTTTATGCCGCCGGTGAAGAGCGCGTTGCCAAATCCCAGCGGCGGGCCCGATTGCACAATCGCCACGCCGTTCAGTTGCCAGCCGCCCACGAAAAGGTCGGCTGCTTTTGGAAACCCCATGCCAAACCGGCGTCCCCGGCCCAACGGAATCTCCCAGATACCACTTGCCGAGATGCGGTGCGGGCGATCGGAATCGGAAATCACTTCGTAAGGCCGCGGATCGGAAGCATTCAGATACTCGATCGCTTCCATGAACTTCGACCAGACGTAGGAAACCTGCACGCTCAATCCATTCTTCATACGGCGTTCACCGCGTAACTGGAGCGAGTGATACCAGGAGTATCCGTCCGGAACCACGGCGCTGAGATTGCCGAACTGCGGGTAGGGCCTGAGCAGATTGGCGCGAGTCACGGTGCGCGGGTAGGACGGACCGAGCCCGAAGAACGGGCTCGTGAATTGTTGCGACAACGAGTTAATCACCGTCTGGTCGCGTACCTGCGCCCTGCTCAGATGCTCGCTGGGCGTCGCATTGAAGTCTCGCGCGATAGCCAGCCGCGTCCCGCGGTTGGCCACGTAGGCGCCTTCAACCAGGAACTGCCCGGGCAGCATGTGCTGCGCGCTGAAGGACCAGCGCTGGGAGTAGCCGTGCTTCAGGTTGGGATCGTAGAAGGAGAAGCCTTGGCCCAGGCTGGTTGCGAGGCCCGAGCCGGCGCCCTGGACCGGAATCGTCCCCTGCGGAAACGGATTGGCGTTGGTGGCGATGAACGTCAGCCCGTTGTCGAGCGAGGCCTGGATGGGAGTCGCCTGGCTGAAGCCCGTCTGTTGCGGAGTCGTACGGTTCACGCCGATGCTGTCGAAGTAGGTGCCATAACCGGCCCGGATCACCGTCTCTCGCGCCACCTTGTAGGCCAGCCCCGCGCGGATGAGGAAGTTGTCTTTTTCGCCCTTGAACGGACTCCGGCCACTGCCATCGCGCGAGACAAAGCGCAATCCGCCGGCAGTCCGGAACGCGGACGGGGCAATCTCGGGAATCGGATTCAGCGCGTAACTCGCGCGCGCCCGCGCCTCGATCGGGTTCGGTGTGGAGAAGTCATAGCCGGCTACCAGACGGTCATAGCGCTCGGTGACCGGGTTCTCGTACTCATAACGAAGGCCGAGGTTCAGCGTGAGCCGGGAATTCACACGCCAGTCGTCTTGCAGAAACAGGCCCAGATACTTGTCCTGAAGCGCAGTGGTGGCGGTGCGTTCCATCTGTCCGTCCGGAATGCCCAACAGCATGGATGCCATCTCCTGACCAATCGGCGAGGCCGGGGCGTTATCCAAAGGCCCCCGCGTGAACGCGGTCGAATAGTTGAGATCGGGTGAGTTTGCGAGCGGGGTGCGGGTGCCGAATCCCCTGTATAGCCGGGCGTCCGCACCGTAACGGAGGCTGTGGGGCCCGCGGGTCTGAGTCAGGTTTGCCAGCAGCGTGTGGGTAACGGTGCTGTTCGCCCCGTCGCCATTGTTCCATTCCGCCAGCGGCGAATAGGCACCGGTGCGGACTCGTGGCACCGTGGATAATGCCGGATCCACGAGGCTGGCCAATGCTTTCGAGAACCCAAGTTTGGTCAGGTCCGTTCCCTGGGTTTGCCTCGCCTCCCCCATGTCCCCATAGGACAAACCATAGCGGAGATTGAGAACCATCGAAGGGCTCAGGATCAGCACGTCGTCAAGCGCCAGTCCCTTCCGGGCCGACCGGGTATTGAACCGCGACACTGGAAGGCCATAACGGTCCTGGCCGCTGATCCAGTCGTAATCGTGGATGCGGAAGAAGATCCGGTGTCCTTCGCGGAACTGATGGTCCAGCCGCCCGAAGTTCGTTTGGTACTCCTGCTTCCGCACGTCCGAGTAGAAATGGTTGTTTGCGCCATCGTTCCTGCCCGCCTGATTCGGAAGCGGAAACAGGTTCACCAGATTCAATCCCACCGGGTCCAGCATGCTGCGGGGAATAACGTTGCCGGGGATCGGATCGCGCTGAACGCGTCCGCCCGCAACAGCCCGAGCCGTGAAGGGATTGTAGATCTGATAACGGCCGCCATTCGGGATGGCGAGCAAGGCGGAGAAGTCGCCGGAACGTTGCGCCACCGTTGGCACTGTGTTCGTTGACGACGTGGGGCGACCCCACTGATTGCCCTCGTAGGCGTAAAACCAGAACGTTCTGTTGCGTCCGTCGTAGAGCCTGGGAATCAAAACCGGCCCGCCCGCGGAAGCCCCGTAGCGGTTGTCCTGATACACCGCCGGCTTCGCCGCGTTCCTGTTCTCAAACCAGTTGGGGGCGTCCAGTGCGGAATTGCGGAACCAGTAACGCAGATCTCCATGCGCCTGATTGGTTCCGCTCTTCGTGCTGATGTTTACCGTTGCCCCTGGAGTGTGCCCGAAGGTGGCGTCGTAGGGCGAGACCTCCATGCGGAACTCGGAGACCGCGCTCGAAGGCGGTATGAAGGCCACGCGGATCCGGCCGTCGCCCAGATCGGCTGTGGTGTTGCTGATGCCGTCGATCTGGAACTCCGTACTGAACCGGGGGCCGCCGGCGACTGCCATCTGCGAAGTGCCGCTGGGCGAAGACGCTTTCATCGCCCGCAGATTCGTCAGATTCACAACCTGCGGGGAGAGCCGGGTCAACTCCATCGGGTTGCCTCCACGCTGTGGCAGTTCCTGCAGTCTTCGCTGGTCCATGAACGTGCCCATGGAGGAAGTACCTGTTTCGAGCAACGGGGCAGCGCCGCTCACTTCGACGGTTTCGCTTACGTTGCCGAGTTCCAGCCTAATCGGCAAGTCGAGCGTTTCGCCGACCCGGACTTCAACCTTGTCCATGGATACTTTCCTGAAACCCGCGAACTCGGCGGTCACCCGATACGTACCCGGAATCAGGAAGGGCAAACGGAACCCGCCGTTCGCGGCGGAGACCGCAGCCGTGGCGATCCCGGTCTCGGCGTTCGACGCGCGGATGTTGACGCCTGCGACAGCTGCGTCCGACCCGTCGATGACCCGGCCCGCGATAACGCCTCGCGATTCCTGCGCGGCCGCAACGGCGGCGGCCATGGCCACCACCATGACTACGTTGTAAGGCTGATTGTTCGCCACCTGAACGTCCCTGTGCTACCATTCTCCACCATTTCCGATAGTCAATTAGGTGCCGTCGTGAAACAGCTGTTGCAATTGGTAAACGGTGAGGCAGGCGATCGTTTTTAGTCGCGTGTTGAGGAGGGCCGCGGCGTCCCGCGAAATTCTATGAAAAACCTGCGGAGTGGGGTGGGGGCGGACGATCGTTGTCTGCCGGTTTTTGCAGTCCGTGGGAGACAGCCGGTAAATGACAGGCCCTTAGGCTCGATCGCGCGCGAGCCTTACCAATGCCGTAGCGATTCGAGATAAACTTATGGGGTCTCGCGGGCGCCGGTTCCCGCCCGAAAAGCTGTTCGGGGAGACGGGGGTAGCCGCACGATGAAACGCAGAGATCTGATCAGAACGGCCGGTTGGATGGCCGCCGGAAGCGCAGTCGGCGGAAATTTTCTGATGGGAAGTCAAGCCCCGTCCGGAACCCTGTCCACGGGAAAGAAGCCCAACATCATTTTCATTCTCGCGGACGACCTCGGCATCGGAGACGTCGGCTGCTACGGGGCGGACAACTTTCAGACGCCGAATATCGACCGGCTCGCGCGCGGCGGTGTTCGTTTCACCCATGCCTACACCGCTCCATTGTGTGGTCCTTCCCGCGCGCTCATCCTGACCGGACGCTACGCGTTCCGCACCGGCGCGACGAATCAGGACGCCACCGGGCGCATGAAGCCTACGGAAAGCATGTTACCGGCCGTCCTCAAACAGGCGGGTTACGTGTCCGCCGCAATCGGGAAATGGGGACAACTGCCACTCGGACCCGGCGAGTTCGGATTCGATGAGTATCTGAAGTTCACCGGCAGCGGAGTCTATTGGAACACTCAGGATAAGGGAAAGGCTTATCTGCTGAACGGGGTAAGAAAGGACCTTCGCGAGAAGGAGTACCTGCCCGACGTGATGCACGATCACGTGATCGATTTCATCACCCGGCGCCGCGCTCAGCCGTTCTATGTTTACTACTCAATGTCTCACGTGCACGGGGAGATCCTGCCCACGCCGGACAGCGCTCCGGACAGCAAGGATCTCTACAGCGACAACATCCGCTACATGGACAAGCTCGTCGGTAAGCTCGTCGCTGACCTCGATCGCTTGAAACTGCGCGACAACACACTGATCGTTTTCGTCGGCGACAACGGCACCGCCGGCGGCTACGCGGACAGGTCGACGGTGCGAGGCCGGCGTCTGTCCGGCGAGAAGGGATCCATGCTCGAGGGCGGCGCGCTCGTTCCCATGATTGCAAATTGGCCCGGCAACACGCCGGCGGGAAGGGTTTCGGCGGACCTTGTGGATTCGACCGATTTCCTTCCGACGTTTGCGGAGTTGGGGGGTGCAAAACCGCCCGTAAACACCGTCATCGACGGCCGCAGCTTCGCCCCCCAGTTGCACGGCAAGAAGGGGCAGCCCCGAGACTGGATCTTCATACAGCTTGCCCGGCAGTGGTATGTGCGGGACGCGAAGTGGAAGTTGAACCAGGCGGAGGCTCTCTTCAACATGACCCATGCGCCGTTCGAAGAGCCGCTCGTGCCTGCCGGCACAAGTGATCCGGATGCGATCGCCGCGCGCGCACGACTGCGGGCCGTGCTCAACACGCTGAATCCCGCCGGCGGCATCCTGGACGACGGAGACGGCACCGGGCGGCACGCAAACCGGGAAGCGAATCGGAAGAAGAAAAAAGGCCGCTGACAAGGCTGGCAGCCTGATCAAATAAGACGGCACGCCTCGGGCGCCTCACATACTCTTTGTCCGCTCAGAACGTGAGAAAACTACAGCATTGGCGTGCGACGGTGGGGCAGGCGTTTTCGCCTGCCGGGTTCCGGTGCAACCCCGAATATTTCTCGCGTTCTCAGCAGCCCGTTGATCGAGAGGCGTGAGGTCAACGTTTCCCTCTCTGCGCCTGTCCCTTCTTGCGCTCGGCCCTGGGACGGCGGGCGCCGCCTTCTTCCTCATCTTCGTCCGCGCCGCCCCCGGTGGAGCGAATACGAGGAGCATTGCCCCTACGCCAGTTGTCGAGTGCACTTTGGAGCCGCTCGACAGCGTCGGGATGCTTGACGGAGAGGTCGGTCTTCTCTCTCATGTCCGCTTCGAGGTCGAACAACTCGACCCTGGCATTGTTGCTGACGAGTTTCCAGCGCCCGTTGCGAACAGCCAACTTCTTCTCGTCGCCGTCCCAGAACAACCATTCGTGGACCGGGCCGGACGCCGCACCGGTCAAGTAAGGCAGGAGATTCTTGCCGTGGTACTCGCGGTCTTTCAGAAGAGAAGCGCCGGCCGCCGCCGCTACGGTCGGCAGAACGTCCATACAGATCACCGGATGACGGAACACTGTGTTCTCGCGCAGTTTCGCGGGCCAGCTCATCAGAAACGGGACGCGGATGCCGCCTTCGTATACGCTGTGTTTGAAGTCGCGCAGCGCTCCATTGTTCGCTGCGTTGTTCTTCGCGCCACCGTTGTCCGAGAAGAAGACGACCAGGGTATTCTGATCCAGACCTCTCGTCTTCAACTCGTCCAGTACGCGGCCGACAGCCCGGTCTTCGTGCTCCAGCATCGCGAGTAGGGTGTTGCGCTTCGGATTGCCGGTATCGTACTTCTTGATCGTAGCTTCCGGCGCCTGCAGCGGGAAGTGTACCGCATTAAATGCCAGGTAAAGGAAGAACGGCCTTCTCTCGTGCCGTGAGATGAACGACACGGCCTCGCGGGCCAGGTTGTCCGTCAGATAGCCCGTGTCTTCGATCACCTTGTCGTTGCGCCAGATCGAGTCGTACTTCCGTTCCGTCGGCGCCAGGTTGAAGTAATCGTGGCCGCCGTGTCCGAGGAATCCGTAGAACTCATCGAACCCGCGCCGGAGCGGGTGGTGCTCCATGTCGAGCCCCAGGTGCCACTTCCCGAGCGCGCCCGTGGCATAGCCGTGCTTCTTCAGAAGGTCGGCGATGGTGGTCTCGGACAGCGGCATTCCCGCGCGCGAATCGGACGCGGTGAAGAAGCCGAAGCGCTGCTGGTACCGTCCGGTCATCAGAGCCGCACGCGTCGGAGCACAAACGTACGCACTCACGTACCCCTGGGTGAAGCGCACGCCCCGTTGCCCAATCCGGTCGATGTTGGGCGTCTTCTCCGAGGGGTGATCGAACGCGCTGACGTCGGCATAGCCGTGGTCGTCGGAAACGATGACCACGACATTGGGCTTGTCCCGCGAGGCGCCGAAGGCTGCCTTTGCGCCAACCGCGGCGCAGCCTCCGAATGTTCGGATCATTGCTCGGCGGCTCAGATTGGCTCTCATATCATTTCCCTCAGTGGGCGGACGGCGGCCTACATCGGTTGTAGGTCGCGATCCGGCTGATGGTATGTGGTCTCCCCAGTAGTATAAGTCGCCGCGAATGCGGTGCTGCGGAGACCCATCCGGTAAGCGACCGTGAATTACGGGTGAAGGCCTCGATTTCATGGCAATAGCGGAAGGTGTGCGCCCGGCTTCGCTGGCTTCCGGCCGCAGACGAGAGCCGCGCACCACCCAACGGCAGGCCGGTGGCCTACAGTAATTCTCTTTCAGACGGAGAACTGGGTGAGTACACTGGATCCAGACTCAAAGCTTACCGGCGAACCTTGAGCGGTGCCGTCGGTGCTATCGCGCCTGCCCACACCCAGACGACGCGCCGTCCAAACGTAGTCTACATCAACTGGCAGAACAACAGGTTGGCCATGGGTGCACCGAACTGTTCGCGTAGAACGCGGTAACGCCGAAGTAATTTCAGTGGCGGTGAGGGTGGGATTCGAACCCACGGAACCCGTAAAGGTTCAACGGTTTTCGAGACCGCCCGATTCAACCGCTCTCGCACCTCACCGTCTACTCTCAATTTACCACGGGAGGCCCGCACTTCGAAAATGCCTCCTGTGCGAACCTATCCCTATGCCGTGTACATGGGACGAGCGATATCTCGCGGGTGAAGGCCTGGGGGCCGAGCCCGCACCGCTTGTCGTCCATGCCGCCGGGCTTTGCTCTCCGGGCCGCGCGCTGGACCTCGCTTGCGGACCTGGCCGGCACGCAATCCTTCTGAGCGCCCTCGGATGGCAGGTTACGGCGGTGGACGCTTCACATGTTGCGATCGCCGCTCTTCGTTCGCGAAACCTTAAGATAGACGCGCGAGTCGCCGACCTCGAACGAGGCGAGTTCGTCATTGAACCGGCGGCGTGGGACCTTATCTGCGACTTCAGTTATCTCCAGCGCGATCTGTTCTCTCCCATCGGCGCGGGCATCCGGCCCGGTGGCTTGTTCGTTGGGTCATTTCGATTGACCGGCCGCTTTTGCGTCCGCCCCGGCGAGATCCGGGAGTTGTTTTCGCATTGGGAAATCCTTCACTACAGCGAGACCGGGGCGGCGGAGATCATCGCGAGGAAATAGACGCCCAAGGCACAGCGCCGCTGACGCCGCGGGAATCAGCAATCTTCGGAGGCTCTTGCAAAATTCTGGAGTTCGGACATCCATTCTGACAGCAGAGGGGCGTCGTTTGGCTGCTGAGCGTACTTTGTCGCGAATGCCGAG
>SHUI01000058.1 GCA_009697455.1 Bryobacterales bacterium
GATCATCTCCCTGGCGGCCGCCGGGTCGTGGGGGACGTGGCGGTCTTCGTGCAGTCCTGGGCCCCAGATGGACAACACCGGCTTGCCGTTGTGATGCAGATAGCCGGGATGAGATGTGATCTTCAATTCGTCCACCAGGTATTTCCAGTTTACGCGCATCGCGTCGACGAAGCTGGCCGGGTTCGATCCTGTGACGTCGTACTCCATGGCGATGACGCGGCCGGTTTCAGCGGCGCCGGCCAGGACATTCTTGAGCACGGCGTCACCGGAGGCCCGTTTACGCGCGATACTTGTGACGAACCGCTGCACCAGCACTCCATCGAGGCCGTACTCCTTCATCCAGCGGAAATGACGAATCACGGCCTTTCGATTCCAGGCCGAATACAGGCATGCAGGCTTGCCGTCGATGGTCATTCCAGGGACCACGCAGAGTTCATCTTTGTCGAACTCGCTCAGGTCCGGATACATGTCGATCGTCAAAGTCTCGGGCGCGGGTACACCGCGCGACCAACTGCGCCAGTTGTTTTCCGGCGCGCCATCGCCGGCGCAATTAAACCATCCCTGGCAGCCGAGCAGCACCTTCTTGTCGAGTGTTTTTGGATCCGGGTTGGCCGGCACGGCCGCGAAGGCCGTGCCGAGCGCCAGGAGCAGTGTGACGCCAGGGATGTGTTTGCGCAACACCGGTACCTCGCCGGGCCTTCAGAACTCCAGCCGCAGACCCATGACCATGGTGCGGTTGCCGCCCTTCGACGTGATCATCCCGTAAGTGGAAGAGGTGATGCTCGTGCTCGGCCCTCCGAGGTTGGGGTGGTTCATCAGGTTGTACAACTCGGCCCGGAATTGAAGGCGCGCGCTCTCCCTGATCGGTTGCCAGCGGCTGAGGACAGCGTCAAAGCTGAATGTGCCGGGGTTCCGCAGATTCGGCTCCGTGCGGGAGCCGTTGCCGAAGGAGTACGGGCCGGCACTGACATAGCCGGTGGTATCGAACCATCGATCCATGGTCTGCTGGCCATCGGGCAGGTTTCCGTTCTTCAAGCGGTCCGCGTAACAACCGAGGCCCGAGACCCCCGGCATGGTGCAGGCACCCGAGATGGCCAGGGGAGTGCCCGTCTGGGCGGCAAGGATTCCGCTCACCTGCCAGTTGCCGAGGATCTTGCCGCCGATGCCCTGGGAGAGCCACTGCTTCCCGTGGCCAAAGGGAAGTTCATAGATCCAGTTCGCCACCAGGCGCCGGCTGATGTCCGCCGCGGAGAGCGATCGCGACATGCTCAGGTCGTAGGGGTTGATGAAGTTGGCTCCGCCGACGAAACGTTCGTTGACGTTGTCAATCAACTTCGCGCCGGTGAAGGAAACCTGGAACATCAGGCCCTTGGCGAACGACCGCTCCGCCCGCAGCGTCAATCCGTGATAGACGGAATCGCCGATGGACGCGCGAATCTGGCCGACGTTGCCGGCATAGTGCTGATAGGGCACCAGCAGGATGCCCTGCCGCACGGTGGCCGTGCTCATCGTGCCGATGGCGATCTTGCCGAAGAAGGGGTTGGGTACGAGGTTATTCAATTGGGAGCCCAGGGAGAGGTGCTGCGGGAACGTGGCGTTGCGATTGTAGTTGTTCCAGATGCGCATGCCTCGGCTGCCGATGTAGGCAACCTCCACCAGCAGGTTCGATCCGAAGGTGTGCTGCACGTTTGCGTTCCACATCTGGTTAGTGGGCGTGGGCCACTCCCGCCAGATAGCATTGATGCCGCCGCCGACCAGAGAGTTCGGGTAGGGCCGCAGACCTGTGACGAAGGGATTGGCCAGCGATGAGCCCGGCACGGGCGTATTGGGCGCCGCCGGCGGCTGGCCGAAGAAGACGTTGGTGGAAACCGAGGACCCGCTGCCCAGGTCGCCCGGGCTGGAGCCCACTCCGCCGCTGCCGGGCGCGAAGAAGATCCCGTAGCCGGCGCGGAAGACGGTGGCAGGCAGGAAGGTCCAGGCCAAGCCAATGCGCGGCGCCCAGTTGTAATTCGGATTGCTGGGATAGCGGTGGCTGGCGCTGGTCATGGTGAGCACGCCCCTTTGTCCGGTCACCGGCTCGGTAGCGGCCGGATCGAAGTATGCGATCTGGTTGTAGCGTTCCCTGAACGGCGTCTGATACTCGAAGCGCAGGCCGAGGTTGAGGGTAAGGTTGCGCAGGACCTTCCAGTCGTCCTGGAGGTAGAGGTTGTGGCTGGGCTGCACCAGGGCCAACGACGGGCCGACCGTGAACTGCCCGCTGTCCGGCGCGCCGAGCATAGCGCTAGCCAAGCCGTAGCCGGCGGTGGCCGTCGCTGACGCGGGGTTCGGTCCTTGCGTGAAGGCCCGGCCGAAGGCAAACAGCCCCGAAGGATAATCGGGGCGGAAAGTATTGAAGTAACAGACCAGCATGTCGTAGCCCGCCTTGACGGCGTGGGCTCCCTTGAGCCAGGTGAAGTGGGCCTGGTATTCCGGAGTCGTCTCGGCGTCCACGTTGTGCGAGGCGCGGTCCGGGCCGATGGAGGTGAAGTCGGTGATGTTGAACCGCGGGAAGCGTGGGGCACCGGAGGCGGCCATCACGTATCGAGGTAAACCCAGTGTGGTGGCGTCGAAGCCGACGCTGAGCGGGGTAAGCGTGATGACCCTGCGGGTGAACCCGGCCCGGAACTCGCCAATGAGACTGGGCGAGAAGGTGTGCGTGTCGCTGAGGCCGGCAGAGCGGGCAATGGAGCTCTGGTTCCCGCCGCCATTGGTGCCCTCGCCGGGGAACGCGACGTTGGTAAACGGGCTCTTGCGAGGGGTCGTCTCATAGCCGTAGCGGAAGAACAGCTTGTTGCGGTCGCTGAAATTGTGATCGCCGCGCACGTACCAACGGCTGGTCTTGACGATCTGGGCGAAGCTCTGCGACCAGTTGACGTTCAGTGTGGGCGAGATGGCCAGGGTCGGCTCCGGGTAGTAGGCGAGCACCTTCTTCATAATTGGATCCATGCGGGTGGCGGGCAGCACGTTCCCCGGAAACGGCTGCCGGCTGTAGCCGCTGCTCTGCGCGGAGTCCTCCACCGTGGTCAACGGGTCGTAGATGCGGATGAGCGCGCCGGCGCTGGTCATGGTCTGCGAGAAGTCACCGCTCCTCTGCAGGGCTGTTGGAACGTTGGCCGTGGGGATGCTGACGCCATGATCGTTCGACTGGTCCCAGTTGAAGAAGAAGAAAGTCTTGTTGCGCCCGTCATAAAGCTTGGGCAGGAAGACGGGACCGGAGGCGCTGAAGCCGTAATCGTTGCGACGCTGCCGCCCGCGCGGCACGTTGTTACGGTTATTCGCCCAGCTATTGGCGTTCAGTTTGTCGTTGCGAAGGTAGTCGTAGGCGCTACCGTGCAGTTGGTTTCCGCCCGACCGCCCGGCCGCCACCACCACGCCGCCCGCCGAGCGCCCGTACTCGGCCGAGAAGCTGTTGGTGATGTAGCGCACCTCGGCCACCGCCTCCTGCGGGGGCGTGTAGGCGTTATCCAGCGTCGAGTTGTTCCGCGTGTCCTGTCCGTCGAAGAGAATGGCGGAGGTGTTGGAGCGGCCACCGTTGACGATCGGCCCTGTCCCCGTGTTGCCTACGTCGATCACGCCAACCGCCACATCATAACGGCCGATGCGCAGAGGCCCTGCCGTGTAAGCGCCCGCGTGGGTCGTTTCGGCGGCGCGGGACTCGCCGGTCTCGCGATTCGTGACGAGAACCCGCGCGCCCTGGACTGCCGCGCCACTCGCATCGGTCACCAGACCAGTGATCACGCTCATGTCCTGCTGAGCAACTGCCGCACAGGAAAACGCAATAAACAGCAATGCGATCTTCATTCCAGCGTTCATCCCACCCAAGGGGCAGCTAGCAGCCGCCAGTTCCAAACGACGCTGGATTCGCAATGCTCGCAACACTCCTCCTGGAAGATTCTCCAGTCAGCCAGGCAAGGAATTGAAGCGGAGAAGTTTCAGGCCGGCCGTTAAGCATTCGTGATGTCCATGCGCTGGACCAGGTCGCTGACGCAAACCAGAAACATCGGCTGTTTCGCCCGTTTGAGAAGGTTGATGATGCTGTCGTGGTCGCCTTCGAAGTGAGCGGTCTTCCCATCGGTCAGCAAATGCAATTCCGCTTCGCCCTTAAACACGCCTGCAAGGCGTTTGCTCATTTCCCGATCCAGGAAACGCAGTATGCGCCGTATTTTCTGCAGCGGCAATCCCTTCCGCCGTAACTCAGCAATCACGGCGATTTCGACGACTTCGTGAGCAACGTAGAGGCGCTTGTGCCCATCCTGATTTGGAGAAACGACCTTCTTCTCATCCCACCATTGCAGTTGACGGAGCGTGATTCCCGCGATCCGAGCAACGTCGTTGCTGCCGAACACGGCTTCGGCCGTCGCTGGATCAAGGCGGGACGGTTTTGTTTTGAACATTTTGGCACTCACCTGTTTGACAAGACCTTCATTCAGATTGTGCATCGAAGTTCGCGCCTGTGTCAAGCGTGTTGTTTGTCCAGTCAAGCCGCTCACCCGTTTGCCGCATCGTTGTGCTGGAAAGCGGTGATTACGGCGCGCCTACTCATACTTCAGCGCTGTCATGGGGTCGATCCAGGTGGCACGGCGGGCCGGAACATACGTCGCCAGCAAAGCCACGAGGCCGAGCCCTGTCGCGACGCCGGCGAAAGTGATGGGGTCCGCCGGCTGAACGCCGTACAACATGCCTCGCATCATCCGTGAAATCAGCAAAGCCCCGCCAATGCCTGCGGCACTGCCCGCGAGCGCGAGCGACATCCCCTGCCCAATCACCATTGTCAGCACCGCGGCTCGGCTCGCGCCGAGCGAGAGCCGAATCTCGATCTCGTGCGTCCGCTGGGACACCGAGTAGCTCATCACGCCATAAATTCCCACGGCAGCGAGCAGGAGCGCGACTGCCGCGAACAGCCCGAGCAGGGCGGGATCTCGTCGCGCTGCGGCATCAGGCGTTCCTCCTTGCATAGTTGACTATGGCGTGGATGTTAAGTTAGCCAGCGAACCACCAACCCACAATAAATCCGCCGTCTCAACGACGCTCGCGTATTCTCCTTGCAGGTTCGCGAGCGAGTGCGCATGCACATCTTCGGCGAGATGCAAGGTTCCGTCGAGAGCCTTGCGGTCGAACGTGAATGCGGCGTCGGAAACCAGATAGGTGTTGAAGCCAAGGTCTCCCGCCATGCGGACGGTAGCCTCAACCGAATTGTTCGTGATCACGCCCGCTACCACCAACACCGAGTGGCCGCCTTCACGCAGGATCCGCTCGAGGTCCGTGCCGACGAAAGCGTTGCAGGCGTGCTTGGTTACGACGAGCTCGCCCGGAAGCGGAATTGCGCACTCCTTGAACTCGCATCCGGGCTGGCCGGCGCGATAAGTCGAGTTCGGCAGGCGCGAATGGTGCCGCACGTGAATGACCGTCCTCCCGGCCTCACGCCAGGCCGCAAGCAGGCGCGCAATATTCGCCTCCGCCATCGGATTGTTCCGCCGTCCCCAATTTGGATGATCGATCGCCTTTTGGACGTCGATCACAATCAGTGCGGCTTTCGCGGCCGTCTGTCTGAGTTCGCTCTCCACCGCATCCCCTTCGTTCCATACTAACCTGCGACCGGCTGCACCTGGAGCCGGTTGGATAGGCCCACGAGCCGCCATGAGAACTTGCGGAGTGCAGTGGCGCACGATTCGCTTTTGGTCGCTTGCTGATTTTCGCCGTCCGTTAGGAAGGCCCTTGGAGGATCTGAGATTCTACGCTTCACTCTCCGCACGACTGTTCCTGTATACTGCTCCGAATGATCGTTCCCGACCGGGTTTCGCGGATTGTCGCGGGATTTGGAGACACTTCGGACGGAGAGGCCGCGAAGAGCCGCGAGTTAATCCTTATGTTGCTTAGCTTGACGCCCGCGCCATTTTCGAGGAGCCAGTTCACGCCCGGACACATCACCTGTACTGGGCTCGTGACCGGTCCGTGTGGCGGCAAGCTGCTCCTGGTGCATCACCGCCGTCTCGACCGTTGGCTGCTGCCGGGCGGCCACGTGGAAACGGGCGATCTCGACAACCCGGACGGTGAGATTGCGGACGCGGCGCGCCGCGAAGTGCTGGAAGAAACAGGCGCGATTCTGCAAGACGCGGCGGACCCGGTGCTAGCCGGCATCGACGTGCATGGAATCCCTGGAAATGGGATTGAGCCGTACCACCTGCATCACGACCTTGTGTTCCATTTCCGAGCCGAATCCGGCGCGGTGCGAGTCTCGCCCGAATCGCGCGCAGTCGTCTGGTGCTCGCCCGAAGAGTTCGATCGATATGGTGTGCCAGGTAGCGCGCGCCGCTGTTGGGCGCGGGTGAGGTGAACTTTTCCGAGTCGTGCAGAGCAACTCGCCGGGTGAGTGCGACCGGATTGAGCTGTTCTGGCAGCGGACGTCTCACCAGCATTGCGGATTTGATGCGAAGGCCGCGCCGGGGACCGCTCCTGGCGCAAGCTGATAGCCAGGCTTATTCGTCTGCCCTACGCGCGCGGGCCCTCTCTACCGCCTGCCCAAAAACCGCAGCCGCACATTCACCGCGCGCTGCTGGCCGCGTCCGTAAACGAGGTACGAAGATGAGTCGACGTTGTTGTTCACAACGTTTGGATTGCCGTTGTTCGTCAAATTGTTGATCCCGAAGCGCCACGCCCATGTAGTCTGCATGACGCGAAACTTACGCTCGAAATGCAGATTCACGTTGAAGTACGCCGGAAAGCGGACCTGATTTGGACGGCCCACGAGCGAGCCTTCCTCGTTCACCACTGTGAACGGAAATCCGGTGCGATACTCCGCGAGGTACGCAACCTCCGTCTTTCGAAATAGTCGGACCGTTTGGGGAAGCGGCGCCCACCCCCACGTCAGGAAGCGGTTCGGCGCGTCCCAGGAGTACGGGCCCGGCGTCTGCGTGGCGAAAATCGGATCTTCGAGCGAGTAGTCGACCGCGGCGTTAGAACGCGCGCTCGAACGGGTATATCCGCCCACCCATTGAAATCGGCCGCCGAAGGTGCGCTTTGCGGTTAGCTCGATAGCGTCGTAGCGATCGTTGCGAGTGTTTCGAAGCCGGTACTCAATCGCAGCCGGAGCAGCGAACGGAAAATCAGATATTCCCGTAAACTCGGTGAACGTGAAACCGCGCCTTCCCTTTCTACTGCCGTACCCGGCCTTCCCGTAGAAGTCCAAGGGCAGTTTGCGCTCCACGCTAAGACTCACTGCCTGATACCGCGGCAGCCGAAGCGATTGCTCATCGGCGCCGAACATCGTTGCGATAGGGCCGCGCCGCACCGAACCATCGCGCCCGTAGAAGGTCGAAAGGCTCAACTGGTCCTGATGCTGCGTGATCGTTCCTAAGCTGATCGCATCGTAGTAGACGCCGAATCCGGCGGCGAATTTCGTGTCCTTCAGGCTGCGCGGCGCCCATGCGGCTGAAAGCCGCGGCGAGTAGAGAAACGTCCGCGTGACCTGGTTCCAGTCTGTTCGAACGCCTGCTTCGATCAGAAGCGCGGACGCCGGCGTCCAGCGGTCCTGCAGAAACAGCGACGGTTCGAAATTCGTCTTGGCGCGCAGGCCCGAGCCATGGAAGGTGACGTGGCGCGCCACGCTCTCGTCGTTGCGACGCACACTGTAGCCGTGGCGCTCCGTCGCCTGATCGAAGGCGGAGCGCTGGACGTCCGCGCCCAAGCGCAGCTCGTGTCCGCCGTGCCAAAGAATCGACGGGAGCGTCGCATTCGCCGTCCACTGCTGTCGTTCGGAATGTCGCGTCACGTCGACGAAGTAATTTCCGCGGCGGCCCGACGGCAGGAATTCAAAGGGCGCGGCGCCCTGCGGACTTTCGCGCGTGACAGAGCGGCTGTCGGCGAAACCGAATTCGAGGAGCGCTCGCCGCAGATAGACCTGGTACTTGAGCGTCGTCATGACCAGATTTTGCCTGCGGTCAAGCGTCGTTTCGACGGGGCTTAGAAAGGAGAGGCCGTTCCGGTTGGCGTCCACGTAGTTCACAAGGAGGCTCGCGGTCAAAATGTTCGAAGGTTTTATGTTCACCTGAAAACGGCTGAGATTGCTCGTCGTCAAGCTCCGGCTCGTGTTCTCTCCGCGCGGCAGTTCGCGGACGCTATCGACGTCGTAGAAAGCGTCGAAGCCGTTGTGAAACCACGCGCGGCCCTTCGCAATGGGGCCCGAGAGGCCGAGACGCGGCGTCCACTTATTGATGTGGAGGCCGGATTCGGTGCTGATGCCGGGGATGAAATTGGTCCCAGAGAAACGCCAGCGGTCGTCGCCCATGCTGGTCTTGATGTCGAGCGACCCGGCGCTGCCGCGTCCCTTGTCGGCCGAATAGCGGCGAGTCTCAAGGTCGATTGATCGCACGGTGTCCACGTTGAGGCGGGCTTCAAATCGCCCGGTTACGGGATCGCTGAGATTAAAACCGTCAAGCGTCACATTCGTCTGATGGGTTTCTCCACCGTTGACATGGAGGCGGCCGGCGGGGTCCTGGACGACGCCCTGAAATAGAGGAAGAGCGTTGCGAAGATCTTGCGACGCGGGGTATGGCGCCTGCACGATCTCGACATTGCTCAGTTGCTTCTTGTCGGAAGTCTCCGCCGGATCGATCGTGGGCGGCGAGTACCGCACTTCCACCGATTCGGCAAGTTCGCGGACGTGAGCAAGCGTGATCGAGATCTGGTTCTGAGGCGCGGCGAACGAAACCCGCCGGTTCGCGATGGCGAAAAACCCCGGACACTCAACGCGCAGGGTGTAATCGCCTTCGCGATCGAGATGAGCCGAGAACTGGCCCGTCGCACCGGTCGTGGCTGTCGCACCGGAAGATCCGTCGTGGAATTCAACGCGGGCGTTCGGAACTGAGACGCCATTTTCATCCGCCACGCGGCCCGTGACGTTGACATCGGCTCGCGCCATCAGCGCCGCCGCGAGCAGAAAAGTTATTCGCCGGAAGGCAATATTCACCCAGACCGCCTGCTATCTTAATAACATATGCGGAGACAGTGCCGCACGTGAAATTCGAGGAAACGGTATGGATGTCGAAGTCTTACTGACGGAAAGCGAGATTGCACAGGAGTTCGCCGAGGCCATTGAAGCTCGCGATCTGCCCGAGAAGTTCTTCTATTGGTCTGCGCTTTCCGCGCAAGCCTGGACGGCGGTGTCGAAAAGTCCGCTTTATCAGGGCCTCGTGCGTTCCTGGGCTGGTTTGGCAGCGAATCCGGAAGTGATTGCTCAATTCAAGTCGCCTGTGTCGGTGATCAGTCTGGGAGCTGGTGACGGTTCGCGGGATCGGCTATTGATGGAGGCGTTGCGGGCGGCGAGAAGAGCCGTAAAATATTTTCCCGTGGATGCGAGTCAGACTCTGATCGAAGCGGCCTGTTCGGCGGCCGAAGAGGCGGATATCGAAGTTCAGGGCATCAAAGCCGACATCTCGAGTTCGGTGCACCTGCTGCTGGCGTCGGACGCGGCGGAATCGCCGAAGGTATTTCTTATGTCGGGAAATACGCTCGGAGCGTTTGACCCGCTGGATCAAATAAAACAGGTAGCGCAGGCGCTTCACAGCGGCGACCGGCTGATTGTCGACGGCGAACTGTTGTGCGAGGATACGGTCGCCGCGCACGACACGCTCGAAAACAAAGCGTTCGCCTTCGCGCCGCTCGTGGGCGTTGGAATTACCGGGGAAGACGGCGTGCTTCGTTTCGAGCAGAAGCGGGACGAGCGCCACGAAGGGCTGCACCTGATCACGCGGAACTTCAAGACCGAGCGCGACGTGCGGATTACGACGCTCTCGAATGAAATCGAGATTCCGCGCGGCGAGCGTATATCCCTGAACTTTAACTACTTGTACACACGCGAAGCCTTCCGGTGGCTGCTGTCCGAACACGGCGCCCTCAAGATACAGACCGAGTTTCCGAGTCCCGACGGCAGGTTCGTTACCGCCGTTTGTATGAAGTAAGACGGGCTGCGCGGCTAAATCGCCTTCTTGGCTTGCCGCGCCTGATAAAGATGGCGCCGTTCGTGCGCCGCGACGAGTCCGAAGCGCTGGGTAAGGTCGAGCTTTAGAATCGGCACGGGTGACGCGACTTTGATCCGTGGCGTGTCAAGCCCATTAGCTTTCGAAAGGGCTGCAACGAGCTGGTCCTGGATGCCAAGCAACTTGGGCATGAGACTGCCAACCTTGTGATCCGAGGCGGGCGCGAGGTTCTTCGGAGCTTTGAGCCGGATCTTGGCGGGAGGCTCGACCGAACCAACGAACCAGTTTCCGAAACCTCCATGCCGGAACGGGCCCTTGCTCAGCAGACCTTCGGCGCGGCCCTTCTCGATCCCGCCGGAGATGGTTGCCAGATCACGCTCGCCGGAGAGAACAAGATGATGGAAACATTCCGAAACGGACCAGCGTCCGGGGGCCGGTCTCCGGTTAAACTGCTGGTCGTCCATCCCGGAGGTCAACTCCTCGGCGTCCTTCCGGATTGCTTCAAACTGGCGGCGTAAGTCCTCGAGTTCGGGTATCAGCGGCGCACTCGCGTTAGATGGAGATGACATCGGAGCCTCCTGGGCTTGTGAGATCCATTTCAGTTTTGACCCAAATGAAACGCGGTGTCAAGGGTCCGCATCGAAAATTGTAGGTGCTTCATGGTTAATGTCGCCCTTTACTGCAACGAAATTCTGTCACCCCATTCAAAAATGGAAGAGTGATCGAATTGACAGCAACGAACTGAAACGAGTAAAGGTAGTCGAGAACGCGGTGAAGCACGGCAACCGGGGCAGCCGAAACCATGGGCGTTAGCGGAAGCGATGAGGAAGAAGATCGTGGAACTGGCATGCGGGAAGTGCGCGAGATTCAACGACAGCCACCTGACGGAGAAGCTGGGAGAAGAGGAAGGAGTGGAAGTGAGCCGGGAGACGGTGCGTCGGATCCTAAGGCGGGCAGGGGTGAGATCACCGCAGCGGCGGCGGGCGCCGAAGTACGGGTGGAGTCGGGAACGCAAGCCTCGGAAGGGGATGATGGTGCAAACCGGCGCCAGCCGGGAAGACTGGCTGGAAGGGCGAGGCCCGGTGCTGACGCTGATCGGGTACCAGGACGATGCCAGCAGCGAGGTGTTGGCGGCGCGGTTTCAGATAGAGGGAGAAGACACGATAGGGTATCTGAGACAGTTGCGGGTGATGGTGGAGACCTACGGAGTGCCCGTGGCGGTGTACCAGGATCAGCATGGGACATTCCAGCGGAACGACAAGAATTGGAGCGTGGAGGAAGAACTGAAGGGGAGGCAAACGCCGACGCCTTGAGCCTGAAATCGGCGTTTTCACGCCGAATTCAAGTTTTTCAGGCTCATTCTTCGATTGGAATACACTGGCATATCTCATCGTTCAAAGCGGGACCCTCCCCCAAGGCTCCGTTGCTGTGTCGCACGCTGGCGCGATTGTCGCATAATGAAGCAAGCTCGCCATGGACTTCGTCGCACAGCTCAAGTCGTCGCTCGATATTGTCAAAGTGATCGGCGAATACGTCCGCTTGAAGAAGTCCAGCGCTTCGCGGTACGTCGGCTTGTGCCCGTTCCACTCCGAGAAGACCGCCTCGTTCTCTGTCCATCAGGGGCATCAATTCTATAAATGTTTCGGCTGCGATGCCAAGGGCGACGTGCTCAAGTTCGTCATGGAGATCGAGCGCATCAGCTTCTATGAAGCGCTAAGGCTTCTGGCCGAGCGTAACGGCATCGAGATGCCGAAACGCGCCGAGTATTCGGACCCTGACCCGAAACTTCGCGCAGCCGTCCACTCGATGCACGAGATCGCCGAGAGGGTGTTCCGCGAAAATCTGGCTTCGAAGGCAGGAGCCGAGGCGCGGGCTTATCTTGACAAGCGCGGCGTCAGCCATGCAGCCGCCGAACATTTCGCTTTAGGGTATTCCGGCCGTGGTGCGCTCACGAAAATATTTGAGAAGCAGGGCTTCACCGGGGAGCAAATCGAGGCATCCGGGCTCCTGCTGAAGAATCAGGAGGGCGGGTACTTCGACCGCTTTCGCAACCGCCTCATGTTCCCTATTCACGACGAGTCGGGCAAGCCGATCGCATTCGGCGGGCGCGCGCTTGATCCTGGGGAAAATGCCAAGTACCTCAACTCACCCGAGACGCCAATCTATCGCAAGAGCCTGGTGCTGTACAATCTGCACCGCGCGAAAGACACTATTCGGAAGGGCGACCGCGCGATCCTGGTTGAAGGGTACATGGATGTGATCGGCGTCTACGCTTCCGGAGTCACCGACGTCGTCGCGAGTTGCGGCACCGCGCTCACTTCGCAACAGGTTCAGACGATACGCCGCCATGCTTCGCGTATCGTCGTGAATTTCGATCCCGATAACGCCGGTTCGAACGCGGCCGAGCGCTCTATCCAACTGCTCCTCGCCGAGGGTCTTCTTGTCAAGATCCTGCAACTCGACGGCGGGCTCGATCCAGACGAGTATTGTTTACAGAGAGGCGCGGACGCCTATCGGGACAAGCTCGAAAAGGCGGGCGGCTACTTCCACTGGCTGGCCGACCGCGCCCGCGGGAAGTACGACATGCGCTCGGCCGAGGGCCGGGTCGCGGCGTTCCAATTCCTGCTCCCGGCGATACAGGGACTCGCCGGTAAGATTGAACGGATGACAGTTGCAAACGACGTTGCCGGTTACCTCGGCGTCGACGCCGGACTTGTGCTTGAGAATTTTCGCAAAGCCGCGTCGGAACGGCGGGAGACGGCGATGCGAGCCGCTCCAGTGGAGTCCGTGCGTCCGGTCGAGAGAATTCTCCTCAATCTCCTGCTCTCAAATCCCGCCGCGCGCGAGCGGATCGTGCCCGCCCTCCGTTCGCTGGATTCCGTGAGCACGTTCGTGACTCGACGAGTCTTCCAATCTCTGTTTGCGCTATACGACGCGAATCCCAGCTTCGTGTTCGGCGAGCTGGAGGCCAGGCTTGAAGAGAAAGATCAGCCCATGCTCCACGCCGCACTACGGGACGAAACCGGCGCCGACGAGCTTTCCATCGAGCAAGGCCTGGCCTGTCTCAGGAACCTCGAATCCGCGCAGAGGGAGGTTCGCCGCGCGGAACTGAAGCAAAGGGTGAAGGAAGCGGAACGCGCTGGCGATCTTGCGGGGGCTTTGAGGCTTGCGGAAGAACTTTCAAGCGCCAACCGCTAGGTTTCCGGTTTAGTACAATTAGCTGAGGTCTCCTCTCACTCTTAGGAGCGTGTGTCCGCGTGGCTATCGAAGATACGTTTGATCGAGTCAGTCGGTTGATTGATATCGGGAAGACAAAAGGCTACGTCCTCTACGACGAAGTGAGCGACGTGCTGCCGGCCGGCCTCAATGGCGGCGCGGACCTTGACGACATTCTAACGAGTCTCGACGGCGCCGGCATCGAAATCCTCGAAGAGCCGAAGGCGGAGTTCGACAAGAAGGCCGATGAATCCGAGGACCTCCTCGATATCGAGCTTCCCGCCAGCCTGGGCGACAGAACCAACGATCCCGTTCGCATGTATCTGCGCGAGATGGGCAGCGTGCCGCTGCTGACGCGCGACGGTGAAGTCGAAATCGCCAGACGCATCGAGCGTGGACGCCACGCGGTGCTCAAGGCCCTTTCGCGATGCCCGCTCGTAATCCAGCAGGTGCTCGCGATAGGCAGGGAGATCGAATTGGGCCATCGCGATCCGCGCGATCTCATATCCGTTCCGGAACCAATGAATGCGGAGGAGGCGCCGGAAGTGGCTCTGGGAGAGGCAGCCGTATCGATCGAACAGGCCGGAAAGAGTTATCGCAAGAGCCAGCAACTGCGCCAGAAGCTGCTGTCAGTGCCTCGAGGCATGAAGCCGAAGCAATACCGCAGGCTGCGCTGGGAGCTTGGGCGCACGGCCGTGAAGACGTCGCACCTGATACGGGAGATCCGATTCAACTCTCAGATTGTCCGGTACCTGATCGAATCTGTCCGCCGGTCCGCGGAGGAATTGCGGCCGCTCGAGCGTGAGATTGCGCGACTGCAGCGCGAGATCGAAACGGCGCCATCCGATGCCGTCCGCGAGCTTAGAAAAGAACAGCGCGCCCAGAACCAGCGGATGCAACAACTCGAGGAACTGTATGGGTCGTCGGCGAGCGAGTTGCGCCGCACGCTGCACGTCATCACCCGCGGCGACCACGAGGGTGAAAGCGCGAAGGGCGAGCTGATCGAAGCGAACCTGCGCCTTGTGGTGAGCATCGCCAAGCGCTACACCAATCGAGGCCTGCACTTCCTCGACCTGATTCAAGAGGGGAACATCGGCCTGATGAAGGCGGTGGACAAGTTCGAATACAAACGCGGCTACAAGTTTTCAACCTACGCCACGTGGTGGGTGCGCCAGGCGATCACGCGGGCCATCGCCGACCAGGCGCGGACAATCCGCATTCCGGTTCACATGATCGAAACGATCAACAAGCTGATCCGGATTTCCCGCAAGCTGATTCAGGAATTGGGACGCGAACCGACTACCGAGGAACTCGCCGTCAAACTCGAGCTGCCTGTCGCGAAAGTACGGAAGGTAATGCGCATCGCGCAGGAGCCGATTTCTCTCGAAACGCCGATCGGCGAAGAAGACGAATCGCATCTTGGAGATTTCATTATCGATCACGGAGGATTGTCGCCGTCTGAAGCCGTCATCAACTTGAATTTACAGGAGCAGACGGCGCAGGTGCTGAAGACGCTTTCGCCCCGTGAGGAAAAGATTATCAAGATGCGCTTCGGCCTCGACGATGGGGGCCACGAGCACACGCTCGAGGAAGTCGGCCAGAACTTCGCGGTGACGCGCGAGCGCATCCGGCAGATTGAGGCGAAGGCGCTGCGTAAACTGCGCCATCCTAGCCGAAGTCACCGCCTGCGCACGTTTCTAGACACCTCCGGCATGGGAGAATAACCGGATGGTCCTTTCCGATGTCGATATCAAACGCTACATCGCGGCTGGAAAGATTAAAATTTCGCCTGAGCTTCCTCCAGAGCAGTTTGGCAGTTGCTCGGTCGATTTCCGCCTTGGCGCCGAGTTCAGCGTCTTCGATTACAGCCGTCATCCCTACATCGATCTTAAGGAGAAAGGCAGCGTTCAGGACATAATGCGGTCGATCGTCGTAAAGCCGGGCGAACCGTTCGTGCTTCAACCTCGCGACTTCGTCCTGGCGATCACGGAGGAGACCCTCGAGCTCGACAGCGAAACGCTGGGACGGCTCGAAGGGCGCTCGAGCCTGGGCCGCATTGGCATCATCGTACATGGGACCGCTGGCCTTTTCGATCCGGGCTGGGTCGGCAAAGCGACTCTTGAACTCAGTAACCTGGGCCGTATGGCGGTGGCACTTTATCCGGGGATGCGGATTTGCTCCTTCACCTTCGAACAGCTTTCGTCGCCGGTGGCGGTATCGTACCGTAACAAGGTTGGCAACAAATACGCGGGACAGACCAGACCGCTCGCGAGTAAACTCGTGTCCGAGGTGAGCGGAGCTTAAGGGGAAACGAACGGGGCTTTTCGTCAGTGATCCGGGCGCTGAGTATCGCTTTGCTTTCTGGCGGCGGCATTGAACGCGGCGGAGGTTTCCGGCAAATGGACGGGAGACGTACCGTAGTGGCGAGACGGCTACCGCAGCGTTCGTCTTCAAGGTATACGGTGAAAAGCTGAAGGGAACGGTGAAGTCGGCGCGGGGCGAAGCTCCATTGCAGGACGGAAAAGCCGCTGGGAATCGAATTGCACTCAGTGTTGATTCCGACGGTCTGAGGGTTCTGTTTATCGCGGGAGTTTACCCTAAGGTGCGCCCAGTAGAACGACCCCTCGGCGCGAAGTTTTCTATAGAATGGCAGGTCAGCGCAGTGTGTTGTCAAGGAGGTTTTCCATGTTTCGAACGCTCAGTATCGTTTTGCTGCTTGCTGCCACCGCGGCGGCGGCCGATGTCTCCGGAAAATGGACGGGGCAGGTGCCGTCGCGTGGCGAGTCCGCAACAGTGACGTTCACCTTCAAGGTGGATGGTGACAAGCTGACGGGATCGGTCACGTCGCCACAGGGGGAGGCCACAATACAGGAAGGAAAAGTGACGGGGGACCAGATCTCGTTTAGCTCGACCGGCGGGAATGCGAAGATCGTCTTTCAGGGCACCGTTTCCGGCAACGAGCTCAAGATGACTCGAACGCGCGAGGGTGGTCAGGCTCGAGAGTTCACGCTCAAGCGCGTTCCGTAGCCTCTGAAAATGGCTGCTTTCGGCTCAAGAGTTAACTTCGTTTTCCGCATCGCGCTTTCCGTCCTCGCGGTTACGCCTTGCCTGCCTGCGGACTGGCCGCAATTTCGCGGCCAGAACGCCGCGGGCGTTTCCGGAGATACGAACCTTCCGATCGAATTCGGGCCCGAGAAAAACGTCGTATGGAAGACCGCCGTCCCTCCCGGAAATTCTTCGCCGTCCGTTGCCGGTGACCGAATTTTTCTGACGGCCCACGAGGGTGAAAAACTTCTCACGATCTCGCTTGACCGAGCCACCGGGCGAATCCTCTGGCGGCGTGAAGCGCCCCGCTTGCGCAAGCAGGTGATCGAGCGTCCGGCAAACGGCCCGGTTTCCGCCACTCCCGCCACGGACGGTACGAACGCATATTCGTTCTTTCAGGATTTCGGTCTCATCGCGTACGGCTCGGATGGTAACGAGCTATGGCGCATCCCGCTCGGCCCGTTAAACAACCCGTTCGGCCATGGGGCTTCGCCGATCCTCGCGGGCGACACGCTTCTCATGGTTTGCGATCAGGACACCAACTCATTTCTCCTTGCCGTTGACAAGAAGAGCGGCGGCACCCTGTGGCGCACCGAGCGCCCGCACGCCCAGCGCGGCTACGCGACTCCGGTTCTCTATCGTACCCGGGATGGGATCGAGCAGGTTATCGTTGCCGGCACTTTCCGCGTTTCCGGCTATGATTTGAAAACCGGCAGGGAAACCTGGTGGATACGCCGTCTACCCTGGCAGGTTAAGCCGACGCCAATTGTCGATAACCATACTCTGTACTTCACGACGTTTTCAGCCGAATCCGAGCCGGGCCAGCAGGAGATTGTACCTCCCTTCGCGGAGGCGCTGGCCAAGATGGACAAGAACAAGGACGGCAAACTGTCGAAGGACGAGATTCCGGATACCCGCATAAGGAACCGCTTCGAGGAATATCTGGATCTGGATAACAGCGGTTTTCTCGAGGAGCGAGACTGGGCCCAATTTCAGGAGCGCAGGCAAGGCGAAAACGGCTTGCGAGCTTACCGACTAGGTGGAGTTGGCGACATCACCGACACCGGTTTCATGTGGAAGTACGGCAAGTCGCTGCCTAACGTGCCATCTCCGCTGTTCTACCGCGGTGTCTTGTACCTGCTCAAGGAAGGCGGAATTCTTACCTCGTTCGATCCAGCCACCGGCGAGGTCTTCAAACAGGCGCGGATCGCCGGCGCGCTCGGAGACTATTTCGCATCGCCTGTGGGGGCCGACGGCAACATCTACCTTACCGGTGAGAACGGAAAGGCCGCCGTGCTTCAAGCGGGAGCGCAATGGGAAGTGCGGCGCGTGAACGATCTGGGCGACGGTTCGAAATCCACGCCTGCCATCGTTGACGGGAAGATGTATTTCCGGACCTACGGAACGCTGTACTGTTTCGCGAAGAAGGACTGACTTCACGTCCGGCCTCCGCCCGCCGCTCCAAAATCAGTTCGTCCGATAGAATCGGCCCTCTGGAATGTACTTGCGCGGCAGAGCACGGGCGCAGACCAGAGATCGAAAGCGGACTCATGGTTCCTGGTCCTCGTTCGCGGAACCTGACGGAGTGCCTGCTCCGAGAGCTATTGGTTCAATTCATGGCAGGCGTTACACAAGACCGTGGCTTCCCTGGACCTGTGACAATCGACGCAGGTCTTCATCGTCAGTGGGAATTCGCGTCTTAGCTTCTCGCGTTCCATGACTGGACCGTGACATTGGGCGCACTCGATGCGGGCCTCCTTGTGCCTGGCATGGCTGAAGAAGACGAAATCAGCCAACCTGTAAACGCGCTCCGCGGGAAACGGCTTCGCGTCCTTCGGCAACGAAGCCAACGCCTGGATGCTGGCGCTTTCCTTCCGTATCTCACGGTGACACAGCATGCACTTAGAGGCCGTGGGAAATCCCGCGCGCTCCGCCGCACCCGAGTGGCACTCGATGCAGTTCATCCGCGTCTCCGCGTGCTGCTTGTGGCTGAAACGAAGTGGCTCGGCGGCTGACAGAACGCCTACGGCAGCGAGTAGGCAATGAGCGTATCTGAGTAGGCCTTGTTGTATTTGTTTCCCCCCCCGGAGGCGATCACAACGAACTGCTTGCCGGATTTCCTGCCCATGAACGTCATGGGCGTGGCATGTGCGCTTGCCGGCAGACGCACTGTCCAGATTTCCTTGCCCGTCACCTTGTCGAAGGCGCGAAAGCGGCTGTCATTGGTTGCGCCAATGAAGATGACGCCACCCGCGGTCACGATGGAACCGCCGAGGTTCGACGTGCCCGTGGGGGGAATGCCTTTCTCGATCAACTCGTCGATCACGCCGAGCGTTGAGCGCCAGCGAAATTCGCCCTTATCCAGATCGATGGCAGTGAGATGGCCCCAAGGAGGCTGTTGGCATGGATAGAGATTCGGGTCCCAAAAGCGCTGCTGGCCGACGCTCTGCGAGCGGTACGGAATTTTCGAACCTTCCGGCCGCGGGATCATGCGGACCAGCATCCCATTGTCCATGGAATTCACATAGAGCGTATGCGTTTCAGGGTCCCACGACGCCCCCCCCCAATTCGCGCCGCCGTTTGTGCCCGGAAACAGCACCGTGGGTTTGAGGCCGATGGGCGTATAAAGGGAACCAAACACGGCGCCTTCCAGGATCTTCGCGCAATAGGCGCGGGACTCCGGCGTCACGTTCGTAAGTTCCTCGGGCCGCATGCTCTGGCGGGCGTAGGGCGGCGGTTTGACCGGACGCGGCTGCGTGGGCCACGCCTTTTCGCCGGGGACCTCGCTCGCGGGCATGGGCACTTCTTCGATATCGAATAGCGGCTTGCCCGTGACGCGATCAAAAAGGAATGTATATCCTGTCTTCGTAACCTGTGCAACCGCTGCGACAGGCTTGCCGTTGCGCGTCACGGTGACGAGAGTAGGCGCGGCGGGAATATCGTAGTCCCAGATATTGTGGTGGACGGTTTGGAAATGCCAGAGTCGCTTGCCTGTGGAGGCGTCGAGCGCGACGAGCGAATCGCCGAAGAGGTTGGAGCCTTTCCGGTCGCCGCCGTACATGTCAGTTCCTGGCGATGTGAGAGGCAGAAAAACAATGCCGCGTTCGGTATCGATGGTTAGAATCGACCAGGCATTCGCGGCGGAGCGGTCCTTCCACGAATCGCCCTCCCACGTATCGTGTCCGAATTCGCCGGGTAGCGGGATCACGTGGAAACGCCAGACGAGTTTTCCGGTCCGCGCGTCGAAGGCGCGGACGTCGCCGTTCGGTCCCTGCGGTTCACCATCGGCGGTGAGCGCGCCGCAGATGACAAGGTTCTTATAGATCGCGGGCGGCGAAGTCATGCCGTAGCCTTTGTCAGGAAACTTGTCGGCGACGCCTTCACGCAGATCGATCCAGCCAGCCTTGCCGAAGCTGTCGTCCGGCTTACCGGTTTTCGCGTCGAGAGAGAAGAGGCGGCCGTCGAGAGTGCCGGCAAAAATGCGCTTTCCCTTGACGCCTGGCCAGTAGGCGGCGCCGCGATTGATGAACAGGTTATAGGTCCGCTCGCGATTGAGCTTTGGATCGAACTGCCACAGTTCCTTTCCTGTTTCGGCGTCAAGCGCAATGACGCGGGAGAAGGGAGTCGTGAAGTACATGATGCCGTCGATGACAAGGGGCGTGGTCTCGAACGCGCTGCGCGCTGCCATGGTCTTGCCGTCGCTCACGTCGCCCGTGTGATAGGACCAGGCGACTTTGAGTTTTGCGACGTTCGAGCGGTCGATCTGTTTTAGCGGAGAATAGCGGGTTTGGCCCGCGTCGGCGCCGTACACGGGCCACTCCTGCGCGGAGGCGAGCTTGGCGAAGCTCAAAAGAAGGGCGAACGCGAGCGCGGGTTTCATAGGATTGAAGAGACAGTATACTGCAGAAGGCGGGAGTCGTGGCTTGCATTCGTGGCCCTTGCTTTTCTGCGTTTTTGGACCCTATTGCACTTGTGGCAGTTTTGGGCCGGCGCTTCCGCCTGCCGGGCGACGAGAATCGCCGCATGCCAACCCGAAGCGCGGAGGAAGACAAAGCCGTTTGCCTCGTGGCGGCGGAACCGAACAGAGCGCCTGAACCCATTCGGGCGTGCAGTTGGAAGAAGGTGCCGTTTAACCTCGTCCCGCAAGGTTTCGTCAGCCGGCAGATCGGGTCCCACGATATTATGCGCCGGGCACTTCCCGAATGTTGCCGAAGCTTGTGGAATCCGGCAAGGCGTGGCAATCCATGGCTGAGGGCGTTCTGACCATAACAAGGAAACTCCGCCCACGGCGAAATATGACACTAGTCAGGATGTGTGCCG
>SHUI01000059.1 GCA_009697455.1 Bryobacterales bacterium
AGCAGGCCTTTCTTCCGAAGCGTCTCCAGTATCCGGCCTGTGTTCCAGTCCAGGTTGGCGATGGTTGAGTGGTAATCCGCGTGCTCCCGGCCGGCGAACTTCGCAGCCCACTCCTTCGGCGGATCGAGCGGCTCGTGCGGCGCGTAATAGGACTGGTACAGGAACCATGGGCGGGCGGCGTTCGCCTCGATGAAACGGATGCCTTCATCGGTTTCGACGTCGGGACGATAAGCCGAGCGGTGCGGCTCGCCCACCCAGTGGCGCAGTTGGGAGTTGAAGGCTTTGAACGTGTCGAAGAAGCCTGGATTCGCGGGGCCAAGGTGCCACTTCCCGATGCATCCGGTAGCGTACCCGGCGTTGTTCAAGTGGTAGACGAAGTTATCCCAGAGCCGGAAACGGGAGTCGCGGAACGGGTCGGCGATGGGTTCCGGGAAATTCGTATTGGTGCGTCCCGTCGGCGCTGGATACACATTCCGGCGCACTCCGTGGGCGTGCGGGTAGAGTCCCGTCAGCATCGAAGCTCGCGCCGGTCCGCAAAGAGCCTGCGGCGCGTAGGCTCGATCGAAGCGCGCGCCCGAAGCGGCCAGTTGGTCGAGATTCGGAGTTTGCGCTCCGGAATTCCCGTAGCAGCCGAGCGCGTCGGCGCGGCACTTGTCGTAAATAAGAAGAAGAACGTTCGGGGGCTTCTGCGATTGTGAACGGGCCGCTGTCGTGGCGCCGAGCGATGCAAGAAAATGGCGGCGTCGCATTCGGACCCTCTATGGAAGCGTCACGATCTTCAGATTCTTGAAATCGAGATTCGTCGTCGGGTCGTGAGCCTGCAAGCTGATCGGACCGCCCTTCAGTCGCGCTTCGCGGCGCGCGTTCGGGCCTTCCGTGCGCGTGTCTTCCCAATCCGCCACGGGATAGCCGTTGACCCACGTGGCGATATGGCGGCCGCGAATCACGATGGTCTGCGTGTAGAACTCGTTGTCCGTGCCCACCACCTTGCGCGCGGGTTGCATGTTGTAGACTCCGCCGGTTCCGAAGTCGACGGCCTTCGTGCGGTCGCCATCCTTGAATTCATTTCGGACCTGCACCTCGTAGCCCGACCAATAGCCTTTCGGGTCTCCTCGTAAGAACACGCCGCTGTTGGGATGGCGATTGGGGTCTTGCGAGTTCGCGCGCACGTCGAGTTGCAGAACGTAATCCGCATACTCTCCGGTCGTTTCAAGTTGGCCCGGTCCCTTCTCCACGTGAATCATCTTGTTCGCCGCTTTCCAAATCGGCTTCTCCCTGGGGCGCGGCGCGATCACCTCCTGCCACCCCGAAAGACTCTTTCCGTCGAAGATCGGCTTCAATCCTAGCGGCTTCAGCTTCACGTTACGGAATTCGATTTTCTTGTCCTTGTTGTATTGCAAGCCGATGTGACCTACCTTGCTTTTGGCGCGACTGGCATCGAGAATTTTCTTTCCGTCGAGACGGACAACGAAGCGATCTCCTTGCGCCAGCACTTCGTAGGAGTGCCATTCGCCAGGCGCTGGATGAACGGGTTTGGCTCTGACGTATTCCACCAGGCTGCCGGTTGGGAACTTCGGGTGCTTGTCGAAGATCTGCAACTCATAGCCGGTTTCATGCGGCTGACCCGCTTTCGCCGACCGCAGGAATATACCGCTATTCCCGTCGGCGGCGGTGCGGAAGTCGCATTTCAAGATGTAGTCCGCGAACTCGCTGTTGCTGCGCAGCCAGCCGTAATCGCCGGCGTCCGCGATCACCACGCCATCAGCCGCGCGCCACTGCGCTTTGCCTTCCTGCGTCCAGCCCCAAAGAGATTCGCCATCGAAAAGCAGAATCCATCCGTCGGCCACCTCTTTCGGCGTCAGGACGTTTGGTTGAGCGGAGAGTAGCGAGATCGAAAGTGCAAGTATGGACAGTAGTCGCATGACCCAGACATCTTATCAGCAACACCCGTGCTTGCCCGAAAAGCCCGGTCGCCTATCTGCCCCATCTGCGCGCGATCGCCGTTGCGGCCCATGCCGTGGCGGCCGCTGAAATCCACTGGTCGTGACCGCACGGGAAGCCACTTTCGAAGTAGGGATGGAACTTCGGTGCGCGGGTCTTCATGTGCCACGAGCCATCGGGCCGCTGCGTCTTCGGCAGATATTCGACGCCGCGCTTCCATGCCTCATCGTTCGAGCGCGGGGACCCCAATTCCTGGACGGCTACGAGTGTTTCGCCCGCAGCGAAGGCGTTGCTTTCGAGATTCGGATTGCCCGCCCATCCGCCATCCGCGCGCTGCAGCGCGAGCAACTTCGCCGCAGCGGCCGGGACCGCGGCGTCCATCCCGGTGAGCTTGAGGCCGCGCACCAGCATGGCATGGTCGTCGGTTGTCCGCGGCTCGAAGCTGCGCCGAAGAGCCGGGGCCCCATAAATTCGCAGCGTGCGGATGCCCATCACGGTTCTCGCGATATTGCTCTCTTCAATCGGCGCCCGCGAGACGCCTCCCACACTCCAACTGCTGTCGTCGCGCTGCTGCATCGCGACGTTGAGCGCCACCACGTCGGTGATGGAATCCGCGGGATACCCCTCGGCGGCGAGACCGGTCAGCAAGTAAAGAGCGATGTCCGGCACACCTGGAAGATCGATTCGCTGAAGCAGGAAATCCAGCACGCCTGTCAGGAAAAACTTGACCGTCCGCTGGTGCTCCGCGGCGGCGGCTGCCGAAAGAGCGGCAAGCACCCCAGCGACAAGTCTTGTTCGTGCCATCCCGTTACCCTGCCTCACCCGTCTTCACCAGTTGTTTGCCGGTATTCCGTCCTTGCAGCATCCCGATGAACGCCGCTGGTGCGTTTTCCAACCCCACGGCAATGTCTTCAGCGTACTTCAACTTCCCTTCCTTGAGCCACGCAGCCATCTGGCGGATCCCTTCTCCGTACTTCGCCGCGAACTGCGTCACAAGGAACCCTTCGACCTTGGCCTGCCGGATAAGGATTTGCGTCAGCCATCGTGGCCCCAACTCCGGCTTCTCCAGATTGTACTGAGAGATCTGGCCGCACACCGAAACCCGGGCGCGCGTGTTCAGCATCCGGAATACGGCGTCTGAAATTGCGCCCCCGACATTGTCGAAATAGACGTCCACGCCGTTCGGGCACAGTTCCTTCAGCTTCGCGTGGTAGTCGGCCGTGCCTTTGTAGTCGAACGCACCGTCGAACCCGAGTTCGCCGGAGACATAATCGCATTTCGATTGCCCGCCGGCGATGCCGATCGCGCGGCAACCCTGGATCTTCGCGATCTGTCCCACAAGTGAGCCGACCGCGCCGGCCGCGCCCGACACCACGACCGTCTCGCCCGCCTTCGGACTGCAAATGTCGAGGAGGCCGAAATAGGCCGTGAGACCTGGCATGCCAAGGATCCCGAGAGCCGTGGTGATGGGGGCAAGAGCAGGGTTCACCTTGCGGAGATCTTTAGCGGGGAGGGCAGCGTAGTCTTGCCAGCCGAGGATGCCAACCGCGATGTCTCCCTGGGAAAACGCCGGGCTCCGCGATTCCTCCACCACACCCACCGCACCACCCACCATCACGGCTCCCAGCGCGACCGGGTCCGCGTAGCCGCGTGTTTCGTTCATCCTGCCGCGCATGTAAGGGTCGACCGAGAGGTACAGGGAACGCAGGAGAACTTCACCTTCCGCGGGCGAAGGAACGGGCGATTCCACCATCTTGAAATCGGACTCTTTAGGCATGCCGACGGGTCGAGCTGCGAGCGTAATCTGGCGATTGAGGGTTACCATACATGGAGCACTGTAGCACGGCAATGCTCGAATTCGACTGGTAAACATTTCACTGGCGGGATCTGATGAAGATCGCGTTCGCGTACGCTCTTGCGCTTCCCATTGGATGGGACCGCGAACGCGCTACTCATGGCGCGGGCATTCGGACGTTTCCGCTTGTCGCCGCGTCGAGTTGCGCCTTCGTTCTAATCGCACTGAGAGCGCTTGGCCCCTCGGCGGGCGGCCACGCGAACGTGATTCAGGGCCTGTTGACGGGTATCGGATTCCTCGGCGCGGGCGCAATCATGAAGCAGGGAAGCAGCATCCACGGCACCGCGACGGCGGCGAGTATCTGGAGCGTGAGCGCGCTGGGTGCGGCGGTGGGTTATGGCGCTTTCGAAATCGCCACTTTCCTTGCGGTCGTGAATTTTGTCACGCTACGATGGCTGGTGGAAGTGAAAAGGCAAATCGACAAGGAGCCGGGTAGCGGGGAATGAAGGTCGCGGTCACGTTTGGAAGAGACAGCCGGCGCGAGCCGTATCTGGCGGCGCTTCGGCAGGCGGGATTGGAACCCGTTCAGATCAGTCCGGAAGACGGCGTCAAGTCGCTCGATGGCGTTGGCGGCTTGTTGCTCAGCGGCGGGACCGACGTTGATCCCAGGCAGTACGGGCAAACGCGAAGGGCCGAAACGCAAAAGCCCGATCCGCGGCGGGACGCGATGGAACAGCAGTTCCTGAAACAGGCGCTGCGCGCGGATCTTCCGGTGCTCGCGATCTGCCGAGGCATGCAACTGTTTAATGTGACCATGGGTGGCACGCTTGAGCAGCATCTCGATCCGGCGGCGGGCCATCGCGTGGTTCCCAAAGTTCCCGAAGACGCTTCGAAACCGGCACATGCCATTGAAGTGAAGCCGGGAACGCAGTTGGCGGAAATTGTGGGTGAGGGTCCGGTGCAGGTGAATTCGAGGCACCATCAGGCACTCGACAAACTTGGCAATGGGTTGACGGTGAGCGCGCGCGCGGCCGATGGCGTCGTGGAGGCGTTCGAAAAGCCCGACCAGAAATTTGCCGTCGCCGTTCAGTGGCATCCGGAAGACTGCGTCAAGAGCGACAGCAAGCAGAGGAAGCTGTTCGAGGCGTTCGCGGAAGCGGTGCGGGGGTAGTGGAATGGTTGCGGCCGCGCTTCGCGTGGCAGGCAGACGGAAGCGGCTGCCCCACCACGGCCACAACAGATACAACGAGTTTACGCGCCTACCGCTCCCGGAAGGCGATGCACTGCGCCAGCACGCGGCGATACTCCCCCACATCCACCTCGCGCTCCGAACAGATCAGCATGAGCGTGCCGTCGTCCTTGAAGTTGCCGTCCCACGCGATGACCTCCTCGTCCGTCCAATCCGTGCGATACCCGGCCATCTTCTCCTGCCGCATCCGGTCGAAGTAGGCGCGGAGATTAAACGAGGTCTCGTCGCACGGCTCTTCCGCCGGTTCCTGCTCGAAATTCCAGATGGGTTGCTTCATATAGGCGCCTATTTTGCAGGTTCGGGCTGCCGGTAGAATCCGCCTCCAACCGTCCTCATGAACTTTCCCCAGAGCGAGGCCGATAGCTCGCCCATGTCCGCGGCGCGCACCGGAATCACTTGAACATGAAGACCGGCCATCTCGTCGCCCGAATCCGGACCCCACACCACCCTACGCGGCGGATGATTCGGGTTGCTGGGGTTTCCGTCCGAATTGTCGTAGGAAAATTCCATCTCGACGCGCGTCCCCTCCGGCAAACGGACGGGCTTCGCATATCGGTACTGCTCCTGCTGGTTGAAGTCCCAGTCACGAATCCACAATAGCCACTGTTTCTTGCCGTCCGGCAACACTGCGATGCCCTTCATCTCCCTGCACAGATAGTGGGCGTGCGGCACGATCCCGATCGCGTCAACATCCACCGGAAGAGTGAATGCGTCGCGCACCTTGTACGCGCGTTCGCCAGGCGGAATATCGATGTTCCGCGAACCGAGGGCAATGTCCGCGAGTCGCTTCTCCGGCGCGCGGTCCGCGAAGTGGAAGCCCACCCTGGCCCGTTCCTCCTCCGGCCTGCCCGTGGGATGAAAGTGGATCTGAAGCACCAGATTCGCGCCCTTTCGGAGCGCCACGCCGGTGTTTTCCGGCATGCGAAGCGGCTCCGCGCCGGGTGTCCAACCCCCGAGTCCCCCACCCGGCAGAAAGCCAGGCGCACCGAAGCAGGGGTAGCTGTCACGGCCACGCGTGGCGGCGCTGCTGTCGGTGAACATCAGCGCGTGGTGCACCACTTTGCGATTGCCCGGACGGAACTCGACGGCTTTGACCCATCGGTCCGCCTGTATCGGCAGAGGAATGACGAAGCACATGTATTGATCCGGTCCATCCGCCGCGACCGTGAACGGCGCTTTCATTTCGACCGTAAGCTCGGGCGTTCCGAGCCGCCAGCCGTCAGGAAACTTCGGAGGTGGCGGTAGCCGCGCGGGATCGCCTTCGGGCGCGCCATCGCCTGCCCACTTTGCGAGTGCCGCGATCTCCGCCGTGCTCAGACCGCGCTCATTCTCGAAGTGCCCGTATCCCGATTCCGGTCTCCACGGCGGCATGATGCGGCGGGCGGTCACGTCCGCAAGTTGTGCGGCGCGTTTGGCCGCGTCTTCATAGGTCAGCAACGAAAACGGCGCGGCCTCTCCGGACCGGTGACACGTTGAACAGTTTTTATGGAGGATTGGCGCGATGTGTTCGGTGAACGTGACGGAGGCATTTTGGGTGGCAGCGGGAGGCTTGGAGAGCGCGCAGCCCAGAGCCTTCGCCATGGGTTGCGACACGGCTCTTCCGGCGAGAATCTCGTCGAGTGCGATGCGCAGGTCCCGCCGCCGGGGCGCCCTTCGCGATTTGCCGAAATCGATGAAGCGGTCGTCGATGCGGCCTCGGTAGAGCGTTTTCCCATCCATGACGACGGCCGCTTCCGGCGTAACCGTCGCCTCTGTTTGCCCAGCGAGCGATAGAGACGGATCGATCAGAGCGGGAAACGGATGCTTACGCGCGGACGAGGCGTAGACCGCGAAGAAACTCACGCCGCGCGGCGAATACTCGGAGAAGACGCGAGCCATTTCCGTCCCATAGGAATTCGATATCGGGCACTCGGCGCTCAGAAAGAAGAATACCGTGGGCCTGTCCGGTGCGATCTCCGAGGCCGTGTGGCGCACCCCCTCGCCGTCCAACAAGTTGAACGCCAAGCCCGCGGCGAGCAGGAAACCGGCGAATCCCATCCGTCTCGATTATCGCAGGCCGCGCTTGTGCAAGAATATCAGCGTGACAAGAACACTCTCGACCATCGTGCTCGTTTCCTGCGCCGCGCTTCATGCGCAGACGCCCCGCTATGAAGTGAAGCGCGCGGCAAAGCCGATCGTTGTCGATGGCAAGATCGACGCGGGCGAGTGGGCAGCAGCCGGCAAGGTCGAGTTCGGCTTCCCGTGGGACTTCCAGACCGGGGCGAAGCAGAAGACCACCGCGCGTCTCCTTTGGGACGATGAATTTCTCTACGTCTCCTACGACTGCGACGACACCGATATCACCGCGCAGTTCACCCAGCGCGACGATCCAACCTATCGCGACGATGCCGTCGAGATCTTCATCAACCCTGTCCCTTCGCAGATTGCCGTTTACTATGGCCTTGAGATGAATGTCCGCGCGGTCCTCTACGACTATTTCGCCGTAAACGCAAAGCATTTCCTGAAGCGGTTTCAGTTCGACGGCGTTCAGCTTGCGACAGACATTCGCGGGACGCTGAACATGAATGGCGACAAGGACAATGGCTGGAGTCTTGAGGTAGCCATCCCGTGGAGGAACTTCGAGGAACGCGCATCCCGGCCCACGCCCGGCGTAGTTTGGACAGCCAACTTGAACCGCTGGGATGGTACCGAGCCAAACCGCCGGCTCAGTATGTGGACGAATCCGCAGGAGCCGAAGCCATGGCCGCACAAGCCGGAACGGTTCGGAGAACTTGTGTTTGTGAAGTGAGCGGCTTCGTTAGCAGCCGCCGGCGTCACACCTCCGTCCACCGCAGCACGCCGTAAGCCGCAAGCGGCGTCAGCGCCGCGATGCCGCACACCGGCGCGTAGCCATAGGCGTCGATCGCCCAACCAAAGAGCGGCGAAACGATAGCCTGCATCGCGCCATAGGAACTCACCAGCAGCGAGACCGAAAATGCGGCAGCGGCTCCGCCAAAGTGATCGAGAGGCATGGAGTATAAGTTCACGCTGAATGCGGCGACCGAAAAGATACTCAGCGAAATTCCGGCCGTCGCCCAAACCGCCGAACCGGCCAGCCACGGAACAGCCGCCGTCAGCAGGCCCGCGAGCGACGCGAAAAAACAAACGCGCGTGCGCGCGGCGATGGTCTCCATCCCGCCGCGGATCCATTTGTAGGAAAGCCACCCGCCCGCAAGTCCTCCGAGCGCGGCGAGGAGCGGCGGAATCCAAGCGTACCAGGCGGCTTCTCCAAGACTGAGGCGTGCGGGGCCTGTGAGAAATAGCGTGGTCCAGTTGGTCCAGAGCGAGTAAAGGACCATGCTGAGGGCGTTCGCGGTAAGCAATCCCCACATGCGGCGAACGCTCATCGCACCGTACCCGGCACTTGCCCGAGGCTGAAGCGCGATGGCCGGATCGGCGGCCCTCCAGAGGACAACCCACAGCAATCCGAGTATTCCAGTTGCAAGAAACGCCGCGCGCCATCCGTAAATCGTCGCGATCCACGTGGCGGCTGGAGGGGCGATCATTAATCCAAGGCTGATCGCTCCCTGATTCAGGCTGTTGCCGAGAGCGCGCTCCTCGGGCTTCAGATACGCATGGATCGCCTTCGCTGCCGCGGGAATGCCTCCGGCTTCGGCGAGTCCGAGCAGCGCGCGGCAAAAGAGCAATCCGGCGAAGCCTGATGTCAACCCCACGCCAGCCGATGCGAGCGACCACATCGAAACCACCAGCGTGATGCCGCGCGCGAGCCCCAGGCGGTCGATAAGCCAGCCCGCCGCGGGCGCTCCCGCCGCGTAAGTGATCGAGAAGGCGGTGACCGCGAAACCGTACTCGGCGTTCGAGAGGCGGAACTCCGCGCGCACCAGAGGAGCGAGCGCGGCGAGAGCCGAGCGGTCCAGATAATTGATTGAGGACGAGAGCAGGAATACGCTCAGAAGGAACCAGCGATTGCGCGTCACTTGAACTCGATGGTCGCTACGTCGCCAGCCGTGCCGAGCTTGGCGTCCGGTTTGGGAAAGTACTCGACGAGGACCGCGCGCGGTTTTTGCCGGCCGCAGCCGAGAGTCTGCTCGCCGCCGCCGATGATGGTGATTTTTGCGGGTTCGCGAACCGCGAGCCTCACAGGTTTGCCGTCCGAAGTCTCAATCACCAGACGAAACTGACGGGCGATGCAATCCACCTGTGTAAGGTTGCCGCGCGCGCTCGCGGGAACCTTGGGGCCGTCCCACCACTCCACGACGTCTCTTCCGCGCTCGCCGGGGGATTTGCCCTGATTCGCCTTGGCTTCAAGCGCCCGAATTTCGCTGATGGCTTCGTCCTTCAATTTTCGGATCTCACGCTCTTTTTCTTCCGCAACCCGTTTCTTCTCCGCCGCCTCCCAGTCGAGCCGCTGGGCTTCGATCGCGAGGCGCGCGGCCTGCATGCGCTTGCGCTGGTCATCCGTGGTCGAAGCTTGCTCGGCCGATCGCCATGCTTTGGCGGCGCTGCCGAATTCACCGGCGTGCAACTGGACCTCGGCTAACGCCTGCCAGTAATCGGCGCGCCTCGGATCGAGCGCGGCGGCGGTCTTCAGATGTTCCACGCCTCCAAGCAGGAAGTGCGCCTCGGCCGATTTCGGATTCAGCTTGATGGCCTTCTCGAGCGCCGCCACGGCCTTTTCGCGGTCCGTTTCGAGTCTGGCGTACTCGATGTACGCTCGCGTGCCGGTAACGCCGCCTTCGATTGCCGCCGCGAAGCGGGTTCGCGCATCTGCGTTGCGTCCGCTCCGCAGATCGAGCAGGCCGAGGCCTTCGTTCGCCTCCGCGGCGAATGCCTTTCCGGCAACAGCCGCTTCATAGAAAGGACGGGATTTGTCTTCGATGAGCAGGTCCGCGAGCGCCAGACGAATCGACTCCGCCCCCACTGCTTTCTCCGGAAAATCCTTCTCCGCCATGGGGCGGCTCGAGACCGGATTCGTCTGAAACTGACCCGCGGCCACATACCGGTCCAACTCCCGATCGATTTCCGTGCGTGATTTTTCAAACGCGTTGCGATAAGACGTCTCTTCGTCCACGCCTTTGCGGATGTTGGAAAACAGGATACGAATCCTGCCCGCATACTCCGGGTTGGTCGCGAGCATTTGAAGACGCGTCCATTCGCGCGTTCGCTCGGCGGGCGGGACCGGACGGCCGATAGTAATCCGAATCCCGGAGACGTCGAGCGTCGACATCAGCGCCGCCAGAGCCGTCTCAAGCGGTTGCGGCATCCGCTCCAAGCCAGTTTCCAGCAGCAGCCGCGCCGTGGACCGCAGGATTTCGCGCGAAGGCTGTGCTCCGGCAACCAGCACAATCGCGCTTCGGTCGCGTGCCTCCGTGACGCCTTCAGGCCAACCGCGGGCGTCCTGCGATTTCCTGAACAGAATGACGCGAACGGGCAAGTCGCCCCTCAGGTCCGCCTTGCCGGTGATCCAGCCGAGCGCGTGGCGGAACTGCTCGAAACGCACAAGAGTCTCGCGCCCGGCATGCGCGCCAGCCGTGGTCAACACCTCGAACCCCGCCTTCTCGGGAGCACCGATGCGAACCCAGTCCTCAGCGGCCGCTCTCGTCGAGAGGATCAGCGTGCAGAGAATCGGGATGAGCGTGAGCGGACGCATTTCAAGCCGCTTTTGGAAAGGCCCGGGAGCGAAGAATATCGTTCAGTTGAGACTGATGGCGCTGCTCGTGGGACGAGACGATGCGAAGAACTTGCAGGACGTTGTTGTCCCCCATCAACGGGTGCCTGTAGCGCATCTTGGTGTAATCGAGCGACTGGTTGGCCGCCAGCAGTGCTTCAGTCGCCGCGACTGAAGCCCGCAGATCATCGCGGATCTCCGCCGCGGGGCGCCCCTTGCGCGGGCTTGCGATATCCGGCCGTTGAACGGGCATGAGGCGGAAACGCGTCATCGCCTCGCGCACGAAACCCGGCACGAACATGTTGAAAACGGTGAGAGGCAAGGCTAAGTATGGCAGCACCGCCTGGGGGATGAAGAAAATGGACGTGTTGACGTCTTCAAACCCCTTGTCGATCTCCGCCACACGCCCCGCCTTGGTGAGATCGATCAACTGTCCGATCAGATCGCGATAAAGCTTCTCGGCGAGCAGGATATGGTCCAGCACTTCTCCAGCCGTCCACTTGCCCGGCGAGGGCGCAAAATCCAGTTGTGCCTGGGTCAAGCCCTGGCTGATGCGGAGCGTTTCCGCACGAACGGAACGCAGAAGGTTCAGGTTGCTCTCGTACATCATCCTCATTATCTCCACTATTCACAGACTGTAAGATTGTCAAACGCACAAACTACGATGGTTCTAAATTCGGAGGGGCAACGCAACCACGATCGCACTCGCGCCGGATTTCCCGGCCCCGCGATAACTGTGGGGCTCGGAGGCGTCGAAATAGAGGCTGTCACCTTTTGCCAATTGATGGCTTGCGGCGTGAATTCGGATCTCAAGCTTGCCTTCAATCACACAGAGGAATTCCCAACCATCGTGGAAATGAGCCGCCGCGTGGCACAGGGAGGGAATGATGAGGCCTTTCGGAGTTATTCCGGCGGCACTACGTCCCGTCCGTGCGCCAAGCGGTCAGGATACTGCGCGAACGGGAATGCGCCGAAGATGAGGTGCAAAACGCTTACTGGAGCGCGTGGCGGAATATTGGAAAATTCCATGGCGACGCAAAGTTTTCAACGTGGCTGATGCGGATCGTGGTCAATCAATGCGTGATGCGGCTCCGTCAGCAACGGCGCGCGCGCCTGATCTCACTCGACACTCGGGAAAACCCGGATACCGGCCGTCCCCTCGAACTTGCATCCGCCGAGGCCGGCCCGGAAGCTGGATTCGCCGCGGGCGAGATCCGCGAAGTCGTAGCCCGGGAGATCCGGCGCATCCCTCCGCTTCTGAGGAGTGCGTTGTGGCTTCGTGACGTGAACGAACTCCAGATCGATGACGTGGCGAACCAGCTCGGAATCACCGCTACCGCGGCAAAGTCCCGCCTGCTGCGCGCCCGCGCCGTACTGCGCCGCCGGATGGAAAAACACCTTGGCCGGCTGGGCCTCGCTACCTTAATCGGTTGATCAACCCCGCCCGACGAACGGCATTTTCGTCGCCATCACCGTGATGAACTCGACGTTCGCGTCCAAGGGTAAATTCGCCATGTAGAGGACGGCATCGGCCACGTGCCGCACGTCCATTCTCGGCTCCACCATCGTCGTGCCATTCGCCTGTGCCACTCCGGCGGTCATTCGTTCGGTCATTTCCGTCGCGGCGTTCCCTATATCGATCTGCCCACAGGCGATGTCATACTTCCTGCCATCGAGCGAAATGCACTTCGTGAGGCCCGTGATCGCGTGTTTCGTAGCCGTGTAAGGGGCCGAATTCGGCCGAGGCGTCTGCGCGGAAATCGAGCCGTTGTTGATAATGCGTCCGCCGCGCGGGTTTTGCACCTTCATGATTCGCACGGCTTCCTGGGCGCACAGGAACGCGCCCGTGAGGTTCACGCCGACGACCCTCGCCCACATTTCGTAGGTTAGGTCCTCCATCGGAATGCCCGGCGCGTTCGTTCCGGCGTTGTTGAAGAGAACGTCGAGCCTGCCGAACTCGGCGACGGTTTTCGAGAATAGAGCGCTCACGGAATCGGGTTGGCTCACGTCGGTGGCGACGGAGAACATCTTGCCGCCCGAAGGATCCGCGAGCGTGGCCGTCTTCTCCAGTTCCGCCTCGCGGCGCCCCGCGAGCGCTACTGAATACCCCGCCGATTGCAGGTGGACGGCCACCGCGCGGCCGATGCCGCTTCCCGCGCCGGTTACAAGCGCAATTTTACCGTTGTTGTTCATTCAGGCTTTGATGGCTTTCGTCAGACGCAACATCTCTTCGTCCGTGGTTTCGTCTGGAACCGAGCATCCGGGGGCGAGAACGAACCGCTTGCCGGCCGCATCCCCGGCCATTTGCCACTGCTGCTTCAAGACGGCTTCGGTGAGCGTGCGGTACTTCACTTCGTCGACTCCGCCGATGATCAGTCCCGAAAATCTCTGACGCACCTCGGCGATGCCAACTCCGGTCGCGTGCGCCGAATAGTTGATTGCAGCCGCCGGCCAGCCGGAATAGAACAGGTCCATGTAGACCTTGTCGCCATGCAGGTGCAGCGTATTGAGAGGCGCGGATTCCACTCCTTTCAGGATCAGCCGGTCGAAAGGCTCGCTGAACTTCGCGTAGTCCGCTCGCGACAACACGCCTTCCTGCGCGTTCGCGATCGCGAGAAAAATACCAGACGCGCCCGCCTCAACCGCCTTCCGCGCGTGATGTGTCTGCGATTCCGCGATGATCTCGAGCGCCGCGAGCAGCCCCTGCGGATTTTCGTTCTTCATCCGCAGAACTTCCTCTTTCGAAGAGAGCTTCTCCGCCACCGTCCACGGATTGAATAGCGTTTCGACGAAGTGCGCGCGACCGGCGAGGCCGTCGTTTATCGCATCGAGCGCCTTGATCTGCTCCGGAAACGGATTTCCGTCCACTTTGAGCTCGTGCCATTTCCCCTTGGGCTTCGGGTAAGGGTAGTCGCTCATGACCTTCACCAGGTCCGTGCGGAATTTGCGATGAAACTCCAGGGTTGCTTTGACGTGGCGGTCGAAGGGATACTTTTCGAGGCCGAAGTGATACCAGAACGTGAACGGCGGACGGTCCGCGTCGCCGCCGCGCAGTACGCGGTTTACACGCTCCTTGGCGCTCAGGGCCGCGCGAACGGCGGTCTTTGCCGCGGAACCCTTTTTCGACACAGCCTTCTTGGCTGATGTCTGCCCCGTCTGGGCGGCGGCGGCGGCTGGCAGAGCCAGAAAAATTCTTCGCAGCATATGTCCTCTCAGTGCGCCCCTTTCAGAAGTATGAAATCAACGCCTGCAATTTTCAGATAGCGGGACAGGCGATTGTTTCTCTCCGCCTGCCCTCTTCCACGCAAATGACGGGCCACAAACGGCGATGGCCTGCCCCACAAATGCCCGGGAGCACTCCCGGGAAATTTTCGAAGTCCTCTCAAAGGTTCCTTAGTAAACCAGGCTCGCCGCCGCGAGCGGCGGCTGCCGAATCTCCAGGCAGCCTTTCCCGGTCGGAAGTACCTTGCCCGGATTCAGCCGGTTCCGCGGATCGAAAAGGTTCTTAAAGTTCCGGATCATGTCGAGCGTCTCCGGTGTAAACAACTGGCTCATCAGCTCGTTCTTCTCCATGCCTACTCCATGCTCGCCCGTGATCGACCCTCCAACGGAAATGCAATATTCGAGGATCGATTCGCCGGCCGCCTTCGCCTTCTCCAGGTCCCCCGGCTTATGGGAATCGAACAGAATGATGGGGTGCATGTTCCCATCCCCGGCATGGAAAATATTGCTGATCGTGAGTCCGCTCCGTTCCGCCACTTCGCCGATCTTGCGCAGAGTGCCCGCAATCTGCTTGCGGGGGACCACGCCATCCTGCACATAGTAGGAGGTACTAACGCGGCCGACGGCTCCGAACGCGTTCTTCCTTCCCTTCCAGAGCAGATCGCGTTCCTCGGCCGTCCGGGCCACGCGCAGCTCACGCGCGCCGCACGCCATGGCGACTTCGCGAATCTGCTCCACCTGCTCTTCCACGGCTTCTTTAAGGCCTTCGAGTTCGATCAACAGAACGCCGGCCGCGTCCATGGGGAAGCCTGCGTGCGTGGCCTCTTCCACCATCCTCAGCATCACGCCATCGAGCATCTCGACCGCTACGGGCGTGATGGCGCGAGCCGTGATCTCCGCCACGGTCCGGCCGCAATCGTCGGCCGAATCGTAAACCGCAAGCAGGGTCTTCACCATCTCCGGCGCGCGCATCAGGCGAACCGTGATCTTTGTCACCAGCGCCATCGTGCCTTCGGAGCCGGTCAGGAGGCCCGTCAAATCGTATCCAGGTCCATCTATCTCCTTACCGCCCGTCTCGAAAACCGTCCCGTCCGGCAACACCACTTCGAGTCCCATCACGTGATTCGTCGTCACGCCATAGGCCAGCGTATGCGGCCCTCCGGCGTTCTCCGCGACATTGCCGCCGATCGTGCACGCCCGCTGACTCGAAGGATCGGGGGCGTAAAAATACTTGTCGCCCTGCACCGCGAGCGTCAAATCCAGGTTCACAACGCCGGGCTGCACCACCGCACGCTCGTTTTCAAGATCGATCTCGAGGATACGGTTCATTCGGGAGAAGCCGATGATGACGCCGCCGGCGCGCGGAATCGCCCCTCCGCTAAGGCCGGTTCCCGATCCCCGGCCGACGATCGGAATCGAGTATTCGTTGGTGATCCTGACGATCGCGACGACATCTTCGGTCGAACGCGGAAACACGACCATGTCCGGACGCGCCTTGTCCACGCTCCCGTCGTATTCGTAGAGCAGCAGATCTTCCGGGCGGTCGAGATAGCCCCGCGCCCCCACGACCGCCCTCAGCTTCGCGCGTGCCTCGGCTTGAATCACGACGCGTTGCTCCTCAGAAGCGCCTGAACGTCGCGGAGGATGCCCGGATCGTTCCAATCCTGCGGGCCGATCAGTTTCTGCACGACCTTGCCTTTGGTGTCGATGATGTAGGTCTCCGGCACCTTCGCAGTGCCGTACTCGGTATTGATCTTCGCTTCCGGATCGCGCGAGGTAAGGAATCCCACGCGCGCCTTCCCAAGGAAGTTCCTGTAAGCTTTCTCGTCCTTATCGATACTGACGCCCAGCACGACCACGCCCGCGGCCTGAAACCGCTTCTGAAACTGGTTGAGCGACGGAATTTCCTGAATGCAGGGCGGGCACCAGGTTGCCCAGAAATTCAGCACCAGAAGCTTCCCGCCGAAATTTCCCAGGGAGACGGCACGGCCTGAATCCGTAGTGACGGCGAAGGCTGGAGCGCTATCGCCCACGACGACGATGGTCTCGCGGACGGAGTCGTAGATCACGAATACGAAGACTGCGAGCAGCAGTCCGATCAGCGCTTTCAAGGTGCGCTCGGATTGGGGTGCGTTCATTGCGTTCTATAATGAGTCTAGTGCATCTTGACGGCGTTCTGGGGCATCACTAACGGTGTCCACTTCATGCTGATTACCCGAAAGGTCGAATTCTCCGCCTCGCACGTCTGCCGCAACCCGGCGCTAACGGACGAGCGGAACCAGGAAATCTACGGTGCGGCCGCGAATCCAAACGGCCACGGACACAACTACGTGGTCGAGGTCACGCTCCGCGGAGATCCGGACCCGGTTACGGGGATGGTGCTTGACCTGAAAGTGCTGAAGGCGATCCTGAACGAGGAAGTGGTGGAGCCTTTCGACCATCGATTTCTGAATCACGAGGTGCCGCCGTTCGACCGCGTGATTCCCACCACGGAAAACATCGCGATCGAGATTTGGCGAAGGATCGCTCCGCGCCTGTCAAGCGGTGGCTCGGGGCTGGAAGCCGTGCGAGTGTACGAGACCGGGGACCTGTTCGTCGATTACTTTGGAGAGCACGAAGCGGGTGACCGGGCATGATCCGCGTGACCCGCGTCTACCGTTTAGCGGCGTCGCATCGCCTGCACGCTCCTCAACTGGGTGAGGAGGAGAACCGGGTGCTCTACGGAAAATGCAACAATCCGTTCGGACACGGCCACAATTACCGGTTGGAGATCAGCGTACGCGGCCCGCTCGACGATTCGGGACGCGCTCTCGACCCAGCGGCGCTTGACCGCCTGGTGGAGGAGACGGTGATGCGGCCGTTCGACCACCGAAATCTGAACTCGGAGGTCCCGCGCTTCTTGGAGGAAGTTCCGACCACGGAGAATTTCGGGCGTGAAGTGTATCGCAGCCTGAAGGATCGTTGGGCGAGCGTTTTTCCCGGCCCGTGGCCCGCTCTCGAAAAAGTCCGAATCGCGGAGACGGATCGTAACATCTTTGAAGTGGCGGAAGCATGAAGAAAAACAACGCAGCCGTGAGGGTGATGACTCTAAAGCGCGAGGGCCGTTCCATCGAAACGAACATTCGCGAACTCCTGGCGCAGTTAGGCGAAGACCCGGAACGCGAGGGCTTGAGCAACACGCCGCAGCGGGTGGATAAGGCGATGCGGTTCCTCACGAGCGGCTATCACATGGACCCCGCCAAGGTCGTCAACGGCGCGTTGTACTCGGTGAAGTACGACGAGATGGTCATCGTGAAGGATATCGAGTTCTTCAGCCTGTGCGAGCACCACATGCTGCCGTTCTTCGGGAAAATGCACGTTGCCTATTTACCGACGAACCGCGTGATCGGGCTAAGCAAGATTCCGCGGATCGTGGACGTATTCGCACGGCGGCTTCAGATACAGGAACGCCTGACGCAGGAAGTGGCGCAGACGATCCAGGCGATGATCGAGCCGTTGGGCGTGGGAGTTGTGTGCGAAGCGCGGCATTTCTGCATGATGATGCGCGGCGTGGAAAAACAGCACTCGGGCGCGATCACAAGCGCCATGCTCGGGGCTTTTCGGGAGCGGAAGGAAACGCGGGATGAGTTTCTTTCGCTGATCAGCCGGAAGAGCGACGCCTTCTAAGCATCCGATTCGCTTCTTCGTCAGATCGCAAGAAGCGGCAGAGACTACGATGTTCTCTACCGTGGGATCTCCTGAATCGACGTCCGCATACCGGGAATGCCTTGTTTCTAAAGAATTTGCATGCAGCTGCGGGCGATGTGGAGGCTCTCAAATGCTGACGACCCACGAAACGTCGAGCCGGCCGGCCGCGCGATTATTTAGCGTGTTGCCGTCTTGAATCCATGGCTCCGAGCCGTGCTTCCGGCGCTTTCGGCTTCCTGCATTACCCTGGTAAGATAAACGTATGGCGCTCGCCCATTCCAAACTCACGACGCAAGGCCAGATCTCCGTTCCCGCGAGCGTTCGCCGCAAACTGGGCATCGGGCCAGGTTCGACGCTGGAATGGGAGGAGCGGGACGGCGATATTGTCGTGCGGCGCGCGGCCCGCTTCACTTCCCTCGATATCCATCGTGCCTTGTTCCCGAAGCCGCCGGAAGCGAAGACACTCGCAGCCATGAAGGAAGGTATCCGCCGCCGCGTACGGGAACGATATGCGCGCGATTGATACGAATGTTCTTGTTCGCCTGATTACTCGCGACAACCCACATCAAGCCGCTGCCGCCGATGCCTGGGCTGGAATGGGCGCATGGGTGTCCATGCTCGCCCTGGCCGAAACGGTGTGGGTGCTGTCCACAGTCTACGGGATGAAGGCAGCCAGCATCGCCTCAGCCGTGGACATGCTCCTCAATCACGAAGACCTTACATTGCAGGATCCTGACGTCGTTTCGGCGGCGCTCGAACTTTTTCTGGCGAAGCCCAGGCTCGGTTTCTCCGATTGCCTGATGCTGCATTTGGCGAAGAAAGCCGGGCACCTGCCCCTCGGCACCTTCGACCGCAACCTCGCCGGCGTAGAGGGCGCACGCAAGCTGTAAATTTTGCCTCTCGCCTCATCGGCTTGGCGCAGCGTCCGCGCGCAAAGACACTAGAGGTGAAGCACTGTATCCGCCGTCGCGTCTCGGAACGGCATGCCGGCGGTTGACACGCGCGTTCTTGTTCGCCTGATCATTCGCGCAACTCAATCTGATTCACCACGTCGTCCACTGGAAGCGTCTCTTGAGCGGCTTTGAGCGATGTAAACGCCCAGCCCGCGTCAAATTCGTAGAAGCCGGATCCGAAAATCCCCACGACGCGGAAACGCCGGTAGCTCGGACGCGGGCCGAACGGCGTCAACTCGCCTTGCGGGCTTATCACGGTGATCACGCTGTCCTGCAGCATGCCCGTTTCCTGAGCGAGGCGCGCGCAACGGCGGATACCGTGCTTCACCTCTAGTGTCTTTGCGCGCGGACGCTGCGCCAAGCCGATGAGGCGAGAGGCAAAATCTACAGCTTGCGTGCGCCCTCTACGCCGGCGAGGTTGCGGTCGAAGGTGCCGCGCGTTCTTGTTCGCCTGATCATTCGCGACAACTCTCGTCAAGCCTCTGTGGCCGGCGCCTGGGTTGAGACGGGTACATGGGGTTTCCAGGCCTGCCTTGGCGAAGACTGCGTGGGTGGGTTCGCTCGCCAGGATGACAAAGCGTTCCACCTCATAGACTTGATTCATGCCGCTGTGTGGCGAGGTCCGAATTTCATTGAACTGCGAACCGCGGAGCCGGAAGTTGCCAATTTACGAACGGGGCAAGCCTGCAAGACGATTGGATACGGGGATTACCAAAATCTATACGGCTTGCGCGGAAGAAAAGTACTAGAACCTCGATAAAGTACCAAAACCGCCTGCTCTGGCCTAGGAAGTCTTGGCGGCCCGTGATATGGTACTTGTGTATCGGAGGGCAAAGCAGAGATTCTGGTCTGCCGGTGTTTCCGATTCTGATCGTATTCTCAATACGTTTTTTGGAGGAATTAACCACTTGTCACGTTCACGTTCAACTACTCTCAAAGTCCTGGCTGCGGTTCTGTGCCTGGCGGCCTCGGCCTCGGCCGGGCCTCTCACCTGGAGCATCACCGGCTTGTTCAACGACGGCGGAGCCATATCCGGTTCGTTCGTTTACGACGCCGACACCAACGCATACAGCTCGATAGATGTGACCACCACCGACGGCAGCATCCGCAGCGGGGCTCATTACACCCTACATAACCCGTGCTGCGCCGATGACCCGACCTTTCTTCTGTTTGTGACGGGAGTTGGCGGGAGCCTGGCCGGCACTCCGGTCTTGTCGGCGTTCCTTTTTGCTCCGATGACCAACGCCGGCGGCACCATTGGTTTGGATCCCGCAGGGGCTTATCACTCCGAGGAATCCTGCGACTTCGCAGACTGTGGCGGTCCGGCTCCCCCGCAGAGGGATGTGGTTTCGGGATCCGTCACCGCGAGCACCGTGCCGGAACCCGGTACGTTCGTGCTGGCGTTGCCGGCCTTTGCCTTGATCGCCTCGCGGCGTAAATGGCTCAGTAACCGGTTCGGCAGCAGATAGTTTAGTTACACTTAGGGCCCGTCAGGAAATAACTGTTCCAGGTCCGCCCACGGAACTGTGGTGGCGGTAGGGCAAGACCACATTTGAAACGGTTGCAAGAGGCGCCGTCCCGCAAGGGGCGGCGCTTTTTTCATGTACCCCACAGAGAACAACCCCGTTGCATCATGCTTGCACGGGTCTCGATAGAATTTCCGCCCGATACGTTTCTTGGGGGCATTGACCGGACACTTGGCGCTCGGTGCCTTCGACCGCAACCTAGCCAAGGTAGAAGGCTCCCGAAACTGTAGGCAACTCATGGAGCAACCGGGAGTCGCCAGCGTCAAGACGGCGCGCCGATGCCTACTCGTACCGCAGCACTTCTACCGGGGCCACTCGGGCGGCGGATCGCGCAGGGTAGATCGTCGCGAGAAAGCTGACCAGAATCGCCGCGGCGGGAACCCACAGCGTGTCCATCATCCTCGGTTCGAACGGTACGTAACTCAGCGCATAGACCTGTTCGTCGAGCCGGAGCAGTTTGTACTTGTCTCCGATGAGGCACAACGCCCGCCCCGCGGCCACTC
>SHUI01000060.1 GCA_009697455.1 Bryobacterales bacterium
CTCGGCATGCGAGAGGACTTGCGTGCCATTCGCGCGTCACTGGCGAGCGATCCCTCGCAAACGAAGTCGATTCAGCCCTAACGTTTTCGGAAAACTTATGTTTACTTCCTTTTCCACTGCCCTCTCAGCGCTTGGCGCGCACTCCACGGCGATCGATGTCGTGGGAAATAATCTGGCCAACTTGAATACACCAGGCTTCAAGGCTAGCGTCGTCTCGTTTTACGATCTCGTGACGCAGTCACTGGGCGCGGGACTCGGCGAAACACAGGTCGGGTTCGGCGTCGCCCGCCCGCTGACGCTGCGCCAATTCTCGCAAGGAGCGATACAAACGAGCAACGGCCCCCTCGACGCGGCGATCCAGGGCGACGGGTTCCTGGTCCTGCGAAACGCCAACGGAGGGACCGTCTATGGACGCGGCGGTAACTTGCAGGTCAACAAGAACGGCGCCTTGCTGACGGCGACTGGCGAACGGGTTCAAGGATGGGTTAGCGCCACCGGAAACGTGAACACGAACGGACCTATTGGCGACATCACGATTCCCGTCGGCACGTTGCGGCCCGCGGCACCCACCCGGACGATCTCCTTCGATATGAATCTGAACGCCGCGGCCACCACCGGTCCGCCGGCGGCCACCTTCGCCGGATCGATTGAGGTGTACGACAGTTTGGGTGTTTCTCACATTATCACCGCCAACTTTACGAAGACCGCGCCGTCCGGGGAGTGGGCGTACTCGATCAGCGTGCCCAACGGCGATGTCGCCGCGCCCGTAACCCCAGCGACGGGGCTCATCAATTTTGACTCATCGGGCCGGCTCGTCACTCCGGCTGTTACAGGTCCCTTTCCGGCGTTGGCGATTGCGGGGCTCAACAGCGGCGCGGCAAACATGACCGTGACGTGGAGTCTCTATAACGGGGCCAATCCGCGACTGACTCAGTTCGCCCAAACGTCGGCGATTTCAGCCATCGGACAAGACGGTAACGCGGCCGCGCAGTTAATCCGCGTGGGGCTCGGGGAGGCGGGATCGGTACTGGCTCAGTATTCCAACGGAGAGCAAGTCATCGTCGGTCAACTGGCGATGGCGTCGGTGCGAAATCCCGAGTCGCTGTTGTCGGTGGGCAATAATTCCTACCAGTTAAGCGCCCGTTCGGCGCTGCCCGCCGTGGGACTCCCCGGTACTGGCGGACGCGGGACAATTCTCGGCGGCGCCATTGAGAGCTCCACCGTCGACATCGCCAGGGAGTTCACCAACCTGATCATTCTACAGCGCGGATACCAGGCCAATTCCAAGGTCATCACCACGGTCGACGAGATCAGCCAGGAAACGATCAATCTCAAGAGGTAGCGGGAGAGTCGCATGAAAATCATTGACGAAATCGGCCACTTTAGCGATCTCCCGCTGGACGTACTCGTCGAGTTGGACCGAAAGGTGATGGCGGTTCGAGACATCCTCGCGCTCGACAAAGGGCACGTTATCAAAATGAACCGATCCGCTGGCGAAAACCTCGACCTTATCGTTGGCGGCGCTTTGCTGGCCTTCGGAGAAATCGTCATTATCGAGTCCTCCATGGGCGTTCGAATCACAGACTTCAATATCGAGGAGTAACTACTTAAATGGAACACGCAATCCAAGTCGCGGCAATCTTCGGGACCCTTGGCCTGCTGTGGCTGACCCTGCAGGCATTGCGGCGATTTCGGGGAACTGCCATCCCAGCCGCGCGAGTCCAGGTACGACAGCGGGTTTCAATCGCGAATGGCTGCCAGCTTGTCGTGGTGCAGTGGGATGGACGGGAAATGTTGATTGCGACGGGTAGCCAGCCGTGCACAGTGGTTGCCTCGAAACCTGTAAATGATGCCCAGGTTCACGCGGAAGTGAGTAGCGCATGGGCACACTGATGCCTCGAACTCTGTTTTGGGCCGCCGCGGCGGCAGGCTTGTCCGCCGCGCCGGCGGACTTGTTGACAGCCGCGACCCGCGCCGCCGTCCCAGTTGTCAATACGCAGCAGAGCACGCTCGGCGTGCCGATGCAAATCGTGTTGCTCATGAGCGGGTTGACGCTGCTCCCTGTTCTGGTCATGTCGGTCACGCCGTTCCTGCGGATCACCCTGGTGCTGCATTTTCTGCGGCAGGCGATCGGAACCCAGTCGACTCCGTCCAACCCTGTCCTCATTGGCTTGGCGCTCTTTTTAACCTTCATGATTATGCAGCCGACTCTCCAGAAATCCTATGAAGAGGGCTGGCTGCCCTACGAGAAGCAGACGCTGGCCAGCGACGCCGCATTGAAGAAGGGGCTGGAACCCATACGCGGCTTCCTTGTGAAATACGTCCGCGAAAAGGACGTGCAAATGCTTTTGGAAGTCTCCCATACTCCGGCACCGGCGACGGCTGGAGAGCTCGAGTTTCGAATCCTGATGCCCGCGTACGTTCTGAGCGAACTTAAGACCGGTTTTCAAATCGGAGCAATGCTATTCCTGCCGTTTCTGGTGATTGATCTGTTGGTCGCGTCGGTTACTTTGAGTGTCGGTATCGTGCAGCTTCCACCAGCCATGGTCTCTTCGCCATTTAAGATTCTGCTCTTCGTTCTCGTCGATGGATGGAACCTCGTCGCCGGTTCATTAGTGAGGTCTTTTTACTAACGCCATGACTCCCCAAACCGTTTCAGAAATCGTAAGGCTGGCATTGATGCAGACGTTCTGGCTGGCGCTCCCGCTATTGCTGGTTGGATTTGTCGCCGGCGCCTTGATCAGTTTGATTCAGATCGTAACTTCTATTCAGGACTCGGCATTTGGTTCGGTTCCGCGGCTGGCGGCGTTCCTGGCTGCGCTCTTCCTGTTCCTGCCCTGGATGCTAACCCGGCTGATGGAGTACACGATCGGGATATTCGGAGATTTAGGCCGGTATGCCCACTAACGGCATCAGCGTAACGGGTGCCTTTCCGTCCACCGAACTCCTAATTCCATTCGGGGTCCTGTTGAATTTCGGGCTGGTTCTCTGCCGGATGGCCGGCGTGTTGACTTTCCTTCCGATCCCGGGAATAAAAACCGGGTTCGAACTACACCGCCTTACACTCGCGGTGCTCTTCACGGTTTTGGTTCTGCCATGGACGACGACGGCCGATACGCCGCTGCTCTCGGTGGGCGACATCTTGCGGACGGCCGGGAGTGAGGCTGCATTGGGAATTGGTCTCGGGCTTTGTGTCGCGTTAATTCAAGAGGGAATTCAATTAGGAACGCAGATTATCGGATTGCAGGCGGGCTTCTCTTATGCGTCGACCGTCGATCCAACCAGCAACGCGGACTCCGCCATTCTCCAGGTGTTGCTGACCCTGGGTTCGTCGCTGCTTTTTCTCGCGTTTGGGTTCGACACAGTGTTGTTCCGGTTCCTTTTGCTTGGCGTGCAGACGGTGCCGCCTGGGCAGTGGACGATCTCGACGCAGCATGTTGGCGCGGTGATGGCGCTGTTCCCTCAGTTATTCATCGATGCAATCCGGTGTTCGCTTCCGGTCGTGGCGATCTTGCTGGTCATTGACGCGGCGCTGGCGCTGCTCAGCAGGATGCAGCCGCAACTGCAAATGCTCTCGCTGAGCTTCCCCTTGAAGATGCTGGCCTCGATGGTCTTTCTCGCCTATGGCACCCCTCTGCTGCCTGGCGTCGTTGAACGGGCGGCCCTGCGTTCGCTCGAAACAATGCAATTCCTGATGGCGATTCCCGCCGGTGCGAGATAGGAGCGAGAGGCAACAATGGGTGACGGCGATAACCGGTCAGAAAAAGCGACGCCCCGGCGGCTGGAACGGGCCCGCAAAGATGGCAATTACATCTCGACCAAGGAACTGGTCAGCGGCGCGCAATTCATCGTGTTCGCCATGTTTCTGCTGTCGGGCTTTTCTGAATTTCTTTACGACGCGGCCAGCCATACAAAGAATTTTGTAAAGCTCGCTTTCGCCGGAGCGGACCTGCAAAGGGAAGGCCTCATCTTCCTTTTCCGGAATCGTCTGGCCCCGGCGATGGGGAGCCTGCTCCTAAGCGGATTGGCGTTGTCGGCAACCGCGTTGATAGCACAGTTGGCGGCATCGCGGCTCGGCATTTCCGGCAAAAAACTCGCACCAGATCTCCAGCGGCTCAATCCAATGTCGCGGCTGCGCGAAATGCCATCCCAGAACCTCTCGCAATTCTTCCGCTCCGCGCTTCTTTTGCCGGTTTTTCTCGGTGTGGCTGCCTACCTGCTCTGGACGCATTCCCGGCAGTTCCTGTTCCTGCCTCTGCTGCCCTGGACCCAAGGAGTGATGGTAGTGGGCCAGTCGCTGCGCGACTTGATTGAACGGGCTCTATACCTGTTCCTGATCCTGGGTCTGTTTGACTGGTTCCGGCAGAGCCAGAAGTACGCGACGAAGCTCAAGATGAGCAAGCAGGAGATCCGGGAAGAACACAAAGAGTCGGAAGGGAACCCGCAAATCAAGGCCAAGGTCCGCCGCTTGCAGCGCGACATGTCCCGCCGTCGAATGATGTCAGACGTCCCGAAGGCGTCGGCGGTGATCGTGAATCCGACTCACTACGCGGTCGCGATCCGCTATGACCTCACGGCCGGCGCGGCGCCGAAGATCGTCGCCAAGGGGCGAAATCACGTTGCCCGGCGGATTCGGGAACTGGCTATTTCCAGTGAGCTTCCGATCATAGAAAACCCGCCTTTGGCGCGCGCTCTCTTCGCCGCCGCCGAGGTCGGCCAGGAGATTCCGCCGCACCTGTATAAGGCGGTCGCGGAGATTCTCGCCTACCTATACCGGATCCTGGGCGGCCGTCTCCCCGGGCAATCGTTTGCCTGATTCATCTGAAAACCATACCTAACGCTAATGTCAGCATCAGCCTCATCCAGTCCGGCCGTCACCTCCGAAATCCCGTCTCAGCCTCCCGTCAGCGCCGGAAAGGGCGGACGCAGACCGGCATCGGCGAAATCCTCAAAAGCACCCGCGGAGGACTTGAACAAGATTCCGTGGCGTGACTTGTCGGTCCCGCTCGGGGTGTTGGGAATTGTCCTGTTCATGATCACGCCGATTCCGGCGTTGCTTTTGGATCTGCTGATCAGCGCCAATATCACGCTCTCGGTCATCTTGTTATTGGTTTCAATCTACATCGCCAGGCCAGTGGATTTTAGCGTCTTCCCGACCGCTCTCTTGTTGATGACACTATTCCGCCTGGCATTGAATATTTCCTCTTCCCGCCTCATCCTGCTGCACGGCAATAGCGGTACATCCGCGGCCGGCGAGGTAATCGAGGCGTTTGGCAACTTTGTGGTAGGGGGCAACTATATCATCGGCCTCGTCATTTTCCTGGTGCTGATTGCCATTCAATACGTCGTCATCAACCATGGCGCGGTTCGAATTTCGGAAGTCACCGCGCGCTTTACCCTCGATGCGTTGCCCGGCAAGCAGATGTCGATCGACTCGGATCTGAATGCAGGGCTCATCGATGAAGCCGAAGCCAGGCAGCGCCGCAAGCAGCTATCGGCGGAAGCGGAGTTCTTCGGGGCGATGGACGGCGCTTCGAGGTTCACACAGCGGGACGCGGTGGCCAGCATCATCATCACGATCATCAACATCCTGGCGGGATTCTTGATTGGGGTTTTTCAACATGGGATGGAACTGAAACGCGCTCTGGAGACGTACACGATCCTCACGATCGGTGATGGTTTAGTGACGGTAATCCCGGCGTTGATGATTTCGGTTTGCGGCGCATTGATTATTACGCGAGCCGGTTCGGAAAACCGCCTTGGAAGCGACTTTCAGAAACAGATCTTCAGCGTTGCGGAACCCTTGATTCTAGCGGGCGGTGTACTTGGAGCAATGGCGTTGTTTCCAGGACTGCCGACGATTCCCTTTTTGGTTCTCGGCGCCGGAACGGGAACGATTGGCTGGCGGTTGCGCCAGAAAGCGATAGTTGGCCCACAGAGCGCTGAGACGGATCTGCCCGTTCCGCAAAGAGAAAATCTGGAATCGCTGCTGCGTGTCGAACCACTGGCCGTCGAGGTGGGGCTGGGCTTGGTGCGTTTTGTGGAGGGTGGCGTAAATTCGCCACTCCTTCGGCGAATTGCCGGCATCCGGCGCCAACTTGCCACCGACCTCGGCTATCTGGTTCCGGCCGTCCGGGTCACCGATAACTTAAACCTAAAGACGCGTGAGTACACCATCGGATTAAAGGGCGTCGAGATTGGCAGATTCGAACTACCTTCAGGAATGGATATGGCGATTCCGACCTCGCGTGACTGTCCCAAATTGGAAGGCGTTTCAACTCGGGAGCCCGCATTTGGGATTGCTGCGTTATGGATCCCATCTGGTGAAGCCGATGAGGCCCGCAATGCGGGCTACACAGTGGTTGACGGCGTGAGCGTCCTGGGCACCCATCTTGCTGAAACAATTCGAGAATATGCCCATGAGCTCTATTCCCGCCAGGATGCCAAACGGCTGTTGGACCGGGTCGCCGAAGAAAACCCCAAAGTGGTCGAGGATTTGGTTCCCAAATTGCTCCCCTTGGCTACTGTGCAGCGTGTTTTGCAGAATCTCCTTCGGGAGCGGGTCTCGATCCGCGACGCGGTCTCTATCCTCGAGGCGCTCGGCGAGGCCGGCAGTGTCACCAGGAACCCCATATTGCTTACCGAATACGTCCGGCAGTCGATCCGGCGGATGGTCGTCCGCCCCTATCTGAATTCCACGAACGAGCTTCATGCATGCCTTATCGACCCAGCCATTGAAGCTGTGATCGAATCGGCGATCGAACATACGGAAACGAACTCGGCGATGAATTTGGCGCCGAAACGAATCCACGAAATCGTTGACCGGATCCGCACCGTAATCGGTAGCGCCGAAGGGCCGGTCATTACCCTCACCGGAAGCGGTACTCGCTTCTTCCTCCGGCAGTTGACCGAGTCGGCGCTCCCCAATCTCACCGTCCTATCGCACAGCGAAATTCCGCCTGGAATCAAAGTGGTTTCCCAAGGCGTCGCGCGACTGGCGGGCTCGTAAAGGCAAATCATGCGACTAAAGTCTTATTTCGTTCACACGATGGAGGAAGCTCTGCAAGCGGCCAAATTGGAGCTTGGGGACGACGCGCTGCTCGTCGACTCCAAACGGCTGGAAACACCGGCGGGCAGCCGTGTTCGGCTGGAGGTCATATTCGCGGCTCCGGTAACGCCCCCTCCGCCCCCAAAGGTGGCGCTGTTGCCGAGACGGCCGGCGATTGGGTCCATTGCCGGGCTCCAACGCTTTCGCAGCGAATTGACTATTCTGCTAGACGCGCTGGAGAGGCAACCCGACGCAACGCGGCTAGAGCCGTTCTCACCGGCGCGGTCGCGGTTGAACTCGCTCCGTGTGCAATTGCTCCTATCGGAGGTGCCGCTGGCGACAACAGACGAACTCCTGTTGCGATGGCGGCCCATTCTCGAGGGACACGTATTGAGAGACGTTCCGGATAACCACGAGGGGGAAGGGTCCGCCCTGCCGCTCTTGACGGCCGAATGGCCGCACGCGGAGCCGAAGCACTTGCAGCCGACCAGAATCCTCGCCTTCGCGGGTCCCACAGGCGCGGGGAAGACATCGGTGATAGCGAAACTGGCATTCCGGCTTGGTGTTTCACAGGGCCGTCCGGTGAGTGTGTTGTCAATCGACAACCTGCGCATCGGCGCTTCGGATCAACTGGCGCATCTCTGTTCCTTGCTGGGAGTGCCGTTTCAATCCCTCGAGTATAGCGGTGGACTCCATTCGGCTGTGGCGGCAAACGCCCACCGAGGGCTGATCCTGATTGACACCCCAGGGTACGGGACGGCGCACGCCGACGTCATGGCGGAAACGGCCGAACATGTGAACCGCGTCGAAGGGATCGAATGCCATTTGGTATTGCCGGCAAACCTGCGATTCACGGAAATGAAGCGGCGCCTCCGGCAGTATGTTGCATTTGCGCCGTCGCGGCTTCTCTTTACGCGCCTCGATGAGACTGAGTTTTTTGGTCCGGCCTGGGCATTGGCGAGAGAATGCCGAGTGCCGGTTGACTGGGTCTCGACCGGGCCAGGGATTCCCGAAGATCTCGATGAAGCGGATGCATCCCGATTCGCGGCGGCTGTTCTCGGACTTACCGCCCGGCCGGAAGAACTCTCCTCGCCCATAGCCCCCCCCTCGCCAGCGCCGCCAAAGCGGGCGCGTCGCGGATCTGAACGGAGATCCATCATGCAAACACAAACCGGCAGTGCGAAAGCCATCGATGACCGGGAAAGCCTCATCCTCGATCATCTCCCGCAGGTCCGACTGATAGCGCGCCGCATCCATGAGCGGCTCCCGGGCAGCGTCAGTCTCGACGACCTGATTTCAACCGGCATCGTCGGACTGATATCGGCGATCGACAACTTCGATCCAAAGTTAAACGTCAAATTAAAGACGTATGCCGAGTACAAAATCCGAGGAGCAATTCTTGACAGTTTGCGCGGAATGGATTGGGCGCCGCGCCAGCAACGCAAGCGCGTCAAAATGATCGAGGCGTCGATCTCGATACTGGAACAGCGAAATCACCGGTCGCCCACCGAGGATGAAATCGCCCGTGAGCTCGGACTGAGTACGGATGATTATCACGAATGGCTGATTGATGTTCGCGGCGTGAATCTCGGGAGCCTGGAGGGCAACGCGCCTGAGGAGGAGGGACGGGACCTGTTGCGCTTCGTCTCCGACAGCGAGGAGCATTGGCCGTCGCGCATCGTAGAACGGGCAGAATTGGAGCGATTGCTGGCACAGGCGATTGAGAAGATGCCCTACGTCGAGAGAACCGTGCTGCGCCTGTATTACCACGAGGAGTTAACGCTGCGCGAGATCGCCAAAGTAGTAAAACTGCATGAATCACGGGTATCTCAGTTGAAATCGCAGGCCATTTTGCGGCTTCGCGCTTATCTCGAAAAAAGATGGCCGATGGACCGCGGGCTGTAGCCGGAAAGACCTGTCATGGAAGAACTCCAGAAGGAAGTACTCGAGCAACTCGGGGCGCAATTTTCACTCGCGCTGGAGGGAATGCTGGGCGAGCCGTGGCCGTCCAGTCTGCACGACACGCCGGTATCGGGAGACATCAGCCATTTTTTGTGCTGGAGCCAGAAACTAAATCTGCACAAAGAACCGGTTATCCAGGTGGCTGTGGACAACGCGGCCTGGCGCGAGATCGGCACACGAGCTCTCGTCGCGGTTGGCCTTGAAGAACCGGAAGAAAGCGATGTAAAGGCGACGTACCTCGAACTTCTCACGCAGGCCCTGTCCGGCCTTGCGCGATTTCTGACAAGCAAAATCGGGACGGAGGTTTCGTTGGAGTCGGGCGCTGAGGTTACCCTTCCGGCGTCGAGCGGAGCGGGAGCAAAATTGCAATGCCTGCGACTAACGAGCCCAACGGGCTTCTCAGCGGATCTGTTTGTTCGCGTGGAGCCAGTTGTGATAGACGCGATGCGTCAGAACAAGGCCGAACACGAAACCGCTCCGGCGGCTGCGGACCCGGCGCAGCGGCAGAGCCAGCCCCAACCGCAACGCGCGGCGGCAGCGGCCGGGGCCGGTCCAGCGCCGAGCGGGCCGCCGCCTCCGGCGATGGATATGCTCCTCGATGTGGAGATGCCGGTCAGCGTCTCCTTCGGCAGGACCCACCTTGCCCTCAAAGACGTCATCAAGCTGAGCACCGGCTCGATCGTTGAACTCAATCGCACGATCTCCGAACCGGTCGAAGTCATTGTAAACAACTGTGTAATCGCCAGGGGCGAAGTCGTGGTTGTCGAGGGCAATTACGGTGTCAGGATCCAACAGATTGTCAGCCGCTCGGAACGGATGCGGTCCTTCGATTAGTCTTCGAAGCGGAACATCATGCCAATAAATGTAGAACACCCGCTCGCATATTATGGAACGCTCTCGGCCGCGATGAGCGCCTGCCTCTATCTGTTCATCACTCTGGCGAGGGATCTGCGGCGCCTAAAGCGGCGAGTGGATCGCAGGCAATCCGAAGGAGAGCGCGAAACCGGAAAACAGCTAGCCTCGCTGGAAACGCGGCTGGGGGAATGGGCTGTCCTGACACGGGATGTAGAGGAGAAAGTCGCGTGCCTATCGGCTTTGCGGCGGCCGCAAACGATCTCCTCCGGCGTCGACGCGAACCAGCGGACACAGGTGATTCGGCTGGCTCGCCGAGGCGATCGGCCGGATCAGATCGCGGCGGAATTACGGGTCCCGAAGAACGAAGTCGAGTTGCTGCTCAAAGTACAGCGCGCCGTGGTTCGGGCGTTTTGAGATTCGCCGTCAGAATTCGAAGTCCTGCGCCACGCTGCCCGAGACACCTCGCGGTCCGGCGGGGCGATGGTCTTCGACTTGAACGTCGACGGACATCTCCATTTTCTGGCGGAAGAGCGTGACCTTGACGGGTTTCTCATTCTTCGCGGCCCGAATGGCACTTGTTATGTCGCGCGGACTGCGAACCTTACTTTCCTCGATCCGAACGATAACGTCACCGGCTCGCAGACCCTTCGGCGCTATCCAAAATTACCCCGGTATGTGCACAACAAATGCAGAGCGTTTTTAGCTAACCGCCGCGGCGTTCGGCGATCTCCCGCACCCGACTTCCGCCCGCCTCGCAGCCGAGCTAAAAACGCTCTGCATTTACGCTCTCCAAAAGTGACCCACACAAAGAACAGCATTTTCGCCGGATGTTCTCCATCGTTGGTGCAACCATCGATATCATCCACGTCGAAGGAGTGCCCTTGGGCAAGATGATTGCCTTCTTAACGATGCGCGTCGCTTGCCTGACTTGCCCACGGGCAAGAACTCCTCAGCTTCATCTTCGACCCCTGCGTCTGTTCCCGTTGTTTTGGGGAAAGCCGTGGGTCATTTTTGCAGAGCAGCCCCGGGTAAACTTCTCGAGAACGCCGAAGCGCCATACATCGGACCCCAGCAGGGGCGCACGGCCAAAGCGCTGCCAAGATGGTGCGCCCTCAATATTCGGATGACGGGCCAGTGTGCTTCCCCATGCTGGTTGCTACCCGGCGGATAAGCCTTCGTCAATGCCGCAGTGTGCGGCAACCGGAGGGAGGAACCGTCGATCAGAAACAACCGCCTCAGCAGCCCCCACCGGCCTGTGCCCCGCGTCCCTGCCGCCCTTCCTTCGGTCTCTCCGAGAAACAACCGCCTCAGCAGCCCCCACCGGCCTGTGCCGGCTCCATTAGATTCGTGAAGATCTGGTCACAGACAGGCTCAACCGCCTCCAGCGGCAATCGTTTCCGAGCGCGACTCAGCGCGCCGGTGTTGCTGGAGACCCGATTCTCGACGACCCGAAGCCCCTGCACCAACTGCTGCACCGCGTCAGCGAGGCTGCCTGGCCGTCCAAGCGCTGCCACATCATAAACCAGACCGCCACTGCCAACGAGTAGATGCCCTGATCCGGCAATTTTAGGCGCTTTCGCAGTTGGCCGAAAAACTCGGGGGGAACCGCTTTACCAAACAAGTCAAACAAAACCCGCGCATTGGGTGTGTTCACCCATCAGAACATAAACGATCTGTTTTGATTTGTCCAGAAAAATCGTCAGACCGCCTTCGGAACAGGCACCCTACGCCGCAATGTCAGTGACATTGGGCTTGAGGGAATGATTTGGCAGAGTTAACGAGAACGCATCTCCTCCGCCAGCCGCAGGGTATATTCCGGGGGCAGTTGCCGAATTACCTCGCGCGTTTGACGGTCTACTATTCGCATCAGAGGCCGCCGGGTCTCTCGATCCAGGACGAACGTGAGTTCGTAGTTTTCACCAAAAAACTTAGTAGCGTTGATCGCCTTGATCGCTTTGACAAGTTCCCTACGCTCGGTTGCCTGCTGCTGCTCCACTTGGTAATCAGGCACCGGTAACGGGAGGGCGACCTTTTCGATTGTTTTGGTATCCATACCGACCACCTTTCTGTATTAGGGGTTCCAGTATGTCTTATCGGAAAAATCCGATGGCGTATGAGGGAAATATACTAAGCCAATGGCTTAGGCGAGGTTCAGGACTTTCAGCGTCGTGCCGCGCTCTTTCTCGATCTTTTGCTGAAGCAGCAGAATGCCATAAATGAGCTGTTCCGGGCGCGGGGGGCAACCGGGGACGTAGACGTCGACGGGTATGACCTGATTGACGGGGACGAGCGCGTAATTGCTGAATACGCCGGTTGACGTCGCGCAGGCGCCCATGGAGATCACCCACTTCGGTTCCGGCATCTGCTGGTAAAGCTGGCGGATAACGGGGGCCATCTTATTTGAGACACGGCCGGCGATGATCATGAGATCCGCCTGGCGCGGCGAGCCGCGGAAAACCTCGGCGCCGAAACGGGAGATGTCGAAGCGGGAGGCGCTCATTGCCATCATTTCGATGGCGCAGCAGGCAAGGCCGAAGGTCATCGGCCAAATCGAGTTCTTTCGGCCCCAGTTTATGGCGCTATCGATGGTCGTGAGCACGACGCTTTCGGAAAGGTCATCGAGTTGGGTGTCGTCGATGCGATCAAATAATTCTTCTGGGGCGACGGGCAGGACGCGCTGTTCCATGGATTTCTCTTCCAGTATGCCACGGGGAAAGGGGGAGCGGCTCTGGCGGCTCGAGGTTTCCTTGCCACGGGGGTGGCTGGGGGTTGGACGCTACGCCGAGTCCGGCGGTGAGGGAGATGGGGCGACTGAAGCGGTGGAGAGCGCGGCGTATGCGGGCTACGGACTGGTGGGGCACGACGCGGCGGCGTGGCGAGCGACGTGATCGGACGGTGTAGCGGGGAATGTCGATCTCGGCGGGATTGGCGCCGGGGCAGGGCAGTGTGCCGCGGGGGCGCTTGGAAATGTATCCGGGCTGCGCGGGCTGGGCGTTTGGCGCGGCGGGGTGACGTGCGGGCGGTAAGTTGAGTTGCCGTGAGGTTGGCTTGTTGGGGACACTGGTAGATTCCATGTCCAATCAACTGACGGTCACGCGGTATGAGTTTCCCTCCGCCGATTTAGGCACAGCTCTGCGACGGGCCGCTCACGCGCATGGCGTCCAGGAGGTCTACTGGGACATCTGGGGTCAGGAGCACCGGCCGGATCCCGACGTTCAAAAAGCGGTGCTGACTTCCGTTGGGGTCGATACGTCTTCCGTTGCTTCCGTCGATTCGTCGCTGCGGGAATGGCTTGCGCGGGAGCGGCTGGCGCTCCTTCCCGCTTGTGTGGTCAGTTCCTCCGCGGAGCCATGGCTTCCGGTTGCGTTCCCCGCCGGAACCGATGGCACCGCCGCGCTCGTGGTTTCGCTGGAGGCGGGCGGGACCTTGCTGGCTCAGCGGCGACTGGAAGAATTAGTTGTTACTGAGACCATTGACGTCGACGGAGTTGTCTGGACACGGGCGCGGCTGCCGCTGCCGGAAGGGTTGCCGCACGGATACCACAAAGCCTCTTTAGCCGCGAATGGCGCCACCGCCACTTGCGAGCTGATTCATTGCCCGGACAGGGTATTCCGGCCGGAAGCGATCTCCGGGGATCGGCGTTTGGCGGGAATCGCTATCAGCCTGTATGGACTTCGCTCCGAACAGAATTGGGGGTGCGGCGATTTCGCGGATCTCCGGCGGTTTTCCGCTTGGGCTTCACGGGAGGCGGGAGCCTCCTTTGTCGCCTTGAACCCGCTGCACGCGTTGGCGAATCGCGCTCCCTATAACACGAGTCCTTATTTGCCGGCTTCGACTTTTTACCGGAACTTCATTTACCTCGACATAGAAGCAGTCCCGGAGTATTTGGAGTCGGAATTGGCACGGCGGTTACGTCCGTTGGCGGAGGAACGAATTGTTTTGCTGCGGGCCTCCGAGTTTGTCGACTATGAGGGAGTAGCGCGGTTGAAGCGGCTATTTCTGCAGATCCTGTACCGGCAGTTCCTTCGCGGCGGGGCTTCGAGGCGCAGTGAGTTCGACACTTTCCGGCGGTCGGAGGGCCGGCTGTTGGAACGATTCGCGGTCTATAGCGCGCTCGATGAATATCTGCGCGGCCGGGATAAGAACCTGTGGATTTGGCCGGATTGGCCAGTTGCTTTTCAGAATCCGGACTCGGCGGAGACGGCGGAATTTGCGCGGCGCGAATGGCGGCGAGTCGAGTTCTGGCAGTACGTCTACTGGCTGGTTGACCGGCAGACCGAGGAAGCGCAAGCGCAGGCCGTGGCGGCTGGGATGCCGATCGGCTTGTATCACGATTTGGCGCTGGCGACGGACCGATGCGGGTCCGACTTATGGGCGAACCGTCCTTTCTATGCGATCGGCTGCCGCGTGGGGGCGCCGCCGGATGACTTTTCGCCGAAGGGACAGGACTGGTCGTTTCCTCCTCCGGCGGGCGGCCGGCACCGGGCGGATGGCTACCGTCTATTCGCGGCCGCCATCCGGAATAACAGCCGGCACGGCGGGGCGCTGCGGATTGATCATGTTATGCGATTTTTCCGGCTGTATTGGATTCCGGACGGAAAGGACGCGACGCAGGGGACTTATGTCCGCGAGCCGTGGCGCGACTTACTGCGAATTGTGGCTCTGGAGAGTCATCGGAATCGCGTGATGGTGATTGGCGAGGATCTTGGCACGGTTGAGGATTATGTGCGCGAGGGTCTGGCGGAATTCGGCGTTTTGAGTTACCGGCTTCTTTACTTCGAGAAGAAAGAGGAGGGTAAGTTCAAGCGTCCGGATGAGTACCCGCTTGAGGCCGTCGTCAGTTCGACCACGCATGATCTGCCCACGCTGGCCGGATACTGGCTGGGCCGGGATATTGAGTCGCGAAAGAGCGCCCGGCTGCTGCTGGACGAGGATTCCTATCGCGAGCAATTACGGGCACGGCTGGAAGACAAACATAGGCTGATCGAGATCCTGAATGACTTGCGGCTGCTGCCCGAAGGGTATCCGCGGGATGCGGCGATGTCGGCTGAACTGACGGGTGAGTTACACAATGCCGTCATCGGTTTCCTGGCGTCAGCTACGTCCCGGTTGTTCGTTTTGAACCAGGAAGATCTTACGAAAGAGACAGAGCAGCAGAACCTGCCGGGCTCGACGTGGGAGTATCCGAACTGGCGGCGCAAGATGCGCTACTCGATGGAAGAGTTAGAGGGCGACATCCGCGTTGCCGGCTTTACAGAGATGCTGCGGAGCTGGCTGGAGCGTTCGGGGCGGCTGCCTTCGTTCAATCAACCTCACGTGAACTTGACAGGAACATGACACAAATTTGCTTGTATTTTTGAAACCGCTGTGAGCATTCCCGGTCCCGCCGGGAATTGAGTTCCCGTTACAATCCTTTTGCGGCGGGCGATCCCAATCAGGACAGCTCTCGAATTGCCAATGGGTGTCGATTGGGCGCGCGTCGATCATCGCCGCGGACTGCTGTCCATCATCGACCGAAAGTTTCGCGCCATGGATAAGTTCGGCATTGCCGAGAACATGGATTCCTACTACCAGACGGCGTTCGATTTAATCCGGTCCGACAACGCAAAGAATACGTTCAAGATCGAGGAAGAGCCCGAGCCGATGCGCGAGCGATGCGGCCGAACGTCCTTCGGGCAAGGATGTCTAATGGCTCGCAGCCTTGTTGAGTCCGGTGTGCGATTTGTCACGGTCTCCCGCGGCGTCGGCGCCTGGGATCATCACGGGCGCATCTTTCAACAGCTTTCTACTGACTTTCTTCCGGATCTGGATCGCTCCTTCTCCGCCCTGATCGAAGACCTGGAGCAGAGGGGAATGCTCGAGAGCACGCTGATGCTAGTCAACGGCAACACGGGGGAATCGGACAAGAACGCGGCGTTCGTGAAAGACAATCCCGTGCAAGTGCCCGATTTACTGGCGACTGTTTATCACAAGCTCGGGATTGACTATCAGAAGGAAAATATCTCGAACACGGGACGCCCGATACGGGTAGGGGCTGGCGGTCGCCCCTTACCGTTGGCCTGCGTGTTTGCTACGCCTTGATGTTCACCCACGTATGCACATGCGGATGTCCCCGGAAATGCCACACCATGTTGGGACTCTCCAGTTGCCACACATCCCATACTTTGTCGACGCCGAGATCGAGGTTCTGGTAAAACGCCATCGATAGTGAGTTCACTCCGCCGGCGGCCTTGATGTATTTCATCGCTTCGTCTACGTCCTTCTTGCGGAATGGAAGCAACAAATCGGCCAGCACCTGTTCGACGAGCTTTTTCTGATCTTTCGACATTTCGGAAACCGGCAGTCCGTCGATCTTGTCCTTGGTCCTGAGCGCGACCGTCGCCGTTTTTTGCTCCTTGCGCGGATCGCCGAGGAGCGCCAGTTTGCGCTGCTTACCGTCGAGCGCCGCGTACACTGCATTGGCCCGTTTGCCCTGGAACCAATAAACATTTCCCGGATGATCCGGCCTTTCTGAGGCGTCCGCGCCCGCTTGGTGGCCATAGAAAATGGGTCCGCCAAATGCCGCGCCTTCCACCGAATCGCCGTCGCAGCGCGCCGTGCAGTGGCGTCCGGTTAAAACAAATTCAAACTTCCCTGTACCGGGTTCACCGAAGAGGGCCACGGAGTAGTTGCCGAACCCGCCCTTGTCGTCTTCCTTCATGTGGTGCATGACTTTGTCGACGAAATCCGGGTTGTGCAATCCCTTGAAAATTTCTTCGATCATGGCCTGTTGATCGGCGGTGAAGAACTGCGCGATCTTTGTCGGAGTGATGTGCCAGTTGTTGTCCACCTTTGATTGCAGCTCATGCCCGAACGGGAAGCAGACTACCTTTTTCTGCGCCGGCGTAAGGGTCTTGTACAAGGAAGTGACCAGCGTTTCCGACGTCACTTTGCTCTTAGGACCCGCTTGCAGGGCGAGTCCAGCGGCGCCCAGCGCGGCGGTCTTGAGGAATAACCGGCGATCCGGCGGGTCTTGGCTGAAGCAGTCGGCGCATGCTCCGTCAAATGAAGTTTGATTGTCCTTTAGCCTCTTGGTTCCCTTCTGGCGGCGAATGGACAAATGTATTGTGCCTGTTTCGCGCGTCAACGGCAACCATCGTTGGACGGCGTTTCGCTATAGTAATGACGACCATGTTCAAATTCATACACGCGGCCGACATTCATTTGGACAGTCCGCTGCTGGGCCTGGAACGGTACGAGGGCGCTCCGGTGGAGGAGATCCGCGGCGCGACGCGCAGAGCGTTTGAAAACCTTGTTCAACTCGCGATCAAGGAGGCGGTGGATTTCGTGCTGATTGCGGGCGATCTCTACGACGGGGATTGGAAGGACGCCAGCACCGGGCTCTATTTCGTCAAACAGATGGCGCGGCTGCGGGAGGCGAACATCCCCGTCTACCTGATCGCCGGGAACCACGACGCCCAAAACAAAATGACACGGGAATTGCGTTTTCCAGCTAATGTCACTTCCTTCGGTTCCCGCAAGCCAGAGACGGCGCTGCTGCAATCGCTCAACGTGGCGATTCACGGGCAGAGTTATGCGACGGCGGACGTGCGCGAAAATCTTGCCGAGGACTATCCGAAGCCGGTTCGCGACGCCTTCAATATTGGACTCCTGCATACTTGCGGCCCTGGCGCCCCAGGCCACGCGCCATACGCGCCTTGCACGGTCGCGCAACTTACAGGGAAAGGCTATCAATATTGGGCTTTGGGACACGTTCACACGGCGCAGGCGCTGAGCGAAGATCCGCCGGCGATCTTTCCGGGCAACTTGCAAGGCAGGCACATCGGGGAGACGGGACCGCGCGGCTGCTTGCTGGTGCATGTGGATGAACGTCACCGGATCACGCGCGAATTCGTGCCATTGGACGTGATGCGGTGGAACCTGTGTGAGATTGACGCCACGGGCGCGGCGGACATCGAAGCGATTATCGACCGCTTTGCGGAACGGTTGCGCGCGATGCTGTTGGAGAACGCCGGCTTGCCGCTGGCGATCCGCGTGCGTGTGAGCGGGGCCACCAATGCCCACCGCAAGTTGACGGCGGAGCGTCCCGCGGTGCGCGAAAAAATGCAGGCGGCGGGAGTGGATCTTGGCCAAGGCTCGGTGTGGATTGAGAAGCTGCTGATCGATACCCGTCCGGAGAGTGCGGCGGCCATTCCGGAGGGGCCGATCGCGGAGTTGAAGAACTATCTGGACGAACTGCGGGCGAGCGATACGGAGTTTGAAACGCTGCTGGGCGAGCTTGCGGGCTTGCGTGAATTTCTACCCGCCGATCTCAAGGAGAGTTGCGAATCGGCTGACCGGCTCCCACTGCTGAACGATGTCGAAGCTCTGCTGATGGAACGACTACTCGGCACGGAGGCGACCCAGTGAAGATCTTGAGCCTGGACCTGATCGCGTATGGCCCGTTCACGAATAAGTCCCTGCAATTTCCGGACGGCGGGGCGAATCTGCATATTGTCTATGGTCCGAATGAGGCTGGCAAAAGCTGCGCGTTGCGGGCGCTATCGAATGCGCTGTATGGGATTCCGCAGGACGCCAAAGACGGGTTTCTGCATCCGTACGAGGATCTGCGAATCGGACTGACGGTGGACGCGGGCGGCGGTCCGGTGGGGGTAGTGCGGCGGAAGGGCCGGGCGAACAGTTTGCGGCGGAACGACGGCACGGATTCTGTATTTCCCGCGGCGGAATGGGCGGCCTTGCTTCCCGTGGAGGAGCGCGAGCTTTTTGACCGAATGTTCGGCGTGGATCACGCCGCCGTGGCGATGGGCGGCAAGTTGATCTTGTCGAGCGGCAGCGATTTGGGCGGACTGCTGTTTGCCGCGGCGGGCGGCGTCAATCGACTGCGGACGGTGCGGGCTGAACTCCAAGAGTCGTCGGAGGCGCTGTTCAAGAAACAGGCGTCGAAGCCGCAAATCAATAGCGCAGTGGCGGAGTTGAAGAAGGCGATCGCGGCCGGGAAGGATGCTCTGACGCTGGTTGCCGAATACAAGCATTTGCGCGATGCGGTGGAAGAAGCGGCGGAAGAATCGCGTCGGCTCGAAAAGTCAATCAGCGAAGCGAGTCTTGAGGAGCAGCGTCTGCGGCGGCTGCAACAAGCCATACCGCTGGTGGACAAGCGCCGCCGGCGCATCGAGCAATTACAGCAGCATGAGGGCAGTCGGACACTGCCGGCCGGTTTCGCGGACCGGTATGGAAAAGCGCTGATATCGGTGCGGGAGTCCGATACCGAGAGCGCGTCGCAGACGCGGGACATCGAAGGCCTGCGGGGGAAGATCGATGCGACGCCGGTGACGCTGGAGATACTCGAACGCGCCAGCGAAATCGAGGAATTGTACAAACAATCAGCGTCGGTAAAAAAAGGCGCGGAGGACCGCGCGCGGCGGGAGCAGAGCGCGGCCGATTGCCGTGAGAGCGCGGCGGCGCTACTGGAGTCGATTGGTGTGCGGATGGGGCTTGAACGGGCGGCGGAATTGAGAATTCCGGATCCCGCAAGGGCGCGCATTTTCACTTTGAGCACGAGCAAGAAAGCAGTGGATCAGGAAGTGACGGCGAGCGGGCGGGATCTGCGGAAGGCCATGGACGAGCAGAGAAAAGCGAACGAGGAACTGGCCGGGCTGGCAGACGCCGAGGACACGGGCGTATTGGAGGAAGCGCTGGCGATGGCGCCGGCCGGCCGCGACTTGGAGGCGGAGCATGGGCGTCAATCGAAGGAAGCGTCCGAGGCCAGGAGCGAACTGGAGAAGCGCGTTTCTGCCCTGCCGGATTGGAAAGGCACCCTGGATGATTTGGCGGTAGCGGCGACGCCATTGGCGGAGACGGTCGCGGATTTTCAGAACCGTTTTCTGGAGCAGGCATCGAAGGAGAAAGGGTTGCTCGATGAGCGGGCGCGATTCAAACGGGAGAGCGACGAGGCGGAGCGCGATTTACGGAGGATCGAGCAGGAGCAGGAGGTTCCGACGGAGCAAGATCTCCAGGCGCGCCGGAGCGGCCGCGATTCCCAGTGGCATGCCATACGAACGGATTGGCTGGCGGGGATTGCGACGGATGGGAACGCGCGGGCGTCGTCGTTTGAGGCGACGGTGCTGACGAGCGACCAGATTGCGGATCGATTGCGGCGTGAATCGGCGCGTGTGAGTAACAAGGCCGGGCTGTTGGTCAGCCTGGAAAGGCTGGGAGAGCAGTCGGCTGGTTTGGAGGCACGGGTGGCGGCGGAGCAGCGAGAGGGCGGGGAACTGCGAAGGCAATGGGCATTGTGTTGGAGCGCGGCCGGCGTTTCGCCGAGGTCACCGGCAGAGATGCAGAGTTGGCTGCATCGGCGCGACGCGATCCTGTTGAAGGCCCGCGATGTGAAGCAGAGTGAGCGGGAGGCGGATCGGCTTCAGGAAACTATCGGCGAGATTCGCCGGGCGCTGGGCGGCGATACCGCGATGCGTCTGCCTGAATTGACGGCGCAAGCCAAGCGCGCCGTTGCGCATCAGGCTGAATTGCGGCAGCGGAAGGCGACGTTGCAGGCGGAGGCCGGGAAAT
>SHUI01000061.1 GCA_009697455.1 Bryobacterales bacterium
CCATCGGACGAGGGAAGATGTGGGCGGGGCCGCAAAACGCGGTGGCGTCCAAGCTGCGGAGCGGCTGGCAGGCGCAAGGCATTTACACGGCTCAGAGCGGCGGTGCTCTGGGTTTCGGGAACGCAATCTTCGCGGGGAACGTCGCGAACATTGCGAATCCGAAGAATCAGCGAACGGTGGATCGCTGGTTCAACGTGGACGCGGGCTTCGAGAAAAATTCGGCGCGGCAACTGGCGTCGAACATCCGGTACCTGCCGTCCCGCTTTTCGGGCGTGCGGGCGGACGGGCCGAACAATTGGGACCTGTCGCTGTTAAAGAACACGAGAGTGACCGAGCGGACGCAGGTGCAATTCCGGGCCGAAGCAATCAACGCGCTGAACCATCCCCAGTTCACCGCGCCGAATACGACACCGGGCAGCACGGCTTTCGGGACAGTAACCGGAGAATTCGCCTGGCCGCGCGTGATTCAGTTCGGTTTGAAGCTGCTGTTCTGAGGTTGGCTGGTCCATGCGTCAATCGCAGGCGCGGGCGCGGCCCCGCGCGAAGCGTTTAGCACGTAACTTCTGAGCACCCTGGTGGTGCTTGGGCGATACTGAAGCCCCTGTTTTAACGCAGCGGAGGCGTCGAAATTGGCGCCCGCCGGTGACGCGTCGCTTGCTCGTAGGCGTATGCAAACTTCAACAGTGCGCTCTCCGACCACGCCTTGCCAAAGAACGTAATGCCCGCTGGAAGCGCACCACCGCGCGTGTAACCCATTGGGACGTTGATCGACGGGAAGCCAGTTACCGGCGAGAAGAACTGGCTGTTGTCGCCGTGCGGTGTGTTCAGGTCGCCTATGAGTCGCGGCGGATTGCTCCAGGTCGGATAGACGAATGCATCGAGCTTCAGCCTGTCCATGGTGTTCAGCACCGCCTGCCGAACCTGCTCGCGATAGGCCCCGTTCGCCTCGCACGCCGCGGAGCCGGGTCCGTTCTCCGGATCCTTTTCAGCCATCTCGAGCCGCCGCTGGACGGGCGGATAGAATTTGCCGGAGGCGATAATCTCCGAGACTGTCTTGACCGGCACGGCGCTGCCGCGTAACGCAAGGAAGCGATTGAGATCGTACTTGAACCCCATGCACACCGCTTGGGGGCGCTGAATCGCACTCAGCCCTTCGACTGTCGCCGCATCGACGACGGTGGCTCCGCCTCGGCGCAGATCTTCGACCGCGGTGCGAAACACCGCGAGGACTTCCGGATCGGCCGTGTCGCGCTCGTAAGCCTCCCGCAAGACCCCGATCACGGCGCCCCTCAGTCCGTTGCTATCGAGCGCCCGCTGGTAGTTCACTCCGCTGCGCCCACGTGCCGCGGCAGTCACGGGATCGTCCGGATCCTCACCCGCGATCACCTGGAATATGCGCGCCGCGTCCTCTACTGTTCGTGCCATCGGGCCGGCGATGTCCGCGTTCATCGACAGCGGGAACACACCGGCTCTGCTCGTGAGTCCCATGGTGGAGCGAATGCCCGCAAGCGCTTGGTGCGATGACGGCCCGCGGATCGAGTTGCCTGTATCGCTTCCCAACCCGGCCAACCCGAAACTCACCGCTACGGCGGCCGCTGTACCGCCGCTCGACCCGGCCGTCACGCGGTCGAGCGCGTACGGGTTCTTCGTAAATCCCGGCAGGATCGAGTTCACGGTCTCGTAAGGGCTGAATGCCCACTCGTACAAATTGGATTTCGCGAGGACGATGGCGCCCGCTTCCTTGATACGTTTCACCTGGAACGAATCCTTCACGGGAACGTAACCCGCAAAAACCAATGCGCCGTTCGTCGTCTGCAATCCGGCCGTCTCGAAGTTGTCCTTGACGATCACCGGAACGCAGTGCAGAGGACCGGTGAGTCCCGTCCGGGAAAATCGGCGGTCCAGGTCGACGGCAATCGTCACCGCCTCCGGATTCACGCGAATGATCGAATGAATCGCCGGGCCGTTTTTGTCGTAGGCCTCGATTCGTTTCAAGTAGAGGTCCACTAACGTCCTGCAGGTCAGCCGCCCGGCCTCCATCGCCTCATGGACCCGTGAGATCGTGGCTTCCACCACTTCGAACGATTGCGCCGAGGCGGGCACGGGTAGCGAGAGTAACAAGGCCCAGGTCCAAATCATTCGCCGATTATAGTAAAGTCGCGGGCTGCGGCCGGGTGTATATTAATCACAGCTTGGGCCCTGGTACTGATGCGCCAGGTAGATCGCCCTCCTGAGACACGGCAAAGTGACTCGAAAGTTATCAAGGTTCATTTACTACTCGGACACGGTGGATTGGATCTTCGAGCACTTGCAGGAACGGTTCGCCGGCGATCCGTCGCTGAAGCCTTATCGTGGCCGTCTGGTAGCAGTGAAGGGACACTGGGGCACGAAGGGTATCAGCCGCGAAGAAGCGGTCTTCCGGTTCGCACCGCGAGGACTTCGTGGAGAACCAAGACTGGCTGAACGGGCCGCTACCTGAACTGATTCCTCACTTCGGTGACGTGGCCGGTGAATATCATGCCAGGGAACGGGCGTTCCCAGATCCGGCATCCCTGGTTGTGCTCGATGAAGCAGACCGTCCTCGGATGGCGAGCCTTGAGCAAGTGCGAGCGATTTTTGACCAAGGCAAGATCGGGCTGATTCTTATCGGCATGCCTGGCCTTGAGAAGCGGCTGGCGCGGTTCCCGCAATTCTACTCGCGCATCGGCTTCGTGCATGAGTTCCGCCTGTTGGGTGCAACAGAGATCCGCCAGTTGCTGGCTCAACAATAGGTACCGTCAGGCGTCACGCTTCCACCGCAGCCGTGGGCCGGCGACGCGATAGCGGCCATCATCAGAGTCACCAACGGCAACTTCCGGTTGCTGAATCGGCTTCTCACCTGGATAGAGCGTATTCTTGAGATCAACGGCCTGAATGCGATCACAAAGACTGTCGTTGAAACGGCCCGTGAGACGTTGGTGATCGGTCAGGCAGGGCGGCTTTTGGTACACCGCTGCCAGTCGTACCAATCTCCTCTACGCTGCGCCGTTGATCGTGACTTGACCTGAATCCGTCCAGCCCGGCACAAGGTAGAAATCCTACACAACATGTGGTAGAGTTTCTACATAATGCCGACCCCATCCATTGCCGGTGTCGATCTATTGCGTGGCACGCTCGATCTGCTTATCTTGCGGACATTGCTCGCCGGACCTACCCACGGACATGCCATCGCTAAGCACATTCAACGCACCTCCGAGGACCTGCTGAAGGTCGAAACTGGCTCTTTGTATCCGGCGCTGCATCGGCTCGAGGCGAAGGGTTGGGTGGCGGCGGCATGGGAGATATCGGACAAGGGAAAACGGGCCAGAGTGTACAAGCTCACGCCGCGTGGCCGGAAACAACTCGTCGCCGAGCAGTCGAAATGGGAGACGTTCTCCCGCGCCATGCGGCTAGTCACGAATCCGGTTGGACAGGAGGGACAATGAGCCAATTCTGTGCAAGATTGCGGGCGCTGTTGCACCGCCGCACGAAGGAAGACCATCTCCACGACGAACTCCAGTTTCATCTCGATCAGGAGGCCGAAGAGCTGCAAGCCGGCGGCATCTCCGCCGAACAGGCGCGGCAAGTTGCGCGCCGGGAACTCGGAAACGCCACACTGGTCCATGAGGAGACTCGCGCGGTCTGGACCTGGATAGGCCTCGAACAACTCATCCAGGACTGCCGCTATGGAATCCGTACCTTAGCCGCCAACAAGACGTTCAGCCTGCTGGCGATCCTTTCGCTAGCCCTCGGCATCGGAGCGAATACGGCGATTTACAGCTTCATGGATTGGCTCTTGATGCGGTCGCTGCCCGTGGCGAATCCGGAATCGCTGGTCGTGCTGAATTGGCGCGCCCCAGCAGGTTCCAGCCGCGACAGGGTGGTGCATGGAATGAGCGGCACCACCTGGAAGGATGGTCAATCGGGCGGAACGATCGCCGGCATTTTCCCCTATCCCGCGTTCGACCTCATGCGGACCCACGCAACCACAGTGTTTTCTAGCGTGTTTGCATATTACCCAACGCGAAGGGTCAACTTCATGGCTAACGGCCAAGCGGAGATGGCGAGCGGCGAGTTCGTCTCCGGCGGCTACTTTTCGGGCTTGGCCGTCGTTCCGTCGGCGGGACGCCTGCTCGGTCCCGCTGACGATCAGGCGGGCGCTCCCGCCGTTGCCGTGCTCAGCTTCGCCTATAGCCAGAAGCGGTTTGGCCATGCGGCGAAGGCTCCGGGCCAGTCCATCGCCATCAACGATGTGCCGTTCACGGTGGCTGGGGTTGCGCCGCCCGGCTTCTTCGGTGTGGATCCTGCGGCGGCGCCAGATTTCTATCTTCCGCTCCATAGCGGCCTCTTGCTCAAGAACGATTTTGACAAAGCGCTACTCGAGCAGAACTACTATTGGATCGAGATGATGGCCCGCCTGCGTCCCGGTGTGAGCCTGGGGCAAGCGCAGGCCGCGCTCGGCCCCTTGTTTCATCGCTGGGTCGACTCCACGGTGGCGAACGAGCGGGAGCGCGCAAAGCTTCCGGAGTTGCAGCTTCGCGAGGGAGCCGCCGGACTCGATACGCTAAGGCGGCAATACTCGAAGCCGCTGTACGTTCTGCTCGCGATGGTGGCGCTGATCCTGGTCATCTCGTGCATCAACATCGCTAATTTGCTTCTGGCAAGAGCCACGGCGCGGCGTCGGGAGATCGCGGTTCGTCTGAGCATCGGCGCTGGGCGTTTGCGCGTCATCCGCCAACTGCTGACCGAGAGCGTTTTGCTTTCCTCGCTCGGCGGCGCTTTGGGAGTCGTCTTGGCGATCTGGGGAATTCGCGCTCTGACCGTCCTGTTGGCGAATGGCCGGGAGGATTTCACGATGAGCCCTGGCCTGAACTGGCATGTGTTGGGTGTGGCCGCGGCACTTGCGATTCTCACGGGCATCCTCTTCGGACTCGCGCCGGCGATTGCGTCCACGCGCGTCGATGTTGTCGGAGCGCTGAAGGAGACACGCGCGGGTCAAGCGGGCCGGCGGTCGCGCCGCTTCAGCAGCAGCCAGATGCTGGTGGCAACTCAAATCGGGATGTCGCTGGTGATGCTTCTGGCCGCGGGACTCTTCGTCCGCACGCTCGCGAATCTACAGTCCGTCGAGTTGGGCTTCAATCGCGAGAGCGTTTTGCTCTTCCGCATGAATGCGAAGCAGGCCGGCCATCGGGATCCAGCGATGCAAACTTTCTATGCGGATTTGCAGAACCGGTTCCGTGCGATTCCCGGCGTGCAGGGCGCCACGCTTACCAATTCACCATTGCTAGGAGAGGGCACGATGTCCGGACCGCTACTGCCCGTTGGCGTCAAGGAGTTGCCGGGTGCCAGTCCGCATATCCTGACCGCTGGCTCCGACTTCTTCGCCACCATGAAGGTTCCCGTATTGTTCGGCCGGGGATTGGGCCAACGCGACCAATTCAGTTCACCGGTCGCCGCCGTTGTCAGTGAAGCATACGTGCGGAAGTATTTTGGAGGCCAGAATCCGATAGGCCAGCAAATCTCAATGACCCGCCAGGCACCCCTCCTCGGCGACTTGACAGCCCAAATCGTTGGCATCGCCGGAGACGTGCGTTACGGGACGTTGAAGGGCGAGTTCCGCGCTATCGTCTACCTGCCGTTTGACCAGCCCTGGCCGACGGGTGACGTTACCTACGCGCTGCGGACTAGCGGCGATCCACTTCGCTACGCCGGCACCGTGCGAGAGATCGTGCGCCAAGCCGATCCACGCGTTCCGGTGACGGACATAAAGACCCAAGCGGCGCAGATCGATCAGATCATGAATCAGGAGATCCTCTTCGCGCGGCTGTGTAGCGCGTTCGCCATGCTCGCAGTTCTGATTGCGTGCGTTGGGCTCTACGGCACCATGGCGTATTTCGTGGAACGGCGCGCTGGCGAGATCGGCATCCGGATGGCCCTTGGGGCGCGGCGCGGCGATGTGATTTGGATGGTGCTGCGGCACGCCGTTGCGTTGGGGATGGCGGGCTTGGCGCTTGGCTTGCCCGCCGCCTTCGTTGCTTCCCGGCTTGTAGAATCCTTTCTATACGGAATAGAACCGACCGATCGGGTAACGGTCCTGGTCTCAGTCGGCATGTTGCTTGCCGCCCTGCTTCTCGCCGGCTACGTCCCGGCCCGGAGAGCGTCGCAAATCGACCCGATGACAGCCGTACGCGGCGAATGATGGCCCAGGCCGCGGCTACGAGCAAATGGGTCAGACGTCGCAAGGCAAGGCGGCAGCATTATGGGCATGCGGGGGAGTCGTTCCCGGATGTTGGTCCTGTGTAGTCGCGCAGTGTAGGGAAGACTGGTACCCTCGGGAGCCCAGGACTACTGCCGCACCAGTGGGTCGGCAACGAGGTGCAATAACCAATGTTTTTGCACCAAGCCGAACACCAGAGTTCAGGTGGCGGCAGAATTGAAGGTGAGCCATGTTGATAGCGCTATGCCAGATAATGTTGAAAGTGACACGTCGGCGACCGCGTTTATCTTCGGTTCGCGCCAACCGGCGGATCAACCGGGACCGGGCTATCGATCGCAAAAAACCAGCTGCTACCCAAATGCTCCCGCCCTAAGAATGTTCTTCACCTACAATCCGTACGAGGTCCATCTGCTTTGGCTGGAATTCATGGAATGACGTCTCGAGAGTTGATCGCCTCCCTCCCCCCCGTTCCCACTTTCCAAAAATATTTTATCCCATCCCCTCAACAACTTCCGCCCTTCCCGCCCCAAACTCTCGTTACGTCCGTGCTACCCCTGAGCCATGAGCCTTGATCTCTTCGGCCTCGACGCCTCTTTCCCGGCCTTCCACTCCCCGGAAGGTCAAGCCTTCGTCTCCCTCCCCTTCGGCCCCGGCGGCCATCAGGTCGTTCCTGTCCACTCCACCGGTTTTCGCGATCGCCTCACCACCCTCTTCCATCAACACCACGGGCACTACCCCAAACCCCGCAAACTCTCCCAAACCATTCGCCTCCTCTCAACCCAAGCCTTCGGTCCCGGCCACCCAACCCAGCCCTCCGAGCGCCCTGTCTCCGTCCGCCTCGCCGCGCATAGCTCCATCCCTGCCCGCATCGTCCTCGACCTTCTCGATGACAGCCAAACCGTCAACATCGGCCCCGACTCCTGGGCACTCTCCGGGGCCAACCCCGCCTGCTTCCGCCGCTTCCACACCCAAGCTCCACTCCCGCCTCCCACACCCACCGGCACGCCCGACTTCGAACCTCTCGCACGCGCCATCCGCCTCACCCATGATCGCCCCGCCTTCCTCCGCGTGCTCACATGGCTCTTCGCCGCCATGCGCCCACAGACGCCTGGTGCCGCGCAGGGTGACTCACCCTACCCCATCCTCCTTCTCCGCGGCCCCTCCGGTTCCGGCAAGTCCACCGCTGCCCGTCTCCTCAGGTCCCTCGTCGATCCAAACCGCTCCCCTCTTCTTCCCGCCCCCACCGGCCGCCGTGCCCTCATCCGCGACGCCTCCTCCAACTGGGTCCTCGCCTTTGATCACGTCTCCAATCTCCCCACACTGGTCTCGGACACCCTCTGCACCCTCACTTCCGGCTACGCCCACACCTTCCGCGACGGCGACCGTACCGTCGTCCAAAACCTTGCCCGCCCCATGATCCTCGTCGCCACCGAGCGACTGAAACTGCATCCCGACCTCGCCGCCCGCTGCCTCCCGGTCGACCTGGATGAAGCTGCTGTCTTTAAGCGTGGGGCAGGCCTTCAGCCTGCCTTGTCGCGTGAAGCGCGGCAGTTCGCCCCGCCAAATCCCAATCCCAATCCCGACGCCGCCTTCGACGTCCTCCGTCCCTCTCTCCTCGGCTCCCTCTGCACCGCCATCAGCCAGACGATGAGCGGCCAGTACACCTACGCGACGCCAGCGGAACTGGCGGAAGCACTCAAGCCGGTTCCATCGCCTCTCGTCCGGAGCCTCCACAAACTCGGCAACTTCAAAGGGTCCGCCACGGAACTGGCCGCCGCGCTGAAGTGGCACTCCACGCCGCGCCATCTCTCCCAGCAACTCCGCGATTTGACGGGCCCGGCCTTCGCCATCCGCTTCTTCCACCACCACGGAGAACGGAAAATCGAAATTACATTCTCTGCGTCACCCTCCTCTCCGCCGCCTGATATTAGCCCGCGTGGTTTGTGTGGTGCGGGTGGTTCCGCCAGTCAGGGGCAGGCTCCCCGGCCTCTGGGACACGCCTCCCGGCCTTTCGACGGCCTTACCAGAGACCGTGCAACGGCTTCCAGCAGCCTCCGAAGCGGCCGTGAAGAAATTACCGGCGCGGACAAACGCAGATGAACGCGGATCGAAACAAAACATCTTGTTTGCGTTCATTGGCGACTTCGGCGCGCCGCCGCCTCGCGCGCCGCCTCATCTACAATGGTGGGTTGCCCCGCATGCAGCCAGCGAACCAGATCGCCTTCTACGATCTCGACGGCACGCTCATTTCGAGCAACGTCGTGACGCAGTACGCGTTCTTCGTCCGAAAGCACCCGTCTCGCGTCACAGCCGCGCTCAAGTACGCCAAGCTGCTCCTGAGCGTGCCTGCCCTGATCGCCATCGACGCGTATTCGCGGAAGACCTTCAACCACGTGTTCTTTCGCGAGTACCGGGGAATGAAGCGCGACTGGCTTCTCGGGATGGCCGGGGAGTTGTTCGAAACCGTGATGCGCCCGGCGATTTTTCCCGGAGCGAAAGCTCTTGTGGAAGCGGACCGCGCGCGCGGCATGCGCACCGTGCTCGTAACCGGAAGCCCCGACTTCGCGCTCGGACCCATTGTTAGCTATTTCGGCTTCGACGACGTGATCTGCAACAGGCTTGTCTACCGCGACGGCGCGGCCACCGGAAAGGTCGCCGAACCGCTCATCGCCGAAAAGGAAAAAGTAGCCGCGATGTTAAACCTCAGCCGCGCGCATGACGCCGAACCCTCGCAAAGCCGGGCTTATTCCGACAGTTTTTCGGACGTTGCGATGCTCGAAGCCGTGGGCCATCCGTCCGCCGTCAACCCAGACAGGCGGTTGAAGCGGATTGCCCTCGACCGGGGCTGGCCGGTGCTGGACTTGAAAAATGGAAACCACTAGAGCGAACAGCTACTCGTCTTCGTATGTGTTCGGCGATCCCGCGCCCAATGCCGTGGGCCGCGGGGCGCTTGTATCGCACGAAGGGTGCGTCGTCCATCTTGAGGCCAACTCCGCGCCGCGCCTTCTTTGGTACGGAGAAGACTTGCTCGACGTGAAGATGCCGGCGGGCACGCGCGTTGTGTATCCGAAACCCACGATTCCGGGGCTGCCGGATCGCAAGCGGGGAATTCAGTACGCCATTTCGCATCCCGAGGAGATGGAGCCCCTCGTCGCGCTGCTGAAGCCCGGAATGCGGCTTACCATCGCCATTGACGACATCTCGCTCCCGCTGCCGAAAATGCCGCGGCCCGACATCCGCGAATCGGTGCTGACCGTGATTCTTGAACTGCTCGCTTCGGCCGGCGTGGAGGATATCCACATCATTGTCGCCACTTCATTCCACCGCAGGATGGCGGCCTTTGAGATCGAACACGCCGTTGGGCCGAAGATCTTCAACGAATTTTTCCCCGACAGACTGTACAATCACGATGGCGAAGCTCCAGGCGGCATGGTGGAACTGGGTGTCACCGATCGCGGAGAACGCGTGCGGATCAACCGCCGCGCCGCGGAATCCGGCCTGTTGATCTACGTCAACATCAACCTTGTTTCGATGGACGGCGGCAACAAATCCGTCGGTGTCGGACTATGCGATTATGCGACGCTGCAAGCCCATCACACGCCACAGACGATTCTCGAATGCGACTCGTACTTCGACCACAGCCGCTCGGCCCTCACGCATTCCTGCGATCGCATCGGCGCGATCGTCAACCGGCATCTGAAGGTGTTTCATATCGAGACCGTCGTAAACAACGCGATGTTCGATCCGATGATGCAGTTCTTCACCAAGAATGAGGACCGCTACACCGCGTTCGACAAGGTGGCCTTCCGCACGGCGCAGTTCGGATTGAAACAATTGCCGCGCGCCGCGAAGCGCAAGATTTTGTTTTCGGTGCCGGCTGCTTATCAGATGATCGCGGTGCATGCGGGCGCGACACTTCCGGCCCACGAGAAGTCGCTGCCTTATAACTACGCGCAGTATTGCGTGCCCATCGAGGGGCAGTCGGACGTGGTGGTGTTCGGCATTCCGTTCATCTCGCCTTACAACGTCAACTCGATTCTGAACCCGCTCCTGGTGCAGGTACTCGCGCTCGGCTACTTCTTCAACATGTATCGAAACCGGCCGGTGGTAAAGAAGAACGGCGTGATCATCGTTACGCATCCGCTCTACGACGAATTCGACCCCTTGCACCACCCCTCGTATATCGAATTCTTCCACCGCATTCTGCCGGAGACGCGGGATTCGAACGAGTTGCAAAGGCGCTATGAGAAGGAGTTTGCGCACAATCCCGACTACATCCGCATGTACCGGACCGGCAACGCCTATCATGGCGTGCATCCCTTTTACATGTGGTACTGGGGCGAGAACGGCCGCGCGCACGTGGGCAAGGTGATCTGCGTGGGCGCTGAAGACAAACAGACGGCGGCGACGCTCGGATGGGATACCGCGCCAACCATGGACGAAGCACTGGAGATGGCCCAGTCTCACCTCGGGCACAAGCCCAGCGTGACGCTGATGCACATCCCGCCAATCGGAATGGCGGACGTCTTATGAAGGTGGGACGGGCCTCGTGGCCTGGTTTTGTCGAGGGACGTTCCCGGAGCGGCGGGAAATCGGTATTGGTCCCGCGCGGACCAGGCGGTCCACCCCGCAATTCCGGCGGGATTCCAAGCTCCGCGAACCCTAAGTGGCATTGGCCCGCCAGTCTGCCCTGCCAAGCTATTAGCACATGAAACCCGCACTGATAACCGGCGCAACCGGGTTCCTGGGAAAGCACCTCGTGGCCCGCCTGAAGCCGGAGCAAGCTCTCCGCATCCTGTCCCGGGGTCCGTCCCCGTGGGATGGCGATCCAGCCGTCGAAACGGTGCGCGGAGACATTACTTCACCCGAAAGCATCGCGCGGGCCATGCACGGCGCGGGCAGCGTTTATCATCTGGCGGGAATAGTCTCCCGCGATCCAAAGGACAACGGGTTGCTCTATCGCGCCCACGTTGAAGGCACGCGCAACGTTTGCGAAGCGGCGCGGACCGCCGGCGTTGAAAAAGTCGTAGTTGTGTCGTCTTCGGGTACCGTCGCCGTCAGCGCGGAGCCTGTCGTGCACAACGAGGATTCGGGCTACAAGCACGACGTGGTTGGCCGCTGGGCTTACTACTTGAGCAAGATTTATGCGGAGAAACTGGCGTTTGCCTATGGGGTGGAATTCGGCCTCCCGGTCGTATCCGCGAATCCCGCGCTGCTCCTGGGGCCTGGCGACGATCACAATTCCTCGACAGGCGACGTGGCGATGTTCCTCGACGGAGAAATACTCGCCCTTCCGTGCGGCGGGATGAGTTTCGTGGACGCGCGCGATGCCGCCGCGGGTATCGTGGGCGCGATGCGCAGCGGCCGGCCAGGTGAGCGCTACCTCCTGGGTGGGGCCAACTGGACCTTCCGGCGGATCATTGAAAAGGTATCGGAGATATCCGGCGTTCGTCCGCCGAAGATGCAGCCATCGCTCGGCTTTTCCCTTGCTTCCGCGCGCGTTCTGCGCCGCATATTTCCTCTGATCGGGAGAAAGTTCGAGGGCCTTGACGACGACACTATCCGCATGGCGGCCCTGTTCTGGTATTGCGATTCGTCGAAAGCGATCGCGGAATTGGGATTCACTCCCCGCGACCCTGTCGAGACCTTGCGCGACACTGTGGAGGACATACGAAGAAGACGGCGGTCATCGTAAATCCAAAATCGGCCGGCGGCAAGACCGCGAAGCAGTGGCCCGCCATTGGAGTCAGTCTGGCAGCGAAGCTTGGCAGGTGCGCCACGCGTTTTACGGAATCGGCGGGACATGCGACGTCGATCGCCCGCGAACTGCTCGGGGAAGGATACGACCTCATCATTGCGGCCGGCGGCGATGGAACCGTGAATGAAGTGGCAAACGGGTTCTTCGATCCGCTCACTGGCAATCCCTTGCGCCCCGGCGCGGCCTTGGGAATCCTCCCTCTTGGCACGGGCGGAGACTTCAGGCGCTCGCTGGGGATCGATCTGCGTAATTCAATCGACGTTCTCGCGGATGGCACGGCCCGGCGTATCGACGCCGGCATTGCACGCTACAAAGGATACGACGGCGCCATGCACAGCCGCTACTTTATCAACGTAGTGAGCTTCGGCATGGGCGGAGACGTGGCGGCACGCTCGCATAATTTTCTGAGCCCCGCGAGCGGAAAGGCAGCGTTTCTCTTCGCCACGTTTGAAACGTTTCTTAAATACGGAGGCAAGCGCGTCCGCCTCACCATGGACGGCAATATCGGATCCCATTCCTTCCCGGTCACCAACGTCGCCGTGGGCAACGGACGCTATCACGGAGGCGGCATGCACGTCTGTCCGAAGGCTAAAATCGACGACGGCGCGCTTGACGTCACCGTGATCGAATACCTCCGCATGCACGAGTTAGTTGCCAATCTGCCCACCCTTTACTCGGACAACCTTTACCGCCACCGGAAAACTCACCATTTCCGCGCGCGGCGCGTCTGGGCCGAATCGGACGAGACGGTATTGATCGAAATCGACGGTGAACCACTTGGAATGTTGCCTCTGGAAATTACCGTGCTGCCGGGAGCGATTCCGGTTCTGTATCCGTAAGAGATGGAATCCGCTCCGGCAAATTCCGGTACCACTCGTTCGATGCCTCGTATGCGCCAGCCGCAACCAGGCCCGGCAACGCCCGCTCAAAGAGCTCCCCTAGGCGTCTATCGAAATGGTTGCGCCAGTCGCCGCTGATTCCACGGCGGTAGTGGCTGTGGATGTCGGTCTCGCCGGGTCGACGGCCGCTCCGCGCAAGAAATGAATGGCGTTCCACAGTGGCGGCAATCTGGCCGTCCGGAACGGGCCAGCCGAGGAAACGCACGATCCGGATGAACTCCGCCGCGCCTGACGACACCAGCTTTTCATAGCTCGTTCGGCATTCATTTTCGCGCGGTGCGCGAGTGGCCCAACCTCGGTAGCTGTTGGAGTTAAAGCGGAACTGGGCAATACCGAATTGGAGCCGGTTCCGGCGGCTAAGCGTCGCGAGCCCCTCGCGCAGTAGATCGACAATTGCCGAATCCACGTGGCTGAACGTAATCGAGTCAGCCCACGACACAACGATGTCGCGAGGGTCGTGGAGAACGATTACGGCTTTGTCAGCCGGTGCGGAATAGAACTCCCATTCGTCGGGCGAAAGTCCATAGACCGGGCCGGCAAAGCTGTTGTCCGGCAGTTTGGGCCAAGGCTGGAGGAAGTGGTTAATCCCGGTGGACGCGCGAGTCAATCCGGAGGGGCCAAGCAACTCCTGATCGGTCAGGACATCCCTCACCCATTGGCTGCCGCTCTTGTGAAACGTCACGAAGTTCACTCGCACGGACTCAATAATAGCATCGCGGTTTCCGCGGCTAGAGTCTCGAAACGCGCCGCAAGTAGCGTTGAGAGAGCGCGGCATCGCGCAGGATCTGCGCCTTTAGCGCTTCCGGCGATTCGAACTTGCGCTCGTCGCGGATCCGACGAAGAAACTCGACGCGGATGCGCGCGGGCCCGGATCCTTCGAGCGGCCCCGCAAGCAGAAAGCTCTCGATCGACAAAGCATCGCCGTCGAAGGTCGGCCGGTAGCCGATGTTCGTCACCGAAGGCCACCGCTTCCCGGAGTCCATGTCGAAGGTTCTCGTGACGTAAACTCCGGTCATCGGAAGCGTTTCCGATTCAGCGCGAAGGTTCAGCGTCGGCACCGTCTGCTTCGCGCCGACGCCGTGGCCGGCCACGACACTCCCTTGGAGCCAATAAGGACGCTCCAGCATTCGCCCCGCGGCGTAGACGTCGCCCGCTTCAATAGCATTTCGGATCGCGCTGCTCGACACGTTGCATGGTAAACCGCGCCCTCGCACTTTCACCGCCGGGACGGCCTCCGTTTCGAACCCAAGACGCCTCCCCGCTTCTGCCAGCGACTCAGTCGTGCCTGCCGCCTTGTTGCCGAACCGGAAGTTGTCCCCCACAAGCACGACGCGGGCCTGCAGCGCCTCGACCAGAATTTGCACGATGAAATCCTCCGGGCCAAGCGCCGCCACTTGCCGATCGAAAGGGAGAATCAACGCTTGCTGAATACCCTCGCTCCCCATCAGCTCGCAGCGCTCTTCCGGAGTGGTCATCAGCCGCGGCGCGCGCTCGGGCGCGACCACGCGCGTCGGGTGTGGATCGAACAGAAGGGCCGAAGGCGCGAGGCCGCGTTGCGCCCCGATCTCAACTACGCGACGCAGAATCCGGCGGTGTCCGGCATGAACCCCATCGAAGTTGCCTATCGTAAGCGCGCACGGGCCGAAATCGGAGCGCGCCACGGAAAGGCTCCTGTAGATCCGCACGCTTTCCGCCATTCAGGCGCCCTCCGCCACGTGAATTTCAAGCCCGTCGTAGGCCAGACGAATGTGACTGGGCAGCCGCGCTTCGGTCCTGGCATGCGACAAGTCATGGCTCATATGCGTGAAGAAGGCGCGCTTCGGCGCCAGCCGCTCTACGTGTTGGACCGCGCGGTCCACTGTCGTATGCGTGGGGTGTGGATTGTGGCGCAGCGCGTCGAGAAACAAGACGTCGAGACCGAGCAGTTGCGCCTGCGACTCTTCCGGGATCTCGCTGTGGTCCGTAAGGTAAGCCGCCGCCCCGAAGCGGAAGCCGTAGACTTGCGATTGTCCGTGCATTACCGCGACCGGCGTCACTTCCAGACCGAACAAATCGAACGGCCGGCCGTCGAGGGTGCGAATTTCGATCTTCGGAACGAACGACTTCGGCGGATCGGGTTCGAATACATAGGGGAACGTGCGCCTTATGGCGGCCTCTGTTCGCGGCGCGGCGTAAATCGGGATCGCGCCCTTCTGCAGGAAGTTAAAGGGGCGAATGTCATCGAGGCCCATCAGGTGGTCGGCGTGTTCGTGTGTGAACAGGACAGCGTCGAGCCGCTCCATCCGCGCCCGCAAAGCCTGCGTCCGGAAATCCGGCGTGGTATCGATCAGCACGTTCCGGCCGTTGTACCCGATGAGGATCGACGGCCTTTGCCGGTTGTCGCGCGGATCGCCCGAGGTACAGACCGCGCACTTGCAGCCGATCATTGGAATCCCGGCGCTTGTTCCCGATCCGAGTACGGTGATCTTTAGAGCCGGCGTCGACGGCATTTAGGACTGCTGCGACTGAGCGGCCTTCGCACTGTCCTTCGAAGCTTCGACAAAGCGGAAGCGCAGTTCGGTAAGCGAATTTTCCAGCATCCGCTGTTCTTCAAGCGTGAGATTGCCCTTCGTTTTCTCCGACAACACCCCCAGGAGATCGATGGAGTGCCGCGCCATGGTCAGGTCGATGTCCGGCTTCTCCTCTTCGCCAAAATGGAGCAGGCCCAACTGCATTTCGGCTTGTGTGCACAGGGACCAAACCAGCAAAGTGAACGAAGCCGGCGGGAGCGGAGGGCGCGCCGTGCTGCTATCCTGTTTTACCTCGGAGTCATCCATGACCTTCATTTTACACGCGGGGCGCGCACGCCACGTATCCGGCACTGCCCTTCTCTACGCGCGTTCCTGATAAGTGCCTTCCGCCGTATTGACGCGAATCCTTTCGCCTTCCACGATGAATGGCGGGACCTGCACCACGAGTCCGGTTTCCATCTTCGCGGGCTTTGTGACGTTCGAGACCGTAGCTCCCTTCAAGCCCGGTTCTGTCTCTACCACGGTCATGTCGACGGTCGACGGCAGTTCCACACTCATCGGCTTGCCTTCATAGAACTCGACGTGGACTTTGAGTTGAGGGATCAGGTAATTCGTGGCGTCCCCAAGCAGGTCCTTCGTCAGGTGCATCTGCTCGTAGTTTTCCGTGTTCATGAAGTAGAAATATTCGCCGTCGTCGTACAAATACTCCATCTCGATCTCTTCGAGCATGGCCTTTTCAACCTTGTCTTCCGAAGAGAAGCGGTGCTCTGTCATCGCGCCGTTGCGCAAGCTCCGCATGCGCGCCTGCACGAATCCGCGCAGATTGCCCGGGGTCCTGTGATTCACGCTGAAAATGGAGTAAAGTTCGTTGTTGAACTTGATTACCATCCCCGGGCGCATCTGTGTCGACGAAATCATTTACCCATTGCTCCTATCTAGACAACTGTTCTTGAAGGCCCGCTGGTCTGCCGCAGCCGTGACAAGCGGACTCTTTCAATATACCAATCAAAGAGGCAGGATTTCTTCCCGCACCGTATCGAACGCCAGTCTTCGCTTCTGAACGTAGGCAATATTTCCGAGGTGTGAAGCTTGCGCGGAGCGATGGCCTATCAGGACGTCGGCGTTAGGGAGTTTCCGCGAGCGCACGCAATCGATGAAGTTGTTCACGTGGTCGATTGTCATGTCCGGCGGTTCGCCCTTAACGATTACAGGCGGCGCGCCCTTTTCGGCCGAGTGGAACTCGTAGTGTCCACGGTCGATGAAAAGACGCCCTTCTGTTCCGCAGATCTCAACCGCGGCGCCCCGTATTCCCGGTGCAAGCGTGGCTTCGAACGTGGCGGTGTAGCCCGCCGCGTACTCGAGCAGAACGTTGATAGTATCCGGAGCGGTGCGCCCGTCTTTGTAATGGTAGATTCCGCCTGCCGCCACAGCCGATGTCGGTATTTCGTTGCCTAGCAGCATGTGGACTACGTCGATCCAGTGCGTGAACAGGTCCGTCACCTGCCCGCCTCCGAAATCCAGATAAGCGCGGAAATTGTAATACTGTTGCGGATCGTAGTCGCGCCACTTCACCGGACCCAGGTAGCGCGCCCAGTCGAGGTTCGAGGGTTTGCTTTGAAGCGATGCGGGCGCTTTCCGCAAGTGATAGCTATTGCCGTGCCACCAGGTGCGCGCGAGCGTGACCTTTCCAAGCTTGCCCGTATCGAAGTACTCCTTCTTGGCCTGAATATAGTGGCGTCCGGAGCGTTGCTGCATTCCGACCTGACAGATGCGGTTGTTGACACGCGCCGCCTTGACTATCGGCGGGCCTTCCTCGATTGTGAGCGTCAGAGGCTTTTCCACGTAGACGTCCTTGCCCGCGTTCAGCGCGTCGAGGGCCGTCTGCGCGTGCCAGTGGTCGGGCGTCGCGATCAACACCGCATCCACCTCTTTCATCTCGAGCAACTTGCGGTGATCGGAGAAGTTTTTCGCGGTAGTGGCTTTCTGACGGGCCTTGTCGATCTGCTCGCCGTAGATATCGCAGACGGCTGAAACGTTGATCGACGAGTTCAGCATGAACTGCGTCATGTCGTGGCGGCCGCGCTCACCGCAGCCGATCAGTCCAAGGTTGATCTTGTCGTTTGCGCCGAGAACGCGCGAATAGGAAAGAGCCGTCATCGCTGCTGCTCCTTTCCAGGACGTGTCGACGAGAAAGTCGCGGCGGGGGATTCTTGAAAGTGGCATGAGCGGATTATAGCAGCGCGCGAACACTGCCCGGTGTTAACCTGAACTAAAGATGCCTCAACCGTTGCTGGGCATGGAACTTCACGAGATTCAGGACATTCTCGGGCCCGCGCAACCGAAGTTTCGCGCCAAACAAGTCTACGACGCGCTGTACCGCCAGAACGTGGGTGATCTCGTTCAGATTTCCTCGCTGCCGGCGGCGTTGCGTGAAGGGCTCGGCGCGGAGCACACGGTGGGGCTTCCGTCGATTGAGCGCCGTTACGAATCCATTGACGGCACACGCCGCTACCTGCTTCGGCTAGACGATGGAAGGACTGTCGAGGCCGTACTGATGCCCGAACCCGGGAGGGACACGATTTGCATTTCGACGCAGGTCGGATGCCCGGTCGATTGCAAGTTCTGCATGACGGCGCTCATGGGCCTGGAGCGCAACCTTACCGCGGGTGAGATCGTTGGGCAGGTCCTGTTCGTGGCTCGCGACAACGGGTTGCTGAGCGAAGGTTCTCGAATCAACATCGTCATGATGGGAATGGGCGAGCCGCTACTGAACCTGCCCGCGGTCCTGCGCGCGACACGGCTGCTGACGGACGAAGGCGCCGTCGGCATTTCGCCGAAACGGATTACGCTTTCGACCTCCGGCATCATTCCGAAGATCGCGGAACTCGGAGCGGAGCCGGTGCGCCCCAAGCTCGCGATTTCGCTGAACGCGTCGACCGAGGAGATGCGCCAGGAGTTGATGCCGATCACGCGCAAGTATCACCTGGCCGACTTGCTCGACGCGTGCCGCGCGTATCCTCTGCGCAACTGGGAGCGCCTCACGTTCGAATATTGCCTGCTCGGCGGGGTTAATGACACGGACGCGGATGCGAGGAGAGTTGTGCGTTTGCTCGCGCGGTTGAAATGCACAGTGAATCTGATCGCGCTCAATCCGGGACCGGGGATTCCCTATGAAACGCCGGCGCCCGAAAGGGTATCTTCGTTTCAGGCTATCGTGCGGCGGTCGATTCCGTGCTTTTTGCGGAAGCCCCGCGGGCGGGATATTTACGCCGCGTGCGGGCAGTTGAAGCGAAATTCGTAGTGGGAGTAGAGGCAATTCGCGTTACATGGCCTCGAGGGCCCATTGGCGCGCACTGGCGAATCATGCGGCGCGCTTGTTCTTCGCTCCCGCCGCGCACCAGATTCGAGATGCGAGGCTGCGCTACACCCATGATTCTGGCCGCGCGGGACTGGGTGATCTTGCTCTCTTGGATATGGCTGGCCAGAGCCGTCACGATCTTACGCCAATTATGATTGGAAGGGGGCGCGATCCGCACTCCAGTGAGCGACGAGGACCTCAAGCCAAGGGCGGATCCGGCACGTCGGAATGTTCCGCAAATGGGTTGCGGCCGTCGGGCTGCGGTGCCACAATATCGCCATGAGGACTTCGTGGCTCCTTGCCCCGCTCGCCTTCGGCGTGATTCTCCACGCCGCCGAGTTCACCTCCGCTCCGAGTCTGATTCCGAACCCCAACGCCGAAGTGCCTCTGGCGGCGCTGGTCCGCTTCACCGCGAGCACGCCTGTCACGACCACCGTCACGGTCTCCGAAGGCAGCCGCCAATGGGAAGTGCGGTTTGGTGCGCAGTCCAATCCGGCGGCGGGATTGCCGTTGATCGGGTTCTACCCCGGCCGGAAGCACCAAATTACGGTTGAAATTCGCGATTCCGCCGGCAATACGCGGCGCGCGCCCAATCCAATGGAATTCGCCGCGCCGCCGCTCCCAGCCGGGGCCGAAGAGTTTCCGCCCATCCAGGTGAAGAAGGCGGGCACTCCCGGCATGGAGCCAGGCTGGACCCTGCTCAGCATTCGCCGCCAGCGCCGCGGAGGAGGCGTCCGCACGGGTGCGCCTCCGGGCGAACCGGCATTCGCAACCGCCTATGGACTCATTCTCTTATTAGACGAGCACGGCCAAGTCGTGTGGTACTACAAGAGCCCCAACCGGACCGCCGGCGTGCATCGTCTCCGCAACGGCAACATTGCGTTCCTGACCAACGATAGCCGTCTGGTGGAAATCGATCTTCTGGGCAACGTCAAGGGCAACTGGTGCGCCGCGCGCCGCCCCAACGGCCCCTGCACGGGAACTTCCGTTGACGCTCTCACGATGCACCATACCTTCACCGAGCTGCCCAACGGGAATTTCCTGGTGCTAGGCGGCGAATTGCGGGAAATTGACAACTACTATACCAGCGAAACCGATCGCGAAGCTCCCCGCAAACGCCAGAAGGTGATGGGCGACCAGGTGATCGAGTTCGACCGCGCGGGGCGCGTCGTGTGGCGCTGGAGCGCGTTCGAACATCTGGACGTTTATCGCCTGGGTTTCCTCACCATCAACCAGTACTGGATCGTTCGCGGCTTCCCTGATACGCTCGACTGGACCCACGGCAACGGCGTCTTCCACGACGAGCGCGACAACTCGGTGCTCTTTAATTCGCGGCAACAGAGCGCCGTGGTGAAGATCGAGCGGCCGAGCGGGCGCGTTGCCTGGATCTTCGGCGAACCCGGCGGCTGGCCTGATAAATTTCAGCCGCTGCTCTTTCGACCGGAGGGCGTCAGCGAATGGCCGTGGCACCATCACGCACCTACCCTGACCTCGGGCGGCACGCTCATGATGTTCAACAACGGGATCTACAAG
>SHUI01000062.1 GCA_009697455.1 Bryobacterales bacterium
GGGTCTCGGAGTAATCCTTCACAATCACCGTAAAGCGGGCTCTCTGTGCGTGGTGCGATTTCTTGCTACCACCGGTAGGGTGGTTCTACGCATTCGTTTTTCCCAATGAATCTGGGGTCAACGCAACAAACCGTGCATAGTTCAGGTGTAACTGAACCGACGTCTCTTCCACTGTGATCGTTTCGGTCACGCCGCCGATCTGGAGAACGAGATCGGGGAGTGCGATACGGTCGTTCGCGAACACGTTTATCAGTTTCTGCTCGAACTTTTTGAAACCGGCGTGTTCTACCGTGAGGTTATATATGGACGGCTTGAGCGGATTGAAGAGGAAAATGCCATCCGCATTGGTGGCCACTGCGCGCAAGTCGCCCTGCCGCGTATCGTACAAAGAAATCTTCGCGTTGGGGATCATCGCCCCCTGGTCGTCCTTCACAATGCCTGTAATCGAGCCTGAAACCTGTTGTGCATAGGCCGCCTCTGCAAATAACGCGGCGGCAGAAAATACTAGCGTGAACTTCGCGATGGCCCTCATAATCCGTTCTTATCCCCTATTCCGTTCAGTTAAGACTTTTAAGACCTTCAGATTGGCCATTGCGGCCAGAACCTAGTTTCTGCGAAGCTATCATGACCATGACTTAAATGTCAAATCGGGGTCTTTTCCGATACAAGATGGGCCTGAAGGATGCGCATATGTGGGGAGAAGTTTAACTAGGACCAGATCGAGACGGTCTTGGATCCGGGCGGAGGGAATCTAATCGATGCCGAAGGGTGGCGGCCTTTTCAATCGTGTGGAACCGATTCTAGGCGTCGCCCTAGCGGCGGGGAAGTTCCGCCCGTTCAGCGTCGGTGTAAACGATGCCCGCGGTTAGGAAATCACCTCTGTGGGCCCAGAAAGGTATGGGAGTCTGCCACGCAAATCGGATGAAGCGGACCAATGTTCTCCGGAGATAGCACTCACTTCCCATCGTAATTTCTTCCCCGTCTCATCCAGATATTCCGATACCGCACCGGCGTATCGTGATCCTGCAAGGAGAACGGTTCCTCCGCGTCATGCGACTCGTAGGCGCGCACGATGCGGTGCGCCATCTGGCCGATAATCTCCTGGTGATGATGGACGAGAACGCCGTTATGAAAAACGGTCGCGTATCCGGGCTTTGTTAGCTTGCCCGCTTCAAACCGGGGTGCTTCGAACGCAATATCGAACGTCTGCCACTCGCCTGGTTTCCGCGAAGCGTTTACGTGCGGCGGCCACTGCCCGTAGATCGCGCCGGCTTGGCCATCGGCGTAGGTTGGCGTGTTGTAAGAATCGAGGACCTGAATTTCATAGCGGCTCATCAGCAGAACGCCGCTGTTCCCGCGCCATTGGCTCGTGCCGTCGGGCGGGTTCGGAGACGCCCATTCGATGTGATACTGTCCGGACCCGAACTTGTCCCTGGTGACGAGGTCGCCGCTCCCTCCCACGACTTCCACGTAGCCGTTCTCCACTTTCCAACCCGGCGCGCCCACTTTGCCCTTGTTGCTCGACTGCCACTTCGAAAGGTCCTTGCCATCGAACAAAACGATTGCGTCGGAAGGCGCCGGTAGAGGCGCGCCGGCGGGCGCGGGAGTCACAACGGGAGGCCGCGGACGCTCGATATCGTGAACCTTCCACTTCTGGCCCGGCAGCATTGGCGTATCGCTATAGCCAACCGGCGAAGTCCGGCCTTTCTTTGATTGCTTCGACTGCGCAGCCACGTAGCCCGCGGTCGCAAGCGTCCCTATTCCAATCAGAACGATAAGCTTTCGCATTGCGCCGGAATCTCCTTGATCACGATACCACCTCCGCCGGCGGGCCAGTAGACGCAACCCCTGCCAGCGCCGTCAAAAGATCAGCTTCAATCCAAACTGGATCTGCCGGGCCGAATCCACAGTCTGCGAGATCACGCCGGCGGTGGGCTGATTGATGGTCCCATTTGGAAACGCGAAGTGGGCCTCGTTCAGCATGTTGAAAAACTCGCCGCGGAAGTCGAGACGCAGGCGGTCTGTGATCCGCAACGTGCGCGCGATGGTGAGATCCACGTTCACCAGACCCGGTCCGTCCAGAATAAAGTTGCCGGTGTTGCCAAAGCGGAACGCGGATGGCACGGTGAAGGCCTGCACGTCGAACCACCTGTCCGGCGTTCGCTGTCCCCGGCTCAGATTCCCGTTGCCCTGCCGGTCGGGGCGGATGCCGCCGGTGGTGTTCGCTGGGTTTCCCGCGACGCCCGGCGTGAATGGAATTCCGGTCTGCATGGTGAAGATCGGCGAAAGTTGCCACCCGCGCGCGATGTTGCCGGCTATACCTTGGCTCAGCCAGGCGCGGCCCTTTCCAAACGGCAACTCCCATACCGAAGCGAGGAACAGCCGTTGGCGCAGGTCTTCGGGCGAGCGGGCTTTCTCGGGTGCGGTCACGGTGTTGTCCTGGCCGATATCACCCGCCATCGTATGGCTCCAGGTGTAACCGCTCAGAATCGAGAAGCCCTTGTGGAAACGCCGCTCAAACTTCAGTTCCAGGCCCTGATAGTTGTTCGTGCCGATCGGAATGTCGACGGAGATATCGGAATAGCTGGGGAACAGGCGGCGCGGATCGAGCGCCCCCGGCCCGGGTTTCGGCTGATTGACCTGCACCGCGCCAAGCCGTCTGTGCGCGGTGTTAGCTCCCACGTACGCGATCGAGAAAATCGTATTGCCCGGCAGCGTTCGCTGGACATTCAGGTTGTACTGGTGGGTGATTCCCTCCGGAAAGTTGTAGGGCCACACCGCCGCGATCGAGCGTCCAGTGAGCACGGTAGGATTCAGCGCGGACGGCGCGAATCCGTCGCGCACCCGCACGGCGGACGTGGCTGAGTTGTTCGCCGTGGGAATATCGACTTGCAGGTAGAACGGCGGATTTTGTGCAGGGCGCGAGCCGTAGGGCATCTGCGATACGGCGTCGTAGAAGATGCCGTAGCCTCCGCGAATTACCGTTTTCGTGCCCGCCTGCCAGGCAAATCCGGTGCGCGGGGAGAAGTTGTTGCGATCCGGCTTCTGGAAGGCGCGCTGCTGCAAACTCGATCCGCGCACCGGGATGAACTTGTTGTAGTCGGGGCTGCCCGGGTCGATGCCAAAATTCGCCACGCGGTTGTTCTGCTCGGTGTAGGGCTGCTGATATTCGTAACGGACGCCGAGATTGAGCGTGAGGCGGCGGCTGACTTTGAAGTTATCCTGCGCGTAATACTCCTGCGCGATCGACGGCTGCCGGATATCGAGCGGCGTGCTCAATCGCGTGGTGTTCGTGAGTCCAAGCAGCGTGTCGGCGATCGCGTCGCCGAAGCCCGTGCCGGCCCGGGCGCTCGTGAACTGGCCATTGAAGCCGAACGTACCGCGCGCCTGATTCGTGATGCCGGTGTACTGCACGAACTGCCGGATGTTCCCGCCGAACTTCAGCGCGTGCCTCCCGGCGTTCCACGAAAACGATTCGACGAATTGACGAATATCGTTCTTACGCGGGTCGGGCGCGAAGCTGCGATCTCCTACGCTCGCGTAGCCGCTGGGGCTGAACAGCGGCAGACCGTTGATGTCGGCGCGGTCGAAGGTGCCGCGAAAGCCGTATTCCTTCCAGAGTTGCGTGCTCGTGGGCGTGTCGATGCCGCCGACAAGGCGGATATAGCCGAGTCGAGCTTCGTTTACCATGCGGCCGTTGGCAAACGCGTGCGTCCAGTTCACGACGCCTGTATTAGCGGTGGAAGTGCGCACGGCCGTGTCTCCGCCGCTCGCGGGCAGCGGCAGCGTTCCCGGCTCCAGGCGATAGTAGTTGTGGAAAGAATAGCGGGCGAAAACGTTGTCGCGATCCTTCACGCGCCAGTCGAACCTCGAATCCACCTGGTGGTCGTTCAGATTACGCGGCGTATTGAAGATGAAGTTCTGGACACCGGCACGGTTGGGCGTGGGGTAGAGTTGCGCCATCCGGAGAGCTACCGGATCGAACCGCGACGCGGGGATCGTGTTGCCGGGAAACTGCGTGCGTTGTCCAGTGGCGTCCTGCGTGCCCGGGTCGAAGACGTTCGCGACACCCGTGAAGTTCCCGCTGGCCTGCGCCGGAGTGGGGATGCGGCTGAGGCGCGTGAGTTGCTCGCGGATGTAGGTGGCCTGGTAGCTGCCGAAAAAGAACATCCTGTCCTTAATCGCGGGACCTCCGAGCGTTCCGCCGAACTGGTTCTGACGAAAGGGCGGCTTGTCGCGCCCGCTGTTGAAGAAATTGTTCGCGTCGAGCTTCTCGTTACGGAGAAACTCGAATAGCGTACCGTGCATCTGGTTCGTCCCGCTCTTCGTGGTGACCTGGATCACGGCGCCGCCGCCACGTCCGAACTCTGCAGTGAAGTTGTGCGTCTCCATCTTGAATTCCTGAATGGCGTCGATCGAGGGCTTTACAACCTGATTGGAGGCGACAACCACGCCCGTGAAGTAGTTCGTGTTATCGGCGCCGTCCAGCACGAACTGGTTCTGCCACATGTTCGCGCCGTTCACCGCGAAGGAGTCGTCGACGAAGTTGCGCGCCCGCGACGGCAGCACGCCGGGGGCCAGTGTCGCGAGCTTTTGATAGTTGCGGCCATTGAGCGGCATCTGGGTAATGGTCTTGTTTTCGACAACCTGTCCCAGAGATGAGGTCTCCGCCTCAAGCAGCGGGACGTCCGCCGTGACCTCGATGACTTCATTCACCGCGCCGACGCGGAGCGAGACATCGAGACGCGCGCGAGTTCCGGCGCTTACCCCTACGTTCGGCCGGCGAACGGTCTGGAATCCCTGGCGCGTGATCGAAACCGAGTACGATCCGATGGGAAGCGCCGTCAGCACGTAGACGCCGGTTTCATTGCTCTGCGCCTTGTAGGAGGCGCCGGTGGTCTGACTGGCCGCTTCAATCAGGGCATTGGGAACGGCCGCGCCGCTTGCGTCCGTGACCACGCCAGTGACTGTGGCAGTGTCGGTCTGTGCGAAGGCAAGGATGGCGGTGAAGATCAAGCAAATTATAAATCGCATCGTCTACGCCCTTTGTTCCGTGGTTTGAAAGGAAAACGGCGCGCTCGAACGCGCTACGCCAGAATCTCGTTTATGACCTTGCCGCCGACGTCGGTGAGCCTGTAGTCGCGGCCGCTATGCCGATACGTCAGCCGCGTGTGGTCAATGCCCATCAGGTGCAGAATCGTCGCGTGCAGATCGAACGGCTCGATGGGATTCTCCACGGCTTTGAAGCCGAACTCGTCCGTCGCGCCGTAGGTGATGCCGCCCTTGAATCCGCCGCCCGCAACCAACGTGCTGAACCCGTGATTGTTGTGGTCGCGGCCGTTCTGCACGTTGACCAGGCCGCTCACTTCCACGGCCGGCGTGCGTCCGAACTCTCCACCGATAATGACAACCGTTTCCTGTAGCAGGCCACTCGCTTTCAAGTCTTGCAGCAGTGCCGCGATGGGTCCATCGGACTGATTCGCCAGCCTGCGGTGAATCTGAATGTCGTCGTGATTGTCCCAGGGCTGGCCGTTGCCGAAGTACACCTGGACCATGCGCACGCCCCGCTCGAGCAATCGTCGCGCGAGCAGGCAGCCGCGCGCGAAGTCGCCCTCGCCGTAGCGGGCCCGCGTGGCTTCGCTTTCCTTGCGCACGTCGAACGCGTCCATCGCTTCGGTTTGCATGCGGTAGGCAACTTCCATCGACTGGACGCTGGCCTCGAGCTGCGGATTCGCGCCGTCACGTTCCATCTGCAACTGGTTCAGGCGTGCAAGCAGGTCGAGTTGCCCGCGCTGCTCCCGCGCGTCGAGAGACTTATTCCGAATGTGCTGGATCAGCTTCTCCGGATCGCTTTCGCCATTCATGATGTGCGTGCCCTGATGCACGCCGGGGAGAAAGCTCGACGTCCAAAGCTGCGGCCCGATGACCGGCAATCCAGGGCAGAGCACGACGAAGCCGGGCAGATTCTGATTCTCCGTGCCCAGTCCGTAGGTGAGCCACGATCCCATCGAGGGATGCCCCGGCAATGGATGCCCGCAGTTCAGGCGGAACAAGGACGGCTCGTGGTTGGGGCGATTGGTGTGCAGCGAACGTATGACGCAGACGTCGTCGATCAGCGCGCCGAGCTTCGGGAAGATCTCGCTGATTTCGATTCCGCTCTTGCCGCCCCGCCTGAACTCGAAGGGCGACTTGAGCAGGTTCCCTGTCTTCCGCTCCGTTCTGAGATTGCCGGACGGCACGGGTTGGCCGTGGTACTTCGTCAGCATCGGCTTCGGATCGAACGTGTCCACCTGCGAAGGACCGCCGTTCAGGAACAGGTATACGACTCGTTTCGCCTTGGCTGGAAAGTGCGTGGGCTTGAGGGCAAGAGGATTGCCGGAGGGGTTGACCGTTCCCGCGGCGCCTGCCATGCCCGCAAAGCCGAGCATGCCGAAGCCGCTTCCCATGGTGCGTAACAGATTGCGACGTGTCATAACAGACCTTCAATTCACGAAGAGAAACTCGTTTGCGCTGAGGAGCACCTGGGCGTACTTCGGCCAGGGTTTTTCGTGCGCCTTCTCGTGCGCCTTGAGGTAATCAAGACCGAGACGCGTTTCCTCGCGCGAGGGCTCGCGTCCGAACAGGATTCTGTAGGTCTTCCGGATGCGCGCCGTTTCTCCCGGTTCGGATTCCACGCGGCAGGCGAGCGCCTCGGCTTGATCCATGACGAACCCGCTATTCAGAAAGAATAGCCGCTGCAGCGGAGTCGAGGTGAGATCCCGCTGTTCACTTGTACCGTTGGCGTTCGGAAAATCGAAGAGCGCGAGAGTGCCATCCGGGCGGCGGCGGCTTACGAAGGCGTAAACGGTGCGGCGCCGGTTCGAGTCGGAGATTCGCGCCGCGGGCCCGCCCAGGCGTGCGTCGAGCTTTCCAGAGACGAAGAGCAGGGAATCGCGAACCGCTTCGGCATCCTGACGCCGCACATTGGCGCGCCAGAAGTAGCGATTGTCAGGGTCGGCCGCGGCGTTTCTCGGCGAATCCTGGGAGCTCAAAGCGTAGGTGGCCGATAGCATGATTTCACGGTGCATCGCCTTGATCGACCACTTGTTTTCAACGAACCGCGACGCCAGATAATCGAGTAACTCCGGATGGCTCGGACGTTCGCCCAATTGCCCGAAGTTGCTGGGCGTTCGAACGATGCCGTTTCCGAAGTGGTTCAGCCAGATGCGGTTTACCATGACGCGCGGCGTGAGAGGATTCTTCGGATTCGCGATGGCCTCGGCCAGTTCCAGCCGGCCGCTGCCCTTCTTGAATGGCTCGGGCTCGCCGTCGCAAAGTACGCTCAGGAAGCCGCGGGGCGCTTCGTCGCCCAAATTGTCGCGGCTCCCCCGGATGTGGATCTTTTGGTTTTTCGGTTCCTCGACGTCGGCGATGGTGTGCAGGAACGGATATTGTTCCGGGACCGCTTTCTCGAAGGACGCGAGATCCACGCGCAACGCGCCGAGGTGAGCCTTCCATTCGCCGCTCAGAAAGCGGTCGATTTTTTCCCCGCCATAGTACAGGACGCCGGTGGGCGAGAAGAAATCCTTCCAGAGAAAATATTTGTCGCGTTCGAGAGAAAGCAGGTCCGCGCGGCTCAAATCGCCTCGGGCTTTGGACCCGCCGAGCCGAATGAAATTCTTCTCCTCGATAGCCTTCCGCTCCGCCGCCACCGCCAGGAGCAGCGTTTGGAAATCGCGGGCAGCCTTGGCGCGGTCCGCGTCCTCGGCGGCGAACCATGGCTTCAAGAACGGATGCTCTTTTTCTTTCTTCTCCAGATATTTTCGCCAACGATCGAGCGTGTCGGGATCGAGTCCGCCGGTAGAGTCCGTCTTGCCGGACGCCATCAGATACGCGGCTGCGCGGTTGGCGAGAATCTCCGAGAGCTGGGAGGCCTGCGTTTCCAGGAACTGCTTCAGCTTCTCTTTCTGATCTTCGACCGCTTTCTTTCGCGCCTTGTAGTCGGCGACGATCCTGTTTTCAGCGAGCGGCCATTCATGATTTTTGGTGCTGTTGAAGATACCAAGCAGGCCGTAGTAATCCTTTGTTGGTATCGGGTCGAACTTGTGATCGTGGCATTGCGCGCAGGCGGCGGTGAGGCCGAGAAATCCTCGCGTGGTGGCGTCGACGCGATCATCCTGGAACTCGGGGCTAAGCGCATAAAAGCCGAGAGCGGCGGCTTGCTTGGCGTTGTCGCCGCCGGGAGCGTCGAACAGATCGCCCGCGATCTGAGCTTTGAGGAACTGGTCGTAGGGCAGGTCCTCGTTGAAAGCCTGAATGACCCAATCGCGGTAGCGAAACGCGTTAGGGTAAGGCTCGTCCATGGTGGAGTTGAGCTTGTCGTCCGAGTAACGCGCGACGTCGAGCCAGTAACGGCCCCAGCGTTCACCGTAATGAGGCGATTCGAGCAGGCGGTCCACCACCTTCGCGAACGCGTTCGGCGAGTTATCGGCAAGGAAGGCATCCACGTCTTCGGGCTTTGGCGGCAGACCCAGAAGATCGAAGTGCGCTCTTCGGATCAGCGTGCGTTTCGACGCGGTTGCGGCAGGCTTCAAACCCTTCGCTTCAAGCGCGGACAGGATGAAGCTGTCGATCGGTGACTTGACCCAGGTTTTGTCTTTAACCGGCGCCGCCTCGGGTTTCCTTACCGGCTGGAAGGACCAGAACGCGCGCTGTACCGCCGAGATGCGGTACCCCTCTTTCCTTGCGGACGCCGGAACGTCGTCAACCGGCCAGATCGCGCCGAGCTTGACCCAGGCCGCGAGATTGCGGATCTCTTCGTCGGCGAGTTTACCCGCGGGCGGCATCTTGAGTTTTTCGTGCGTATGGGAGACCGCGCGAATGAGCAAACTGTGCTCGGGATCTCCCGCGACGACAGCGGGCCCGGAGTTGCCGCCCTTGAGCAACGCTGCACCCGACGTGATTTCGAGGCCGCCCAATTTCGTGGCAGTGTGACACGCGGAGCAGTTCTTGACCAGGACTGGGCGAATCTTCGATTCGAAGAACTCTTTCGGGCCGCCGGCTTCGGCGGCGGAAAGGACAGGGAGCACGGCCAAGCCGATCGCCAGTCTCCAGTTCGTCATCGTGTAACTAATATACTTCCATTCATCGGGAGGCGCGGGCTCGGCGGCGAGGTGGCAGCCGCATGGAACCGGACGGGGTGGTTCTGACAAGCTGCGAGCGGGGTGATGCGGATGGGGGACATTTGCTGCAAACTGCCCCGAGCGCGAACGCGGTAGCGCCGAGACGGAGTGTTCTGGCGGTTGCAATCGTGGTTGCCGGTAACCCATGAGAGCGCCGCCGGGCAGCCCTGCGTCCTATTGGGATCCACACCACGAATTGTCGAGCCGGCATCCCACTTCTCCTGGGAGTCTGACTCTACGTTTTGGTGATTTCCCGGATGCTTTGTTCCAGTTCCTCCGGGTCGAAGACCTTCCTCCAGTCCGGGCGGAAGAGCTTCGGCATGGCCGCGTCGATCGCTTTCAATGCGCCATCGGAGAACACCGCGCCTTCCTTTTCCTGAAAGATGATGGCGAGTTCCACGCGCATGTGCCCCAGCAGGAAATCTCGGGCGGCTTCTTTCGGCACGCCGCGGTGCACGGCCTCGTCCATCGCTTGCCCGATCACCGTCAGACACGTCGCGAGCACCGTTTCCGAGAGCACCGGCTCCAGAATCGCCATCTGCTCAAGCGTGCAGCGGTGAGACCTCATTACGGGCTTGTAAATCGCCCGCGCCACCGCTTCGCCCAGCGCGTAGTGTTCCTCCGGCCCTTGCATCAGCGCGCAAACAATGTGCTGCTCCGCGAATTCACAGCCGAAGAAATCGCGCTGCGCTTGCGGATCGGTTTCGTCACTGAACACCGGCGGGTGGCATGGGTGCGTGATGAAGTAGGAGATGTCGTCGCGCTTCGGAAGGTCGCCCGCGTAAGGCGCGGCCGCGTCGAGAACAACCACCATTGTGCCTGCCTTGACCAGCGGCGAAATCTGGTGGGCGATCTGACCGATGCGGTTGTCCGGCACCGCTAGAATCGCCACGTCCGCGCCATCGAGCGCCTCTTCGGCGGCCATGGCTTGCAATCCGCGTTCGGCGAGAGCGGCCTTGCCGCGATCCGCGATCTCGACGCAGCGAAGCGCGAATCCGGAGCCATTCAAGTTATCCGCGAGGCGTAATCCCATCTTGCCGCCCGCTCCCATCAATGCCACTGCCGTCATGTTTTCAATCTCCGCCGTTCTGAACCAGGCCGAAAAACGCTTCGCCGCCTACCTGCCCGCCTTTGAATACGATTTCGAGACCGTCGAACTCAGGATCGTCCGCCCATGCACGACACAGGGGCGAACCCGGCGCGAGAGGCTTCCGAATCGTTAGGGCGTTGATGCCAAGTTGCCGTCCCGCGCGAGCGGAAGTATCGCCGCCACAAACCACCGTGCGGCGGACTCCGGATCGCAGAATTAATTCTCTCAGAATTTCGCCCAGGCGTTCTCCCAGCCGTTCGTTCAGTTCCGGTGTCATGGCCCGGCGCAGTCTCGGGTCGTCCGGTCCCAACGCGGTGTGCAACACTACGCTTCGGCCTGACTGCAGGAACTCTATCGCGGTTTTGATCGCGACTCGGTCGTCCCCGTCCACGTTCAGGGCGATGATCCCGAACCCGTTCGCTTCCGCCCAACGGATCTGGCTCGCGGTGACCGGCGAACAGCTTCCGGACACAGCTACGATGCGATCTACGCGGCCGGCGTTCGAAAACCCAACTCGCGGGGGAAGCGCGCTATTCGCCCGCCACCACGAGAGCAGCGCGTATTCAACGCCGGACGATCCCACCATAAACTGCGGTTGCACGCGGTGATTCCACATCAGGCGTCCGGCGGCTTCAAGCGACGCATCGTCGAGCCCGTCGAAGAGCACGATATCGGGTTTTCCGTCGAGCATTTCGCGGAATCGCGAATCGGAATCGGACGCGCGAAGACTCAGGATGTCGAACAGCGCGATGCTCTTCGATGTCTGGCGCGCAAGGTGGAGACGCAGATCGCCTTCATCCATCGGCGTCGATGGGTGCCGTGACATCGTGGGGTGCCGGTCAATGCGGTGAATACCGCCGCCTCCTGCCGCGAACAGGTTGCCGAACGCCACGTAGCGCCGCAGGAGAGGCACGCCCACTACGACGGGCGTCCAGTGTGCGCCGAAAACGCGCTGACCCTCGTCGATCGCACGTCCCACGCTGCCCGTTCGCGGCCCGCTATCGAATGTCGAACAGATCTTGTAATGGCAGAGGGGAGCGCCCAACCGTTTCAGGCCCTCGAAAATTCGCGGCAGATTCGCGGACATCCATTCGGGGCTCTTACTGCGGCTATCGCCCGCCACCCCCACCGCGCGCGCATCCGGAAAACGCGCAAGTTGGCCGGGCGACGGCACGTCGAGAAAGAGCACCGTTTCCAGACCCTCGCCCGCGAGCGCCTCCATCACATCCGTGGGTCCCGTGAAATCGTCCCCGTAATAAGTGAGGATCAGACCGGGCGGAATCACTTCCCGAACTTCTCCAATGCCTGTTTCAACTCCCCGTGTTCTCGCGCGGCGCCTTCAAGCGAACGACCCGCGACAGCTGCGTCCCAGGCCTGTCGGATCGCGCGGACGCCCGCGGCTACACCTCCGGGATGCGCCATAATGCCGCCACCGCAGGCGTAGATCAGGTCGGTTGAGCCGAAGCGGCGGAATGTCTCCGGCGCTTGTCCCGCCCACTGTCCGGACGCGAACACCGGCATCACTACGCACCCGCGGCCGGGCCTTCGAAACATCGGAATGCGGCATTCGCGAGCCGAGGCGATCACGGAATCGTCCGATTCGCAGAACTTGTTCTGAAGACCGTTGACATGCATGTGATCCGCGCCCGCGAGACGCCAGAATTTCTGGTACGCCACATAGCTCAGGCCCAGGGCCGGGTGGCGGCTGAGAATGCCCCATCCGTTGCGGTGCGCGTGAATCGGAAGCTGAGAATGCCGCCGCAGCCTCGCGAGCGCGGGAAGGCCGGTGCTGTTCAGGCTCACCATGATGCAGGTGCCGCCCGCGCGGAGCACTGCATCATGGTGACGTAGCATGTCGTCGATATCGCCCGTGGCGTTGAACGCGAACATGGGCTTCTTGCCGGTCCGCGCGGCGTGATCGTTCAGTACACGCATCACCGCGTCGACACGCTGGTCGAACGGACAGTTCGGGCCGTCGGCCTGCAACTCGTCGTCCTTAATGAAGTCGATCCCGCCTTCGGCAAGTTGCGCGGCGTTCTCGGCCGTGGCTTCAGGAGAAAGCCCCACGCTCGGCTTGATGATGGTTCCCACGAGCGGTCCGGCTTCCACGCCCGAGAGACGGCGCGTGCCTTCGACTCCGAATTGCGGGCCCTGGTAAACGTCGAGGAACGCTTCGGGCAGAGTGACATCGAGCAGACGAAGTCCGGAAAATTGCTGCAACTCGAAGAGGTTTCCGGCGACGGTGGCGTAGAGATTCGGAAGCGACGGCCCCGGATTCGCGAGCGGCCATGAAACACGCACCGTGGCTCGCCTATAGACAGGAGCGCCCTTCAAACCCTTGGGAATCGAGGCTCCCGGAAGCGAGGGCTGCGCGACAGGTTCCAGAAGTTCGATCGATTCCACTCGCGCCGCGGCCCGCTCCAGCAACTCCGGCGTCTCACCCGGCACGTGGAGAAACGTCCCTGAGGATTGTTCGCCGGCCATCACAGCCGCGGCGTCCTCCGGCGGAAATGCCGTTTCAATCCAGTAGAGCGCTTGAATTCGTTCGCTTGCGCCAACCGTCATGCGGTCAGCCTGGCCGTGAACTCGTTCTCGCCATGGACGTCGGTCAGCCTCTGACCGCGGCCCTGATACAAGTAGGTAAGGCGCTCGTGGTCGATGCCCATCAAGCGCAGCAGCGTAGCGTTGACGTCGTGAGCATCCACGCGCATTTCCGCGGCACGCACGCCGAATTCGTCGGTCGCGCCCAAAGCCTGGCCGCCTTTCACGCCGCCGCCCGCGAGCCACATGCTGAAGCCGTAGGGATGGTGATCGCGGCCGGTATCGCCCTGGGAAAGCGGCGTGCGGCCGAACTCGCCGCCGAACACCACCAGTGTTGAATCGAGCAGGCCGCGCCCCTTCAGATCGGAAAGCAGGCCGGCGATGGGCTTGTCGGTCTTACCCGCCATGCGTGTGTGCGACCCCACCAGGTCCGTGTGCGCCTGATCCCAATCGTCACCGGTATTCGTGCCCGAGTAAAGTTGCAGGAACCGCACGCCGCGCTCGACAAGACGGCGCGCGAGAAGGCACTTGCGGCCGAAATCGTCAGTCAGCGGATCGCCGATACCATAAAGTTTCTTCGTCGCCTCCGATTCCTTACTCAGGTCCACGGCTTCAGGCGCGGAGCTCTGCATGCGATAAGCAAGCTCATAGGAAGCGATACGCGCTTCGAGTGTCGAATCGGCTCGGGATTCGGCGTGCAGACGGTCAATCTTCTCGATGAAACTGAGCGTATCCTTTTGAACAGTATCCGTGATGCCCGGCGGATTGCTCAAGTACAGGATGGGACTCTCGCCGCCCCGGAAAACCGTGCCCTGATAGAGGGCAGGGAGGAAGCCCGCGCCGTAAGCCGGCGGGCCCGATTTCGTGGACCCATCCGACATCACGACGAACGCCGGCAGGTTCTGATTCTCTGTTCCCAAACCGTAAGTGACCCAGGAGCCGAGACAGGGGCGTCCGGGAAATTGCGATCCGGAATTTCGCAGATAAATGGCGGGCGCGTGATCGAACACATCACCGTAACAGCCGCGCACCACGGCGATATCGTCCATGCGGTCGCGGACGTTGGGATAAAGATCGGAAACCGGCAGACCACATTTTCCGCCGGGCCTGAATTGCCACGGGCTGCCCCGGAGGATAGCTTTCGATGGGTCGTGAATGAAGCTGGTCTTGATGGTTCGGGCGAGTTCAAGGGAAAGTGGCTGGCCGTTGCGCCGCGTGAGTTCGGGTTTTGGATCGAACGTGTCGACGTGGCTGAAACCGCCATGCATAAACAGGTAGATGACCGACTTCGCCTTTGCCTCCGAGTGAGCGGCCTTTGGCGCAAGGGGACTCGAGTTGGCCGCCTCGAGGATGCCGAGGAGCGCGGCCGCGCCGAAGCCCATTCCGGTCTTCGAGAGAAGGTCTCTGCGAGTCATGACAGGTCTAATCGACATAGAGGAACTCGTTCGTATTCATCAGTCCGCGGGCCATTTCGTCCCAGGCTTTGCGAGCCGCCAGCGGACCGGCCGCGGCACGTTCGGCCTCCGACGGCTTACGCCCGAGAATGCGCAGCCAGGCGTCATCCACCGATTCGATCTTCGAGCCCAGAACACGGGATTGCTTCATCAGAAACGGGCCGTTCAGCAGCGCGAGCGATTGCGGCGCGGTGGTGCTCTCGTTGCGGCGTGCACAGGACGCAACGCCATCCGGCTCATCGAAGGCCTCAAACATAGGTTGCTTGAAGGTTCGCCGGGTAAGAAGATAAATACTGCGGCGCGTGTGCTCCTCGGCGTTCGCCGTCACAACCCAGGCGCTCTCCGGTTTGCCGATGATGCCGAACAACTCATCGGCTTCAAGCGGCGGAACGACCGGAATTCCCCACATCTTGAGATTCAGCGTGCCCGATACCTGAAGGACGGAGTCCCGGATTTCATCGCCCTGCAAACGCCTTCTGTTCATGTGCGAAAGCAGCAGGTTTTCAGGATCGCGGGAGCGCGCGGCTTCGCTGGAGTTCGACACGCGGCGGTAGGCGTCCGAAGTCATAATCAGCTTGTGCATCGCCTTGATGGACCATTTTCGCTCCACGAATTCCGTGGCCAGCCAATCGAGCAGTCCCGGATGCGACGGCAAACCGGCGCGAGTGCCGAAATCGCTCGGCGTGCGCACCAGGCCTTGTCCGAAATGATATTGCCAGACGCGGTTCATCATCACGCGAGCGGTCAGCGGATTGTTCGCCCCTGCGATCCAGTCGGCCAGAGCTTTACGTCTGTAGGTTGTTTTCGCGAACTTGGGCGGTTCGGGAATTTCGCCGCCTCCGAGCGCGGTAAGAAAGCCGGGACCAACCTCCTCACCCGGATTTTCCCAGTTACCCCGAATGGCGATGTAGGTCCGCGGCGCCTCCCGTCCTACGTCAATCACGCCTGGCGCCATGGGGGGCGGCGCGTGCCCTTCGAAAAGCGAAACCAGCCGCTTCTCGATCGAATGCAGAACTTCGGCATCGGCCTGGGAAAGCGCCGCACGGACATCATCGTCGCTCACCTTGATAGCGGTCTCCGCGCGGGAGGCGAGCAACTCCTGATCGGGCTTTCGCTGTTCGGGTTTCAGCCGGATCGCGTCCTGAACGTCTTTTGGCTGACGGCCGATTTTTTCCTCGCGCAATCGTGCCCTGTAGGGCTTGAGAATGCGGTCGACGTGCTCGCCGATCTGCCGCAGCTTGAATTCACGGCCGTTGGCCGCGATATCGTAGAACCGCGACGGATTGTAATCGAGAAATACGCGGTCGTTTACGGCGGGCGCGAAGATCGCCTGCATGCGGTAGAAATCGCGCTGCGGGATGGGGTCGAACTTATGGTCGTGGCATTTCGCGCAGCCTGTGGTCAGGCCAAGGAATACGGTGGATGTGGTGTCGACGTAGTCGGTCAACTTTTCGACGACGTTCAGCTCTTCCACTTTGAATAGCATGTCGCGGTTCGTGCCGATACGGAAATAGCCGGTGCCAGTTCGAGCCTCCGGATCGTCGGGCCAGAATTCGTCGCCGGCAAGCTGCTCCTTGATGAACTTGTCGTAGGGGCGGTCGTCGTTGAACGCTTTGATGACATAGTCGCGGAAGCGAAAGGCTTCGAGGGTGTAGGGGTCCTGCTCGAAACCGGAGGTGTCGCCGTAGCGAACGAGGTCAAGCCAGTGGCGTCCCCATTTCTCGCCGTAACGCGGCGACGCGAGGAGTGCGTCGATGGCGCGGTCCCACGCTCCGGGTTGCGTGTCGTTAAGAAACGTTTGGATCTGTTCGGCGCTGGGTGGCAGTCCGTGCAGGTCGAAACTCGCGCGGCGGAGCAGGGTCAGACGATCCGCTTCGGGCGAGGGTGGCAGGTTGGCGTCGCGAAGCTTCGCGTTGATGAAGGCATCGATTGGCGAGCGGTCGGCACTCGCGGGCACGGCCGGACGAACAGGTTTGCGAAATGCCCACCACTCCTTGGCGCCGGTCTTGGCGGCGGACTCAGACGGCCATTCCGCGCCTTTGTCGATCCACTCGCGCAGCGTCTCGATTTCCTCGGCCGCCAGCTTCCCGGCCGGCGGCATGGCCAGCTTCGTGGAGTGCGATAAGGCCGAATACAACAGGCTTTCGTTTGCTTTTCCAGGCTTGACGGCAGGGCCGCGGGTCCCGCCTTTCAAGACCTCATCGCGAGTAAGGAGTTTGAGTCCGGACATCGCAACTTTTTCGCCATGACACTGCACGCAACTCCGGTCGAAGACCGCACGTGCACGGACGGCGAGTGAATCGGCCGCGACGGCCTGGAGCGTGACCGCGAAAAACAAGGCGTGAGGGATCGCTCTCATTGTCGTTTGCTTAGTTGGCCAAGCCCGCTGAGGTGGCCGATTTCCTAATAATACCATTCGCCCGGGAACGTCCTTCCGGCGATAACATCGCGCTTCCTACCGCGAGCCGCCGAACACAGGCTGAACCCACGCGTCATCGCCGGTCGAGGCCTGTATTTTCGCGCGCACATATTTTTCGCCACCCTGAAAACGGTATTCGGGATTGATTCCGTCAACACGCTTCAAAGCCTTGCCGCCCTCGCCGATGAAGTACGTCGAGTAGCGTGCGGCGCCGTCAGGTTTGATCTCGATGCGCAGCGCTCCGCCGTCAGTCCTCACGTCATTCAGGGTGATTCCCGAGGATGCATAAAAGTCGCCCGCTTCGATGGCGGCGCGGATATCGGCGTCCGCAAGCCGCGCCGCGCGTACCATGATCCAGCCGCGGCCCGGATTGGATAGCGTTTTGTCGATCGTTTTGAAATGATGCGCGTCATCCACGGCAATTCCGTGGATGCGTTTGCCCCCGGTCAGCAACGCGTCCCACATTTCGTCGAGCGACTCCGCGCCGCCGCCTCCGCGATTGTTGACCATCGGATGTCCGTTATAGACCTCGAGCAGATTCAGGTTCGACACCTGCATCAGGTCCTTCGACGTCACCGCCCACCCGAAGTTCGGATGGTTCAACGAGGGCAGGGCCCGCGCCGCGCGGATGGCGTTGACGTTGGCTTGAATGGTCGCGGCAACTGAATCGGCCTGGACCGGGTCGACGAGCCCGCCGAGGTGATATGCGTTGACATGAACGGGCTTGCCGCCGGAAGAAGTGGTGACCTCTTCGCCTTGAATGAGGAGGAACTTTTCCGGCGACGCGAAAACCGTGTTGAGGCCGGCGGTTTCAGTCAGGTAGTTGTGATCGCTAAGGACCAGGAAGTGATAGCGATGATCTTTGTACCATGAGGCAACTTCGTTGGGCGTGGAGTCGCCGTCGCTGTGCACTGTATGCGTGTGCAGATTGCCCTTGTACCATTTCTTTGCGCCGGGCTGGTCTGGCGTCGCGCCTCCGCGGGTCGCGAGAAGCGAGAGTCCCGCCGCTATGACGGTGAGGATCGATCGGACGATAGTTGCGCGTTTCAATTTCATGAGAGAGTCACCTTCCGTTCAGGACGTCAGCCACCGGCTTGCCGCGCAGGAGTTCGAGAAAGCTTCGGGCGGCGCGGGTAAACTTCTTCCGCTTCCGGTACACGATGCCGACGGGCCGCACAAGCGCCGGGTCCCCCAATGGGATCGAGACGAGCCGTCCCTGTTCAACTTCGGGGAGAAACGTGCATTCGGGGAGAATACTGATGCCCTGCCCGAGCGCCACGGCTTCCTTGACCGATTGGATGTTGTCGAACTGACCGGCAATCGAGATTTCGACGGATTGTTCCCGGAAATAGCGGTCGAGTTCGCGGCGAATGGTAAGCTCCTGGTCGAAACTCACGAAGTCCTGTCCTCGCAGGTCGGCCGGCCGCAGGCGCGGTCTGCCGGCCAAGGGGTGGGTTGGACACGCGGCGACGGTCATGATTTCGTTCCGCCATTCGACCACCGCGAGATTCTTCGTGGCTTCCGGATAGCTGACCAGGCCGAGGTCGGCGCGACCGTCGAGCAACGCTTCGTAAAGTTTGTCCGGGCGCAAGAAGTCGATATGAAGCTGCGTGGTGGGAAAGCGCGCCTCGAATTCGCGCCGAAGCCGAGGCAGTTCGGAAAGGCCCACGGAATAGATGGAAGCGACGCGAACGACGCCTTCGACGCGGCCGCGCTCCGCGTCCAGCATGGCCGTGAATTCTTCCTCGCGCCGAAGCACATCGCGGCAGAGGTCGGCGTAAAGTTTGCCCGCGGGGGTGAGGGTCAGAGGCCGGGTGCTGCGATCGAGCAGGAAAACTTTCAACTTCCGTTCGAGTTCCTGAATATGCTGGCTGGCGGCGGACTGGCTAATTTGGTTGCTGCCCGCGCCGCGGCTAATGCTTCGGGCCTGTGCGATGTCGCGGAACAAACGGATGTTGTCGAAAAGCATCACGCACAGCATATCATAAGTAGGGCTAATGCTAAGGTTCGATAGATTCTTGTGGATTAATAGTAGGCGTTGCCCCGACTGGTCTAACCACCGTTTGTAAGGTAATTAGGTCCGGATGAGACGAATGGGAGGCGAATCCGCCCGGTCCGGCTCCGAGAACGACAGAGGTTCTTGACGAATCCGATCACTTCGTGCATCATGGAGCCACAAGCGTCGCTTCGCTCCGAATTAGTGTTAGCGTATGAGGAAAATAGTGGTGCCGGTATGAAATGTGCCACCAGGCCAACGTGCGTCGGCTCTTTTTTTGAAGTTGTGAGAAGTTTGCCTCCTGATCGCACACCAGCTCTCCCAATGCCCGCCGCCTGTGTTGCCGGTTCCTTCTCGCTCTATCTAGCTAAAGCCCGCAAAGGGGCCACCGCCCTCCACGCTGGCAAGGACTCGCTCGAAACGCGGCGAGCCTCCATTTTGCGGGCGAGTCCTTAGGAGTTCTCAGTCTCACCAACTTGTCCAGGCTCACACAGGAGGTTTCGATGCACGCGAGGCATTCCGCTGCTACTGCCGTCGAGATTGCGGGCGTCACCAAATCATTCCGAACCGTCACAGCCGTCGAACTTTTGTCCCTGACGATTCCACGGGGCTCGGTCTACGGATTCATCGGCCCGAACGGCTCCGGCAAAACCACCACGATGCGGATGATTGCCAACATACTCTACTCTGACTCCGGCTCGATTCGCGTGTTCGGCGAAGAGCGCTCCGGCGTCCGAGCTGCCGACATCGGATACCTGCCGGAAGAGCGTGGCGTTTATCGCAAGATGAGCGTGAAGGCGCTCCTGCGGTTCCATGCCGAGCTACACGGTGGACGCCGCATGCGGACCAAAGTAGGCGCGTGGCTCGAACGGTTGGGTCTCGAGCGCTGGGCGGACAGCAAGGTGGAATCGCTCAGCAAGGGGATGAGTCAGAAGGTGCAGTTTATCGCCGCCGTTGTGCACGAGCCGAAGCTGGTGATTCTCGACGAGCCCTTCAGCGGTCTCGATCCGGTCAGTGCCGATTCGATTCGGTCGGCGATCCTCGACATGCGCAACGCCGGGTGCACGGTGATTCTCAGCACGCACGACATGGGCGTCGCCGAAAAGTTCTGCGACTCGATCTTCATGATCTTTCGGGGCCGGAAAGTGCTTGACGGAACGCTGGGGAACATCCAGTCCGAGTACGGCAGCGACACCATTCGCGTGGAGCTAGAAGACGGAGGAGATGGAAGCACCGCGGCCGGGCTGCCCGGCATTGCGCAGGTGAAGAATCTGGGCCGCGTCCTGGAACTGCGTATGAACCGCGGTTGCGATCCGCAGAAGGTGCTCCACGCGCTTGCCTCGCGCACCCGCCTGCGGGCGTTCTCAGTCGTGCAACCTTCACTGCACGACATCTTCGTGCGGATCGCGGATCCGCAGCTAAAGGCGCCGCAAGCGGGGGACGGATTCCATGCGTAGAGTCCTGGTGATCGCCAAGCGCGACTACCTGCAGACCGTCCTCAACAAGGGATTCTTGTTCGGTCTGATTTTCTTGCCGCTTCTCTTCGGTGGAGGGTTTTGGGCCGCTACGAAA
>SHUI01000063.1 GCA_009697455.1 Bryobacterales bacterium
ACATGCTGATTTGCACCGAGGGCCGGGAGCGGACTCTCGGGGAGTACCGCGGGTTGCTTGAGGAGGCGGGCTTCACGAGCGTACAAGGAAAACGCACGGGAGCGCCTGTCGATGCGGTGCTGGCGCGTAAATCATGATCGCGATCGAGAAAGCGAACTACAAGGGTTGGGCGAACTGCTACCGGATTTCGAACGGTGAGGCGGAACTCATCATTACGAGTGACATCGGCCCGCGCATCATGCGCTACGGTTTCGCGGGTGGGCAGAACCTGCTCAAAGAGGTCGAAGAAACGTTGGGCCAGTCCGGCGAGGAGCATTGGGTGATTCGCGGCGGCCACCGGATTTGGATCGCTCCGGAACACATGCCGCGGACGTATGCACCGGATAATGACCCGGTGAAGATTAAAATCTCAGGCGATACGTTGAAAGCCACGCAGCAGGTCGAGCGCTATTCGGGGATCGAGAAGCGGATTACAGTGAAGATGGCGGGGCATGGAACCGGCGTTGAGATTGTCCACGGTCTGAGGAACGCGACGCCGTGGCCAGTGGAACTCGCGGCTTGGGCGCTTACGATGATGGCTCCGGGCGGCACGGGAATCAGCGGCTTTCCGCCGCGCGGCACGCATCCGGAAATGCTCGCACCGACGAATCCGCTCGTGATGTGGGCTTTTACGAATCTAGCGGACAACCGGTGGAAATTCAGCCGGAAATACTTCACTCTGCGGCAGGACGCGGGCAACGGCGATCCACAGAAGATAGGATCGTTCCATCCGCGGACGTGGGGCGCCTACCTTTTGGGATCCGAACTGTTTGTGAAGCGTTACGACGCCGATGTTTCACGGACGTACCCCGACATGGGTTGTTCCTTCGAGATGTTCACGAACGCGGATACGCTGGAGCTTGAGACTCTGAGCCCAATGACAAAATTGGAGCCGGGCGAATCGCTGGAGCACACCGAGCGTTGGACGCTCGACCGGAATATCGAACTTGGCGATTGGAGCGATGGCGAGCTGGACCGGATCGCCGCACTCGGCGAATCCTCCGCCCTGACCGCGCTGTAAGGCGTACGCAGGGCGGCTATGGCTGCCCGGACCGCAACTATCGCAACCCGCTCTCGGGAATCGAGTGGCGTCATTGTGCTTGGAGTCGAAGACGGAACGCAGAGGGTCACCGGCATCCGTGATGTGCTCGCGGAGGAGCGCCTTGCCGCCTGATTGCAGACAGGCTCTCCCAAGGCGGCACGCGAACTCGCCTCGCCGCTCTGGTAGCGCGCGGGCTCGTCGCGGAAATCGGCAGCGGTCCCCAGGACCGGTCCGCCGTCTATCACCTGGTCTCGCTCGTACAGTTAGCGCGGGCAGCTATTCAATGGAGGGCCTGTATACCAAGTGCTCCGTTCACATCGCTACCAGGAGCGCCGGACCAGTGTGCCGCAGTCCCTGCGCAGGGCGGCAAGGGCCGCCGGAACGCGGGCCTTTACTCTCTGCCAGCAGCTAGCGGACGTCACGGTACAAGGCGATCGTCTCACGAATCAGCTTCTCCGCCGCACCCGTGCCGTAGGGCGTGCGCTGCACTTCGTACCCGCCTAACGCGAACTCAGGCTCGGTGGGCAAGTAGTCGCCGCCCTCGCCGCTCGAGTATCCGCAGAACATCGTAATGGCGAAAGGCGAAGCCTTTTTGACTGCCACGCCGATTTCAGCAAACGGCTCGCCAGGCATGGAGACTATTGCCATGTCGCCGAGCCGCATTACCTGCACGCGAACTTTCACGGGCGCCGGGTCATGTGGCGCTTTCCATTGCTTCAGCAGATCCGAAAAGCGCCGCAGACGCGCATCGGCCTGATGCTGCTTCCATGGATCGCCCGTGGCCTTCGCCGCCGTCACCTTTGTCCCGGCGTCCGCGACGAGCGTGGCCATCTCGTCCAGTTCCCTCGGCGAATACGTCCTCGGCGGAAGGTCAAGCACCTTCGTCGTGAATTTCATTGTGGCGTCGCGCGGGCCCGAGACGCGCCAATGCTGTTTCGCCTGAAACGCCGTCGATTCCACGAAGCCTTCAAATTTCGGATCTCGCTTCACGGTCTCGACGCCGAGCGCGAGAGCCGCCGCCTGATAACCAAGAATGGATCCAAGCCGCCGAGGCACTTCCAGATCTCCCGTGAATCCTTCCACGGGACCCTGATTGCCCGCCGCTCCCTGGAGGAAGAGGCACGTCGCGCCCGGCATCGCGTTCTCCACCGCCTTACGCATGGGGCCAATCCAATCCGGAGAAAAGTACTTGTTCTCGTACGCGAGCACCGTGCCGTGACATTGGAAATTTACGAGCACCGCGTAGGGCTTGCCATCCGCGCCGTCAATGCGGATGACGATGAGTTCCCGGTCTACAAACCCTTCGGGGTTGCGGCCCACCGCCGCCGGCATCGCCTCCTTCGCCCGCAGGCGGCGGTTGATGTTGATCGTACCCGTGCCTTTGGCGCCGTAGGCGTGCGCGGGGCGAAGTTTCGAATTCGCCTCGACGATCGCGCCGACGATCTTGTCTGTCACCAGCGCCGTGTATCGCTCCTGCGCCCGCTGATACGGCGTGAAGTCGACGCCGAGCGGTCCGCGCACCACGCTCACAAGCGGTCCGGCATGGGTGTGCGTCGCGCCGAGGCGGATGTGTTCCGGCGGAATTCCAGTCAGCTTCGAAACGCGCGCCGCTATTTCGGCGTAGCCCGTGACGCCAATCGCGTCCACATCCACCATCGCGAACTTCTGTCCGCCGCTTGCAAGCACGATCGCCGTGGCGTACATGCCCATCGGATCGACGCCCACGGCTTCGACGTGTGTCTGCGATCCCCAGTTCAGTTGCGCGAGACCGATAGGAGGAGTAATGTCCGCGCGGGCGACACCAGCCTGAAGCCCGGATGGCGCGGAGTCCTTCGGGCCCTGCTCTACGACGTCCGCGCGTCCCGCGGCGCAGGCGATCGCGATCGCGGCCAGGAGCCTTTTGCGCTTCATGTGCTTTCTTTACCTCGTACCTGTTCGTTTCCGCTTCGGCGCGGCCGCCGCCGCGAGTTCGAAGTCTTCCACGGCTTGCGGCGCGGCCTGTGTCTCCGCCTTCACCGGCTTTCTCGCCATCTCGACGGATCGCTTCAGCGCTTCCATGATGTCGATGACCGGCGCGAACTGAGGCGCCGGCGTCTCCACCACTTCGAGTCCCGCCTTCTTCGTCTCAATCATCTGCAGCAAATTCTCGCGGTACGTATCTTTGTACTTGTTGGGTTCGAACTCCGCCGCAAGCGACTCCACCAGCATCGTGGCCAGAGCCAGTTCCTTCTCTTTCACCAGTTCCGTGTTTGTGCGGAATTCGTCCACTTTACGAATTTCGTCGTCGTAGTACATGGTGTGCAGGAGGATCCCCTTGTCTCCGGGGCGCAGCACCACGATGTGTTCCCGGTTGTGCATCGCAATCTTTACGATCCCGGTATAGCCGCTCTTCCGCAGCACTTCGAAAAGCAGCGCATAGGGCTTTTCACCAGCTTCTTCCGGAGCCATGTAGTAAGAGCTTTCGAGATAAATGGGATCGACGTCGGTACTCTTGACGAATTCGAGAATCTCCATCGCCTTCGCGGTTTTGGGCGCGACTTTCTTGATCTCCTCGTCCTCAACAATGACGTACTTATCCTTCTCGTATTCAAAGCCCTTGACGAGTTCGCTCCGCGGCACGGCTTTCTCTTCCGCCTGGCAAAAGATCACCTGCTTGATGCGCGAATGATCGGATTTGTGAAGCATGTTGAAGCTGACGGTCTCGCTTCGAGCCGCGCTGAACAGCCGCACGGGAAACGAGACCAGACCGAATGTAAGGTGTCCACGCCAGACGCTGGTAGCCATGCCGTTGATTCCCCCACTGCTATCATACTAAGCGAGAAAGGGTTAGCTGTCCAGTCAGAAAAGTGTCGATCGAGGAATACGCCCGCAAGCGGAAGTTTGAGAATACGCCCGAACCGGCGCCACAAGCTCCGGCAAGCGGCGGCGGCAGAAGATTTTTCGCACAGCGGCACCATGCCACGCGGCTGCACTACGACTTCCGCATGGAGGTGGGCGGCGTGCTCGTCTCATGGGCGGTTCCGAAGGGTCCCACGCTCGATCCGGGCCTGAAACAACTCGCCATGAAAGTGGAAGATCACCCGCTCGATTACGGTGATTTTGAGGGTAACATTCCGAAGGGGAACTACGGCGCGGGTAGCGTGATGCTGTGGGACCGCGGCGAATTCGAAGTTCTTAGCAACCTCCCTGCCGAGGGTCAGATTGCCCGCGGCGATTTCAAATTCCGCCTCCACGGGGAGAAACTCTCTGGCGAGTTTGCGCTGGTCCTCATGAAGGGTCGCGGCAAGGGCAACGAGTGGTTGCTGCTGAAGAAGAAAGACGCGTTTGCGGAAGCCGGCTGGGACGTGGAAGCTCGCGCGCGGAGCGTGCTGACTGGCCGGACGCAGGAAGAAATCGCGCGCGATGTGAAACCCCCGCCTCAGCCGGCGGCCGAGTCGAAGATGCCTCGCGACGTCTCTCCGATGATGGGCGTACTGGCTGATGCGCTCCCGGCCGGCGACGGCTGGATCTATGAAGTGAAGTGGGACGGCGTGCGGGCGCTCTGTTTCATCGAGAACGGGCGGGTTCGGCTGGTCTCGCGGAACGGCAGGGCCATGGAACGTCAGTATCCCGAGTTAAGCGCGATGGCGGAGAGCCTCTCGGTGCGGGATGCGATTGTCGATGGCGAGATCGCGCTGCTCGACGGCCAGGGCCGCCCCAGCTTCGAGTTGTTACAGTCTCGAATCAACGTGTCCGACGCGGCAACGATCGCGAACCTGGCGCGAAAACGGCCCGTGGTCATCTATCTGTTCGACGTACTGTTTCTCAATGGCCGGGACATGCGGGGTGCCCCCTTGCGGGAGCGAAAGGCCCTCCTGCGATCGATCTTGCGGCCAAGCAATCTAGTCCGCTTCTCGGATGATTTTACCGATGGCCCGGCGCTGCTTGCCGCGGCGCGCGAGCGCGACCTTGAAGGAGTGATGGCGAAACGAGCGGATAGCCCGTATGAATCGCGGCGCAGCAGAAGTTGGCTCAAGATCAAGGTTCTGTCTCGGCAGGACTTCGTCGTTTGCGGGTACACAAGAGACCAGCGCGAGTACTTCGGAGCGCTGATGCTCGGAGCGTGGGACGGGGGAAGATTCGCGTTCGCGGGCAGCGTCGGGACCGGCTTCGACGGTCCGATGCTGAAGTTCGTGGCGCAACTTCTGAAGCCCCTCGAGACGGAAGTGTGTCCATTCGAAAGCGACCCGCGCATCGGCAAGACGGTGGTCTGGGTTGAGCCGCGGTTGGTCTGCGAAGTAAAGTTCCTGGAGTGGACAGGCGAAGGGAGGCTGCGCGCGCCTGTGTTCCTGGGCTTGCGGAACGATGTCCGGTCCGAACAGTGCATACGGGAACAATCGGCGGATGCGGTGGATGAAGGGGAAGCGGCGGACGCCGCGCCGCCGGAAACTGCTCCGCGGCTTCAAGATCCCGCGCCGGCCCCGCGATTCTTTGAAGACGATCGCGAGGAAGTCACGCGTGCCGTCGGCGGGCATCGGCTCAAGTTTACGAATCTTCGCAAGATTTATTATCCGACCGAAGGCTACACCAAGCGCGACGTCATTGAATACTACGCGGGCGTCGCGCCGCTGATTCTGCCGTATTTACGCGACCGGCCGCTCTCGCTCAAGCGATACCCGGACGGCATCGCGGGCGAATGGTTTTTTCAGAAGGACGCGCCCGCGAGCTTCCCCTCGTGGCTGCGGTTCGAACCTGTTTTCTCGGAGCACAACCAGGCCCCAATCCGGTATGTTGTGGCGGACGACGAAGCTACGCTGCTGTTTCTGGCGAACCTCGGCTGCATCGACCAGAATCCGTGGATGAGCCGCATAGGGTCGCTCGAATACCCCGATTTCATTCTGATCGACCTCGATCCCCAGCAGTGCGAGTTCAGCAAGATTGTGGAAGCGGCGCTTCTGGTGAAGAGCAAGCTCGATGTACTCGGTCTTGAAGGTTATCCAAAGACGACCGGCGGCGACGGCATGCACGTCTACATTCCGGTGGAGCCTGTCTACACTTACGAACAAACGAAGACGTTCGCGGAAGTGCTGGCGCATGTCGTGACGAGCGAACGGCCCGACTTGTTTACGACCCCGCGTGCCGTGGCGAAGCGCGAGAAAGGCCGCGTCTACTTCGACTTTCTACAAAACGGAGAGGGGAAGACGATCGCGGCGCCCTATGTGCTGCGAGCCTACCCGGGGGCGCCGGTCGCGACGCCGCTCGCTTGGAACGAAGTGAAACCTGGGCTGCTGCCGACCCAGTTTCACATCCGGAATGCGCTAGAGCGGTTTGCGCGAACAGGCGACTTGTTCGAAGGAGCGCGGACGAAGCCGCAATTGCTCGATGAGTCGATGGGCCGGTTGGAGAAGCTGGTGAGAGAGGCGGTGAAGAGGTGAAACGGACGGACGCGTGCGTGCGCTGTTCTTTGTTCCTATTACAATGTCCTAGGCTAGCGATGAATCGGCGAAAGTGCTCCGCAAGCACGATCCGCCGAAGCGACAACCATGAGCGACGAACCAGTTCCCGCTGAAGGTGAGATTCTCCTCTACACCACGCCGAACAGCCAGCTGCGAGTGGAGGTCCCCACGATCAACTATCACTGCAAAGAGATCTTTGCTTCCAAGGAGTTACGGGAGATGTTGATTTTTACAGCCTCGACGTGGTCATCGCCGTCGGTTACCGCGTGAACAGCTTTCAGGCGACGCAGTTCCGGATCTGGGCAACCGCCACGCGTCGGGAGTTTATCGTCAAGGGCTTCGTGCTGGATGATGACCGGCTGGAGCAGGGCAGGCAGATCGTCGCGGAGCGGGCGGACGCCTTCAATCCGAATATGGGTTTTGACCACGTGGAAAAACGCGCCGAAGGGGAAGATTCGCAAGTCCGATGTCGTTGTGGCGAAGAATTATCTGGAAGAGCGCGAAATACGCGAATTGGAGAGGATTGTCTCCATGTTCCTGGACTTCGCCCTCAATAACCCGGGGACGGTCTCTATGAGGTTGCCAAATCGCTCGCGGAGAGCGAATACGAAAAACTCCGCATCCTCCGCGACCGGGAATATGTGAGTGACTTCGAAAATCAGGCCAAGGGGATTGAAGCCGGACAGAAGCGCCCCCCTCACTAGCGGTTCCGCTCCGCCCATCGTGCGAGAATGAATTGAGTACTCTCTCTCATCTCTGATGGTTGCCGACGGAATCTATTACGCGTTTGGACTCGCCGCGGGCGGCGCGCTAGCCGGCTGGCTCACGAACCAATGGTTCGCCTCGCCACTCTACATCCTCGCAGTCTTCTGTCTTTGGTTTTTTCGCGACCCCGAACGGGAAATCCCTTACGGCCCAGTGGCGGTTTCGCCGGCCGACGGGAAGGTCGTCGTCGTCAAACCGGAGAACGGTGGAACCCGTATCAGTATCTTTCTCAACGTCTTCGATGTCCACGTAAACCGCACACCCATCGCAGGCTCCGTCACCGCCGTCGACTACCGCAAAGGCGAATTCCTCGTCGCAAGCAAGGACGAAGCCTCGTCGCGAAACGAGCAAAATACACTGACCGTCGAAGGCAATGGGTCCCGCGTCGTCTTCAGCCAGATCGCCGGCCTGATCGCGCGCAGGATCGTCTGCTTTAAGAAGCCCGGCGACAAGGTTGCAATGGGTGAACGTATCGGCCTCATCAAGTTCGGCTCCCGCGTGGACGTCGCCTTTGGACCCGAGTGGGATATCGTGGTGACGCCCGGCATGCGTGTCTCGGCTGGATCGAGCGTGATCGCGCGCCGGAGGGCGCCGGTGGGGGCGAAAGAGGCGCCGAAAGCACAACATGGCGAAGCTAGACTTTAACCGCCGGCTGATCGATCCGAATTCACCCGAGCGCCGTCCCCGGCGCGCGGCTTACGTGATGCCGTCGTTGTTCACCGCGGGCAATATCTTCCTCGGCTATCTGGCCGTCCTGAAAACTTTCCAGGGCGCGATGCTTTATGCCTCAGGCGGACTAGGCGCGGCACAGCACTTCGAAGTCGCCGCCCAAACCATAGGAATCGCCGTCTTTCTCGACGGGCTCGACGGCCGGATCGCCCGGATGACCAACACGGTCAGCGATTTCGGGCGTGAACTCGATTCGCTCGCCGACATCATCAGCTTCGGCATCGCCCCCGCCGCCCTCGCCTTCGCCTGGGGCCTTCAGTTTATCGATACGGGGAGCGCCGCGGGCCTTCGCGAACAAATCCTGCGCGCCGGCTATTTCATCGCATTTCTCTTTCTTCTCTGCGGCGCGGCTCGCCTCGCCCGCTTCAACGTACAGAAGAACCCCGTCCCTAAGAATCCAGGCCGTCCGGACCGTAAGTATTTCGTGGGCCTGCCAATCCCAGCCGCCGCCGGCATGGTGGCATCCGTAATCTATGCGGCCGATTCGATTCCGCTCTCGTTTTGGCCGCTGTCGATCGCTTGGCTCGCTTTGCTCGGCTTGCTTTCATTTCTCATGGTAAGTACGTGGCGTTACCACAGCTTCAAGGATTTCAATTTGCTGCGTCCCCGATCCCCACTTTCGGTCATCGCGATCGGCGCTTTCATTTATCTCATCTGGAACTATTCGCAGCCTGTGCTGCTTGCGATATCGGTCGTCTACGTCGCGAGCGGAATCGTGACCCGCCTCGGCGGAATACTCAAGCGTTACCTCCGGCCCAGTCCTCAACCGCCTCACGCGGAGCACGGCGTTGGATAAGATTCAATCTCGCATTCCGATAGTTGGACTGGTCGGCAGCGGCACGTTGCTGGGCCGCGAGATCCGGGATTTGATCGCCGCTCCGGAATTCCCCGCTCACGTCCGCCTCATCGCCGCGGAAGACGCCGAAGCCGGCACTCTTACCGAACAATCGGGCGAGCCTACGGTCATTCACCTGCTCGACAGCGCGGGTCTTTCGGAATCGAAAGTGACGCTATTCGCCGGTTCCGCGGCTTCCACGCTCAAAGCGCTGACCTTCGCCAGTTCGACGATCCCGGTCGATCTCACTTTCGCCACCGCCGGCCTTGCGAACGCACGGCTCCGCGCACCGTTTCTTGAACAGGGTCCGCCGCCCGCGCACGTGGTGGGGACGATTCACACCGTCGCGCACCCCGCCGCCATCGCGCTCGCGCTGTTCCTGAGGCGGTTGGCGGTGTACCGCCCGGTTGTCCGTACCGTCATTCAAGCTCTTGTTCCCGCCGGTGAGCGGGGATTTCCGGGCCTTGAAGAGTTGCAGGCGCAGACCACGAATCTTCTCGTTTTCAAGAATCTCCCAAGGGCCGTTTTCGATGCCCAGGTAAGCTTCAATCTGCTTGCCGCGTATGGGGAGGAGGCTCCGGAATCGCTCGCCGTGACCGAAACGATTATCGAGAGCCACCTTTCGACGCTGCTCTCGATGCAGCCAGGTGTTCCCATGCCTTCGCTACGCGTGGTTCAGGCGCCGGTTTTTCATGGCTATTCGTTCTCGGTGTGGGCGCAATTTGAAGCGCCGCCGGATGTTGTGGAATTGGAGCGCGCGCTCGCCTCGGATCATATAGACGTTCGAGGAGGAACGCTCGAACCACCCAACATTGTCGCGATGGCGGGAGAGAGCGGCATCTCCGTCGGAGCGATTTCGCTCGACCGGCGTGAACCCAACGCCTGCTGGTTCTGGATCGCGGCCGACAATACTCTACTTGCGGCGCAGAACGCCGTAGCGGTAGCCGGCCAGTTGATCGGAGTTGACCAATGAGTCAGGTGGGACAGGCCCCCTGGATCGCGGCCGGCGCCCTCGTCGGCCCGCCCGGGCTGAATCACCTTGATGCCGTTGGTGAGGAGCGGGTCCAGGGGAACCCGCGCGGACCAGGGGATCCGCCCCACAATTTCGGCGATTGGGCTTTCATCCTGCCAACGGCAGCGCTGTTGCTCGCGACCGCCATCTCCGGATGCGGTTACCACGTCTCAGGCCACTCCAACATCCTTCCGAAATCGGTCAAGACCATCGCCATTCCGGCCTTCGCGAACAACACGGCCAGCTACCGCCTTTCGGACCGCCTCTCCGGCTCGTTGACGCGCGAGTTCATCTCCCGAACCCGCTACAACGTCGTGGCCGATCCTAACGCGGCCGACGCCGTGCTCACCGGGTCGGTCAACAACGTCCAGACCTATCCGACCATCTTCGATCCTGCCACCGGCCGGGCCGCCGGCGTTCAAACCATCGTCAACCTCAACGTCACCCTGACCGAACGGGCGTCGGGAAAAACGCTTTTCACCAGAACCGGCATGGAAGTGCGCGAGCGCTACGAAATCAGCGTCGACCAGCGTGCCTATTTCGATGAAAGCTCCACCGCGCTCGAACGCCTGAGCCGTGACGTCGCCCGCACGCTCGTCAGCGCGGTGCTCGAAACTTTTTGACGCGATGACTTCCGAACAATTCCTCGCCCGCGCCAAACGCAAGGAGATCGCACCCGCGGTGTTGTTGATCGGCCCCGAGTCCTACGGCCGCGACCGCTGCCGTCAGGCGATCGTCAGCGCGATGCTGGCTCCGGAGGATGTGGATAGCGGGCTTACGCGTCACGATCTGGCGGAAACCTCGCTCGTCGAAGCCGTGGACGACGCCCGTGCGCTCTCACTGTTCGCCGCCAATCGCGTGATCGTCGCCTACAACGCCGAAGCCGCCCTGCCCAAGGGCCGCGTGAAGGACGCCGAGGAAGCCGGGGAATCATCAAATGAAGGCGCGGCCGCGCTTGCACGCTATCTTGAAGACCCCTCGCCGGGCGTTGTCATCGTGTTCGAAGCCGCGCGCTTCGATTTCGAAGGGGAGGACAAGCAGAAGATCGAGCGGGTCAGGAAATTCTACCAGCCCGTGAAAGACGTTGTGGAATTGAAGCGCTTCTCGATCGACGACGCGCGGCCGGAAGCCCAGCGCCTGGCTAAAGCGGCGGGGCTCCGCGTCGGGCGCGAAGCGTTCGAGTTGATGATTGAGGCTCTGGGCGGCGATATGGCGCGCATCGCCGTCGAGATCGAAAAGTTATCCGTGTATTCTCAGGGCAAGCGCGAGTTGACCTCGGACGATATCGCCGCGCTCGTGCCCGACGCCCGCACATCGACGATTTTCGCACTCGTCGCCGCACTGGGAAGGAAAGACCGAAGCCGTGCCCTGCAGATTCTCGACACGCTCAGCAGGGATGGCGAGTACCTTCCGCTGGCCCTTGCTTTTCTGTCCACACAGTTTCGCTTCGCTATGGTGGCGAAGGAAGCCGGCCTGCGGAATGCGCAGCAGGTGCAGGGACACTTCTCGCGGCAGGGCGTACCCATGTGGGGATCCCGAGCCGAGCAGGTTTACCAGACCGTGGGGAAATTCTCAGGCGAACAACTCAGGAAGGGGATGAAGCACATCTTCGAGGCGGACCGGGACATGCGCGGTACACGCCCCGACGACCGAATCGTGATGGAGCAGTTTATTTTGAAGCTGACGGCGCGAGAGCCTTGACCCGCACGTGCAGATGGGACTTGTACCGCGCGGCGGTATTCTTCTTAATGACGCCGATCTTCGCGGAGCGGTCGATGATGGAAAATGTCTTTGGCAAAGCCGCGGCCGCGCCGGCTGCGTCCTTCGCGATGAGCAGACGGCGCATAGCGCGGATCTGGTGCCGCAGCCGCGCCTTGTTCCTCTGGTTGAATACAGTTCGTCTTTCTTCGGTTCTGACCCGCTTGAGCGCGGAGAAATGATTTGCCATCTATACTAATCCTTCTAAGGAAATCAAAGTGTTAGCATACCACGAGCAGCAACCCGAAGTCACTTCGGAGATGATCCGAGAGGCAGCCCAAAGAATCGCGCCGATCGTCCGCCGCACTCCTGTCATGACATCGGCCGGCTTTGACGCGGAAGCTGGAGTCAGCGCCTTCTTCAAGTGCGAAAATCTCCAGCGCGGCGGCGCGTTCAAGGTTCGCGGCGCGTCAAACCTGGTTTTCTCGATCCCCAAAGCCGATCTTCCGCGCGGCGTCATTGCTTTTTCCTCCGGTAACCACGCGCAAGGAACCGCGCTGGCCGCCCGGTTCGTGGGAGCCAAAGCCACAATCGTAATGCCGGCGGACGCTCCCCGCTCGAAGCTGGAAGCCACGCGCGGAATGGGGGCGACCGTCGTGACTTACAATCGCGCGACCGAAAACCGCGAAGAAATCGCCCAGCGGCTGCTGCGGGAAACGGGTGCAACCATGGTCCCGCCGTTCGATCATCCGCTGATCATCGCCGGCCAAGGCACCGCCGCGCTCGAGTTGCTCGAAGAAGCGCCGGACCTCGACGCCCTGATCACGCCCGTGGGCGGCGGCGGATTGCTCTCCGGATGCGCCACCGCGGCCAAGAGCGTGAACGCGAACATTCGCGTCTTCGGCGCGGAGCCCGAGCTTGCGAACGATACCCATCTTTCCTTCCGGGCCGGCCGGATCGTGACCATTCCAACGCAGGACACCATCGCCGACGGTCTCCGTTCGCAGTATCCGGGCGAAATTACGTTCCCCATCGTGCAGCGGTTGGCCGAGGACATCATTCTTGTCTCAGAGGACGAGATCAAGGCCGCAATGCGGTACCTGCTTGCCCGGCTGAAAATTCTCGTTGAGCCGAGCGGAGCGGCCGCCGCCGCGGCGGTGCTGTTCCGCAAGTTGCCTCATGGCATCGGTAGAGTTGGGGTTGTGATCTCCGGCGGCAACGTCGATCTCGAAGCGCTTGCGGAGTACCTGTGAGGATGCGAGTCGGCGAGTTGATCGCCCAAAGAACCATTCGGGTCACCGGGAGCGAGATTCCCGAACCGGCGCCTGGCGAAGTACAGGTTCGCGTTACGGCCGTCGGGATCTGCGGCTCAGACATGCACTCCTACGCCGAGGGCGCGGTCGGCGACACTCCGTGCGTTTACCCCATGGTCCTCGGCCACGAACCGGCCGGCGTTGTCGTGAAGACAGGCGCCGGGGTCACGGGCTGGACGAGCGGCGCGCGCGCTGCGTTTGAGCCGGCGATCTATTGCTACCACTGCGAGTTCTGCCACTCCGGCCGGCATAACCTATGCGCGAATCTCCGGTTTCTGAGCATGCCTTCCGATCCCGGCTTTTTCCGCGACTACGTAAATCTCCCGGCTAAGAATCTGACGCCGCTGCCGCCCGGGATGGATTTGAAGTACGCGACGATGATTGAACCGATGGCAGTCGTGCTGCATTCCTTGCAAAGGGCCGCGCCGGCTGCCGGTGAGACCGCGGTGGTATTCGGCGCGGGGCCGATCGGGGTGTTGACGGTGGCGGCGCTCAAACTGACCGGCGCGAAGCGCGTATGGGCTGTTGAGCCGCTGGCGCATCGCCGCGAGATGGCGCTGCGACTGGGCGCGGATGCGGTGCTCGATCCGGCCGAGGGAGACCCCGTTCGCGCGATCTGGAAAGATTCGGGAAATCGCGGCGTGGATCTCGCGATCGACTGCGCGACGAAGGGCGGCACGATCAACCAGGCGATTGGCGTCGTGCGGAACGGCGGCCGCGTTGTCTATACCGGGATCCCCTCGGAAGTCCAGGCACCTATCGACTTTCATCCCATGCGGCGGAAGGAACTGGTGCTGTACAACGTGCGCCGCTCGAATCACGAATCGGAACTGGCGCTCGAGCTGTTGCACGAGCACACGGCGCGCTTCGCTCCGCTGATCACGCACGAAAGGCCGCTCGAAGGGATTCAGCAGGCTTTCGAGTTAGTGGAGGGTTATGAAGACGGCGTGGGGAAGCTCGTCGTAACTCTGGAGTAAGGCGCGGGTACAGCAGCTTCTCTGTGCCCACGCGCGGTGAAATGCCGCCGCTTAGATCATCCTGCGTTTGATTCCGAACGGCGGATTGAGTTGAGTTTCAGCGGCAGCATCAGTCTCGGCTACGGCGAATGAGGCAGCAGGGGAGCAGTCGTTCTCCCGCAATCGCCGGTTTCCCGCGGTTGTAGTGGCCAAGGGCTGCGAAGGGCTCTGCTCGGCGCCCGCGCCGCTCCTACGTATTCGTGACCTCAAACGCCCGCGGCCTCGCGCTCGCGGGCCGCTTCGGACACCTTGGGCGGATTAGCGCGGCCTTTCCAGAGAGAGTTCATACCCTGGGCGGCGGCGATCACTCGCAGGGACTTACATGCCTCATCGATGGTGCAATCGATCTCCCCATTCCCGACAGTCGCGCTCAGAAAAGCGCGATCCTCATCCCGGAACATGTCATCACGGGAAACCGTTTCGCTCAGGCTCTCCCAGTCGTTTCGATCTGGCCTATACGTTGAGAGCGTATATTGGTCCCACCGGGCGAATTCGACGATGATCGTCCCGTCACTGCCTATCAACTCAATCTGACGTCGCCGAGGCCGCTGAAAGAAATCCAGATGCACCGATGCGGTGCAGCGGTCTTCGAAACCAATCAGGATCTCGACCAAGTCTGGCGCCGAGATGCCAATGTCGCTGCACGTTCCGTAGAGCGCCTGGACCGCTTCGACTCGCTGGTTTGCAAACCAGATAGCCAGGTCGAGATCGTGCATGAGATCGAATGCGCCGGAATATTGGGCGCTGAAGAGGGACTGGAAATCGGGCCGCACTTGCGGAAGGTGCTCGCCCATCAAAGCGCGAATGGAGATGAGGCGTCCGATGGTCCCGCTCTCAATCAAGGCTTTCGCCTTCCTCAACCCCCGGTGATAGCGAAAGCACAAACCAATCATTACCTTGCTTGCGGAGCGGCGGACCAACTCAGCTAGAGGCTCTACGCCGTCGAGGCTGTCCGACACCGGCTTCTCCACGAACACGTGGCAGCCGGCGCGGACCGCATCAACGGCCATCGGAACGTGCTGCTTCGGCGGAGTCAGAATGAACACTGCGTCGGGCTTGGCATCCAATCCCAATTGAAAGGAGGCACAGGCTTCAACAGAAGGAGTTTGCAGCATGAGCGCTTCGATCTGCGCCGGAACCGGATCGCAGACCGTCAGGCGCCCAACGCCCAGTTCTTTCAGAATTCGGGCGTGCCGCTTGCCGATAGAACCACAGCCGGCCAGTAGAACGTGAAGCTCCTGAAAACGGGTGTCGCAGTGCCGGTCTTTCTTCACCATGCCGTGAGCCCGCCATCGACTACAAGATTATGCCCGGTTACATAGGAAGAAGCTTCCGACGCCAGGAACACCACGGCGCCCTTGAGTTCCTTCCCGTCCTGCCCCATCCGTCCCATCGGGACATTTGCGTTGTAGCGTTCGACAAACTGCGGCGGCTGGTTCCGCCAGAACCCGCCGGGGCTGATGCAGTTTGCCCGGATGCCGTCCGGCGCAAGGTAGGCCGCCATGTCGCGGGTCATGCTGATCACTCCGCCCTTCGCCGCATGGTAGTCCAGAGTCGCGCCGCCCATTCCAGTGTCCCAATACTGGCGGCGGTCTTTGCCGACGACACCCGCTGTCGATGCGATGTTGATGATGTTCCCCGATCTCGCCGGTTTCATCGCCCTGGCTACGACATGCTTGGAACAAAGAAACACGCCCGTAAGATTCACCGCCACCACCTCAGACCATGCCTCCAAAGCGCGGCGTTCGAATGGAGCTGTCTCTGGCGTGCTCTTGGCTACATTGCCGGCGTTATTGACCAGGATGTCGATGCGTCCGTATTCGGCCAATGCCGTTTCAACCATCTGCTCGACTTGTGTTTCGACCGTAACTTCCATCTCGACGGGCAACACGCCGCGTCCGGTCGCGCCGCGTATCCGGTCAGCTGCTGCCCGCGCCTCCGCCAGACGCCGGCTGGTGATTACCAAGTCCGCGCCAGCTTCCGCCAAGGCCAGAGCCATGTCGTAACCCAGGTTGCGAGCTGCCCCCGTGACAACGGCCACTTTGCCATCCAGCTTGAAAAGTTCCCACACCGTCATCGCCACTCTCCGGCTACAGAAATGTTCTCAGTTCGCTCACGTCGTAGCTGGGCCAGTCCTCTTCGACGGCTCTCAACTGGAGGGAAGCAAAATCCCGGTCGTCCAAGGCGAGGTCTTTGAAGTAGGCCAGAACCTGGCCCTGGGCGGCGAGGGTCCTCTGCAACTGCCGGACATCGACGCGCCGAACGCTGGTCCCCTTCGAAACAGCTTGTGCGGCGGCGACTCCGGCCGCTTGACCGGCGGCCATCCAGGCAGGCTCCATGCGAATGGCGGAGAAAGCAACGCTGCTGGCCGACAGACCGCCGGCAACGAGCAAGCCATCAACCTTTTCCGGGACCATGGCCCGATATGGAATCGTCGCGGGACGGTTCGGCGCCCTGAGCCTGTTCATGTAGCGGAACCAGATGACTCCTTCGATCAGTTCGAATCCATCGTTCGCCTCAATTACCGCGCCGGGCTCGCCGCGGGTTCCGCACGCATGGCTGTCGAAGCTATGTTCGTAAACGGCGATCGCGTCTTTGTGGATGTGCGGCCGGTCCCGGCCCGGCGGCGGGCTGGAGTCGTGTTCCGTAATCACGTATTCGCCGATGATCCGCCGGCCCTGTCGAACATATAGCTGCCAGGGAAAGTGGCCTTCGTGGCTGTACTCATCGGGAGGCAACCCGAAACAGGAAGCTTCTTCCCTGGGGATTCGCGGAACGCTGGGATCGGTTTGCAAGAAATGCAGGAGGCCTAACGTGTAGTCCTTGTAATGTTGAAAGAGAGCATCGCGAGCCGCCCATCCGCCCTCAGCCCATGCGGCGGAGTATCCTGCCAGGTCGGGGCTGGTCAAAGCCTCGATGTGACCGTTGACGCAATATTTTCGGTTGGCAAGAGGGTTCAACCACAAGATCTCCCGCAGGAATCGCACCCTGCCGCGCTGGAAGTCGTCCAGAAGCCCCTGGTAGTGCCGGTAAAACTCCGTATATGTGGCCGGCTTCGCTATCGGCAGCCGCTTTGCCGGGTCGGCCGACAACGTCAGGCGGAAGCAATTGGCCTGGATGTTCTCGCCAGGCTCACCGGTGCTCTGCGGCAGGATCTCTTGCCGGTGGTAGCGCCAATCATGGTAGATGACACCGGCGTATCGCTCGTCGTACTCCCGGCGTCCCTCCCGTCCCACACGGTAGGCGACGCCGGCCGCCGCGGCGAAGTCGCCTTCATACGTGCCGTCAATCGCCACGGGATGAGAAAATCGAACGATCTCGCCAGTATCGCGGTCGGTGTACGTGGACCCCACAACGGCTTGCTGATCCTTGATCACGGCCGCCAATTCCAACCTCTTCCGGGTGTGAAGGGCGTTCTCTGACTGAATCATATCGTTCAGAACGTCTTCCGCCACGCCAGGCTCCATGAAGAAGCCCCCATAGGTCAGCCGGTATTGCTCCGACTCCTTCCCGTAGGTGTGGAAGTAATGCTCACGCACCCGCTGCAGGAACTCATGGAAGATCCCGCCGAAGGCATTGTCCCGGAGCGTGTCAATGCTCCCCAGACCGGACGCGGTCATTCCGCCGAAATGATCTCCCCGCTCAATGAGAAGCGTCCGGCAGCCGGCGCGGGCGGCGGCAATGGCCGCGGCGATTCCGGCTACCGTTGCTCCGTAGACTGCCACGTCATATTCCTGTTGCTCAGCGGGCACCAATCACCTCCGAAACAGAGAGCAAAACCACAGAACAAACACGTGGAGGGCACCCGACACCGCCAGGACCACGAAGAATCCGGCAATCGCCTCCGGCCCTGGCATCGGGATTTCAAAGTCCTTCCAGGGAACCAGCCTGCGATACCAGTATTCGCGGTTGGAACGCGGCTCCATGTCAGGACACCCCCGCCGCCAGCCGCGCCTCTTCTTCAAAGCGATGGAGCTTATCTTCCTTCCCGATCGGCGTGTTGATGGTGAGGAAAAAGCGATCTAGCCGATCCTGTGATTCCGGGGGAGTCAGAAGGCTGACCAGCACACCAGCGCCAATACCCGCGCATAAATAAAAGCTAATCAGATAGGGCAGGCCGGCATCGCCTGTCCAGCCAAACACATTAAGGCCAATCGCCCAGGCCGAGGTGGCGGCCAGGAAGCTTGCCCACGCGCCGAACCGGTTGGCCCTCCTCCACCAGAGCCCGAGCCAGAACGCGATTCCGATCATTGGGATCAACGCCCAGATGAATCGGATGGCCGAAGGAACGTCCTGGAAAGACTGGGCCAGTGCAATGCTGCCGCAAACATACACAATCGAGAACAGCCGGCTGACAAGCAATTCCAGGCGCGGATTCTGGCCGCCGCGAAAAGTTCGCAGCAGGTTCCGGGTGAAGAGGGCCGAAGTTGTCAGAACAAATACGGCGCCGTTGTCCATAACCGAAGCCATGATGCAGGCAATCATCAATCCGGCAAAACCGGCTGGCAAAAGGTCGCGAATCAGCGATCCGAAAACGTGGTCGGGCTGGACAGCGCCCTTCCCGTAGTACGCGATGGCCAGCACCCCGGCCAAGGCCCAGCCGATGCTGCACAGACGTTTGAGCGTCACTCCCGCGCAAAAGCCGACTCGGTTGTCGAGTTCGGTGCGGCCCGCGGCATTGTTGCTCAAGATGTGGGGTTGCGCGCCGAAGCCCACCACCTGGTTGAAGGAAACCACGAAAATCCAAAAGAGACCGATCTCCCCGGGGGCCACCAGCCGGAAGAGCGCATCGGCGTTGGGAATCTTCGCTTGAAACCCGGCAACTCCTCCTACCGCGTACCAAAGAAAGGGGAGGAGCAAGAACGACATGATGAGCGTCAGGATACCCTGGATGAACTCATTCCAGACTGTGGCAATCATGCCGCCGATGAGGCTGTAGAGAAGAAAACTCGATGTCATTAGCACCATCGACCAGAGGAGCGGCACTCTCCCGCTGGTCAGCGCCTCGATCAGCCGTGCGGAACCAAAAAGAGTGACGCCGAGATAGCCAAAGTTGATGGCCACACCCCAAAAACTGTACAGGATTCCGACTGACGAGCCATACCGCATTTCGTAGAAATCGGCCGTGGTCACGCATCGAGCCCGGCGAAAAACAGGGCTGAGCAGCCAGTAGAAAGGCGTGTTGAAGAGCTGGCTCCACTGATACCAGATACCTGCCATCCCCAGCTTATAGGTCTGGGCCGCCAAGCCGACCGCGCTATCCGCGTGTGTTCCCACGCCAAACGCGTACATGATCATCATTGCTTTGCCGAAGCGGCGGCCGCCCAGGTAGTAGTCGTCCATGTTCTTGACCCGCCGCGCCGCAACGAACCCGATTCCGATCATGAGGACGAAATAGCTCGCGAGAACGACCGCGTCTAGCCAGCGTAGTTCCAGCATGCGTCCTCCTCTCTCAGTACTGGCCCAAAAATGGGTGCCAAGAGGTCAGGATGTGCTCGCGCGCAGCTGCCTCGACCACGGCCTCATTGCCGGTCTTCAGCAAATCCAGCAGGATTTGGTGGGAAATGATCCGTTTCCCCAGATCTTCGTGTTTGACGCTCATCAAGATCATAAGGAATGCAAAGAACGGGGTGCATAGCTCGCTCAATATCCTTTCCAAAGTAGCGTTCCCGCCAATTTTCCAAACCGTCTGGTGAAAACGGAGATCCGCGCGAGAGACCTGATAAAAATCGTTGCTGGAGACCAGCCTGTCGATCTCCGTCACGATGGACTGCAATTCTTCAACCCGCGGCGTCGTCATCCGCCGGCATGCCAGCGCCATCGCGGCGGGCTCCAAGAGCAGCCGGACTTTTATCATTTCGTGAAGCTTTTCACTCGAAAGCTCGGTCACCCGTGTAGCAGTGTTAGCTTGCCTGTTGACCAAACCCTCCCGATCCAATTGCTGAAGGGCGTCCCGGATGGAGGACAGGCTGACGCCCATCACTTCCGCCAACCGCCGCTCCACAAGCCTTTCTCCGGGCTTGAAATGTCCCAGGAGAATGGCCTCGCGCAGGCGGCTCGAGACTTGGTCCGCAACGGAGACCGGTTTAACCCTTTCCAGGGCTGCAAGGTAAGAGGAGGTCTGGTCGAGAGCGCTCATGATAAATCATTCAAACATCGATCATTTAGTATGATGGCGTCTCCTGTGACTTCTGTCAAGTCATT
>SHUI01000064.1 GCA_009697455.1 Bryobacterales bacterium
CGACTCGGAATTTTATGAACTTGGACGTGAAGTCGTGATGTTCCATGCCCAGTCAGGACTCGAACCTGAAAAGAAAGGGCTTAAAAGGGCTTAATCCCTTGCGTCCTCTTTGCAGTCCAATGTTTTCAACGTGTTGAAATTTGGCTCCCCAGCTCGGACTCGAACTGACAACCCTTCGGCTGAAGGCAACAGCCGAATGCCCAATCCACGACATCACCAGTCCGCTGAAACCGCGCCGAACAAACCGCCCTTCGGCCTCCGCCTCCATTCCGCCGTACAATAAGAATTTGGCGCCCTTCGTACCCCTGTTCACCAATCACCATCTCCTCACCCTCGCCGGCACGACATGGATCAGGTCGCTCGACACCGCCCGATTCCCCGTTACCAGTACGCTCTTTCAGCCGGAACCAGGCGTCAAAGTGCTGGTCCAATCGCAACAACCTCAAGGTGCGGCGCGGGGCGAGGTCGTAATGGTTCACGGCCTTGAGGGTTCGGGGGACTCGGGCTATATGCGAAGCATGGCCCAGACCGCACTCGACGCCGGATTCGCGGCGCACCGTTTCCACATGAGGACGTGCGGCGGCACGGCGCACCTCTGCGAGACGCTCTATCACGGAGGACTCACAAGCGATCTCCTGGCGTGGCTGCGCCATCTGAGGGAAACCCGGCCCAAAGAGCGCGAGGACGCACCCATCTTTGTGGCGGGCTTTTCACTCGGCGGAAATCTGGTGCTGAAACTTGCGGGCGAGTTGGGAGACGGAGCACGCGGCCTGGTTGATGCCTTCAGCGCGGTGTCGACGCCCATCGACCTCGCCGCCTGCTCCCGCCATATGGGAACGCTGGAGAACAAACTTTACGATTTGCATTTCGTCCGCCAGATGCGCCGTCGAATCGGGTCTACGGGCCGCTTCTCCCGCGAGGCGCTGCGGCGCGCCCGCTCCATCTACGAGTTCGACGACAAATTCACCGCCCCGTCATTCGGATTCCGATCCGCCGACCACTACTACTCAACGCAATCCGCGAACGGATTTCTCTCCCGAATCCGCGTGCCTACTCTCATGATTCAGTCGAAAGACGACACCTTCATCCCCTTTTCCGTTTACAGTCACCCGGATCTTGCGGGAAACCCAAGTCTCGAGTTGATCGTCACCGAACATGGCGGACATCTGGGCTTCATCGCAAGACGGCGGCCCCGGTTTTGGGCCGATCATGCCGTGATCGGATGGTTTGCCGCGCGTGGCGCCATGCTAACTTCAAAAGGATGAGACGCGGCAGCCGGCTGATGGCGATCGGACTTCTTGCGCCTCTGCTTCCTTGGGCGCGGAACCTCGAAGAAATCGAAAAAAAGGTGAACGAATTCACCCTCGCGAATGGGATGCATTTCATCGTCGTGGAGCGGCGCGGCGCGCCCCTGGTCAGCTTCCACACGTTCGTAAACGCGGGGCCGGTTGACGATCGCGCGGACGAACCGGGAATCGCGCGCATGTTCGAGCGACTGGCGTACAAGGGGACGCAGCAGATCGGAACCCGGAATTGGGTGGAGGAAAAAAAGGCCCTCGACGCCATGGAAAGAGCGTATGACAGGCTCGAAGCCGAGAAGCGAAAAGGAGCCCGTGCCTCCGCCGGGCACCTGGAAGCGCTAGGCGCGGCGATGCGGGAATCGGCCGCGCGCGCGAGTGCTTACGCCGATTCCAACGCCTTCCCGGCGGTGTTCGAGGAGAACGCGGGCGCCGATCTCAACGCCATGTCGAGCGCCGACTCCACGAACTACTTCGTGAGCCTTCCGTCGCACCGCGCCGAGTTGTGGTTCCTGATGGAATCGCAACGCCTGCTGCGGCCCGTCTTTCGGGATTTCTACATCGAGAGGAGCCGGGTGATCGAGGAGCGTCGGCAGAGCTCCGAATCGGGCGCGCGCGGCAAGTTGCTTGAGATGCTGCTTACCACGGCGTTTGCGGCGCATCCTTACCGGAATGCCGCGGGCGGATGGCGCGCCGGTCTTGAAAGCCTGCGGCCGGCGGACGCGGAGAGTTTCTTCCAGAGGCACTTCGCGCCCGGTAACATTACGGCCGCGATTGCGGGCGATATCAGTCAGGCCGAAGCGAAGCGTCTCGCCCGGAAGTACTTCAGCGCGTTACCGCCGCGTCCGGCAGCGCCTCCACGCCACGTGCCGGAGGTCCCGCAGGAGGGCGCGAAACGGGTCGAAGTTGCGTCTTCGGGTCAGCCCTGGGTTTTCGCTGCGTACAAGCGGCCGGACCAATATCACAAGGACGACTTGGTTTTTGACATCCTCGGCGTTGTGCTTTCGAGCGGACGAAGCGGATGGCTCTATCGGGACCTTGTAGCAGGTGAGAACGTCGCGGCGATGGCCTACGCCGCGCCCAGTATTCCGGGAGGCAGGTTCCCCAGCCTGTTTCTCGTTTCAGTCCTCACCGCGAACGGACATTCCGTTCAGGACGTCGAGCGCGCGCTTGACGTCACGCTCGACCGCTTGAAGAAGGAAAAGATTGGACCGGAGACCCTCGCCCGCGCCAGGACCCGAACCCGGGCTACCGTCATTCAACAGTTGGAAAGCAATGCGGGAATCGCGCAAGCTCTGGCGTTCTATCACGCCAACTACGGCAACTGGAGGAAGCTCGCAACCGTCCTTGACGATATCGACAAGGTGACGGAAGACGATGTGCGGCGCGTAGCCGCGGAATATTTCGTTCCCCACGGGAGAACGGTTGCTGTCAATATCGGTCCGCGCGACGGAGGCGGCCAGTGAATCGCCTCGCGGGACTCGTGCTCTGCGGCCTGTGCGCGGCCATGGGACAGGACATATCGCCAGTTCCAGGAGTGTTCGACCCGAAAGCCCTGAAATTCGGGCTGCCTCGCCCTGTTCAATTGCCTGCCGTGGTGGACTTTGTTCTGCCAAACGGCATGAGGCTTCTTCTCATCGAAAACCGGGAACTGCCCCTGGTACATGGCGTCGCGCTCATCCGTGCGGGAGGCCTGTTCGATCCGCCCGGAGAAGCGGGTCTCGCCGCTCTGACGGGAATGGCGATGCGCTCGGCGGGCGCTCGCGGCCGGTCAGGCGAACAGTTGGATCAGGCGCTTGAGGATTTGGCCGCATCGGTTGAGAGCCAGGCTGGGGACGACTACGCGCAGGTGTCGTTTTCGAGCCCGGCCGGGAGCGCCGGCAAGGCTCTTGAAATCTTCCGCGACGTGATCACGGCCCCCGATTTTCAACAGGAGAGGATTGACTTGGACAAGGCCGCGCTTCGCGACGCGATCGCCCGGCGTAACGGCGATCTCCAGGAGCTTGCCTCGCGGGAACTTTCGGCATTGGTCTACGGACGCGAGTCGCCGCACGGTCAGCATGTTGATGCCGGGAGCGTCGCCCGCATCACACGCGCGCGCGTGATCGCATTCCACCGGCGCTACTATACTCCAGCGAACGTGATTCTCGCGATCACCGGCGATTTCCAGCCTGAGGAATTGAAGGCGGAAATCGCGAACCTCTTTTCCGGTTGGTCCCACGCGGGCGAGGCGCTGCCTGCCTTTCCGCCGGTCCGCCAGGTTCCACAGCCCGGTATTTTTCTCGCGGCGGCAAAGGGCCATTCGCGAACCACTTTCTCGATCGGGCGGCTCGGAGGTTTGCGGAGCGACCGGGACTGCGCGGCTCTCGAGCTGGCGGCGGGAATTCTCGCCGGAACGGGTGGCGCCCGCCTCTCCAGGCGGTTTCGCACTCACTCGTCCGATTCCGCCGTTTCCGCCGCCTGGAATCCGCGGCACAGTTATCCCGGCTTGTTCGAAATTTCGGGAGCGACGGCATCGGGTTCCACTACACAGACACTCCGGGCCGCGCAGGAAGAACTCCGGAAATTGCAGACCACAGGTGTGTCGGCCGGCGAATTGGAATATGCCAGACAGCGTGTACTGCATAGCTTTGTCTTTCAATTCGACACGCCGCCAAATACACTTCGCCAAGTCGCGCTCTACGAGTATTACGGCTATCCCAGGGACTTCATTTCGCAGTATCAGAAAGCAGTTGCCGCGGTAACGAGGGCGGACATCGCGCGCGTCGCAAAGCAGTTCCTGAAGCCGGAAGATCTTACGATCGTGATTGCTGGATCTCCGGAGACGTTTGGTGAGCCGCTTAACGCATTGGGGTTGCCGGTGAGTCCCGCAGGCTTCTTCGTACACGCGGAAGCAAGCTCGGCGGCGAACGCGACCCCGCCCAATGCCGCCCCGGCAGCGCAGTTGACCACCGCGCCCGCCGCCCCGCTCAATACCGCCTCCGCCGCGCAGTTCACCACTGTGCCCGCCGCGCCGCCGAACACCGCCCCCGCAGCGCAGTTCACCACCGCGCCCGCCGCACTGCCCAGGAGCGCCGCCGCCGCGCCCCTCACTGCCGCCCCGGGGGCTTTGGCCCTGGAGTTACTGCATCGTGTTCAGGAGGCCGTCGGTGGCGCCGAAAAGCTGGCCGCCGTGAAAGACTACTTCCAAACCTGCGAATTCAAAATGTCGACCGGCGCCGGAGGAATGACGGCAAAGCAGACGAACCGCTGGGCCGGACCCTCGTATTACCGCCAGGAGAGCGAAATGCCCATCGGAAAAATTGCAGCGTATTCCGATGGCACGACGGGGTGGCTCGTAACGCCCCAGGGCAAGACCGGCCTTCCTCCGGCTCTCCTGAAGCAGATCCAGGGCGACCTGTTCCGTTCGTTTTTTCAATTTCTCTCAAGCGACCGGATGCCCGGCCGCACGGTCACTTCCGTCGCCCCGGGAGTGATTGAGATTTCAGACGGACAATCGAACTCGGCCCGCCTCACCATCGACGAAGCGACCGGCCTTCCTCTGAAGCAGACCTACACGCAGTTGCAGCCGTCAGGCCCTCCATCGACGGTCGAGGAAGTGTACGGCGCCTGGATGGCCGTTTCCGGGATCAAGGTCCCGTCCCGTATTACGATCAGTCAGAATGGGCGGAAATTCGCGGACGTTACCGTTACCGAACATCGAATCAACACGGGCTTAAGCCCGAAAGATCTGAGCAAATGGCCATGAAATATCTAATCGCATTCGCATCGTTTACCGCCGCGTTGTCCCAGCTTCCAGCGGAAACCAATCTGGAACGTGGAAAGCGCGTTGTCGATGAATCCCTAAAAGCGCTCGGCGGGTCTCGCTTCCTCGCCATGGAGGACCGCATCGAATCCGGCCGCGCCTACTCGTTCTACCGCGAACAACTCTCCGGCCTGTCCCTGGCGAAAATCTATACTCGCTACCTGACGCGGCCGGAGCCGCCGGTTCCCGGATACCTCGGCGTTCGTGAGCGGCAGGTCTTCGGAAAAAAACAGGATACGGCTGTCCTGTTTTCAGACGATAAAGGGTACGACATCACGTTTCGCGGAGCCCGCCCGATCGATCAGAAGCTACTCGACCGGTTCAAGGAAAGCACTCTGCGGAACATCTTTTACATCCTGCGTCAGCGCCTGGGGGAGCCGGGGCTGATCTTCGAATCGAAGGGGTCGGACGTCGTGGAGAATCAGGCCGTCGAGATCGTCGACATCGTGGACGCCGAGAATCGCCTGGTAACGGTGAACTTCCATGCCTCGACCCGCCTGCCAAGCCAGCAGATATATGTCCGCCGCGACCCCGTAACCAGGGAGCAGATCGAAGAACTGAGCATCTTCACCAAGTACCGCGACGTCGGCGGCGGCGTGATGTGGCCGTATACAATCCTTCGAAAGCGCAACGGCGAGAAGATCTTCGAGATCTTCTCCGATTCGGTCACCATCAACCAGGATCTGCTTGACAACATGTTCACCATCGATACGAAGATAAAGATTCTGAAGCCGGCGCGTTAAACCGGCCATGCCTCTCATGAACGCCCTTCAAAACGGATACACGGACCTGCCCCCGGGCAAACTTGCCGCGGTTGTCACCTATCTTGAAATGCGCGGGTGGGACACGCCTCCCGGCCTGTCGTTGCCGGAGGCAGGAGCAAGCGAGTTCAGCTTGCGCCGCGTGGAAAAGCCGGAACTCGCATGGTACCGGTCGCTCTTTCGAACCGTCGGCGAGAATTGGCTGTGGTCGAGCCGGCTTAGGAAGGACGACGAGGCGCTGTTGGCGATCATCCAGCATTCCGCCGTGGATGTGCACGCCTTGTCGCATGAAGGGCGCGACATGGGCATTCTCGAACTCGACCGGCGTCAATTCCCGGAGATCGAGCTTGCTTTTTTCGGCGTCGCTCCCGAACTCATCGGACGGGGCGCGGGTACGTTCATGATGAGGCGCGCGATCAAGATCGTGCGGTCATGGAAGCCTGAGCGATTCTGGCTGCACACCTGCACTCTGGACCATCCGAAAGCGATAGGGTTCTACCGGAAAGCGGGATTTACGCCATACAGGCGGGCGGTGGAGATCCTCGACGATCCGCGCGTGGCGGGCCACTTGCCGCGGACGGCCGCCCCCCACATTCCTGTTATCTAACGCCGTCGCCGAGCCACCAGCAAGCCCATCCCGAGTCCAATCACGGCCAGACTAACGCTAGCGGGCTCAGGCACCGCTGGATGGCCGGGTATTGAAGTCGCGAGCACAAGACCCTCGGCGTAGATGGAGGAGGGGTCCCCAGGGATAATCAGGTCTTCGGTGAGAGAGAAGGCCCCTACGTGAGTAACTTCCGCGAGCAGCGAGAGCCCGCTAAAGTACCGTATCCTTGCTGCTGTGCCGGCATCGCTGAGCGACCAAACCAAATGGAAACCCACACCCCCGGCAGCAGGGGTTCCGGAAAGCGAAAGCGAAGCAAAAGCGCTTGGCGAAGTGGGCGTCACTAAGGGGACTAACTCTTCCGGTCCGCCTGACGAGCCGCCACCGGCTGCCGCGGCAGCCGCCGCTCCCTGCCAGAACACGCCGTTTGACGCCGAGGCACTGGTCGCCCCCGCAGGCGGAGCACACACGCCTGGCCCGACCGCCACCGACACACCAAACCCCGTCGCCGTAGCGGTAGCCGTGGGCGCGCCCGGCGGGGCCGCCGGCGGACACCATACACTGGCGCTCACGGTACCGAAGCCGAGGCCGTTGGATGTGAAGCTGGCCGCCCCGGCCGGAACTGGTAACAATCCCACCAGACAAAGCGCCGCCATTCCGGTCAGAGCCAAAGCCCGCGGTAAGGTGTGCGGCCGAACCGAGCAGAATCGCAAATTCATATATTTCCCTCCACGAGTAGTGTACCTTCGGCCCCGGCTTGGTACAAGAAGATTCTCAATGCAGCGGTACTGTAAGTACCATGGCTGCGGTGGAGGTCCTCGACGATCCGTCGTGACAGGCCGCTTACCGCGGACGGCCGCGTCTTGAGTTCCCATTTGTTTGACTTGGCGCCCAGAGAACATTTTCACGCCAGAAGTTCCCATCGCGGACATGGCGTGCGTCTCTGGCCCCGGCCACGCCGGGATGATTACGGAGGCCGAAGTAAAGGAGATCAAGCCGCGGTTAGCCAGGTCTCGAGAGAAACCGCTCTCCGGTGCGGGCCACGATCTGATCGGGAATTTGGTTGCCAGTGCCTGAGGCCGGTGACCAGCCTGTCATCACTGCCGTGACGTCGAGCATCAATCTGTTCTTCGACCGCCCGCGCTGCGGCGTTGTCGGCCTCGCGGCAGGCGTCAAAAACCCAAGTCTGCCAAAGATCGATCCACCGGGTGGCTGGTCCGGATTTGAGGCAGTAGGCGCGGAGGTTCTCGGCCGCGTTCCCTAAGGAGTGGTCATGTGGCCGAGGATTTTCCAGGCCTCCTGCGCAAGAGGCCGAGCCTCCCGGCGGCTTGAACTTCCTCCTCGATGAAAATATTCTCCAGACTCACACCTGCAAAGAGGCGGATGCACTGGCCCGTAGCCTATTCCCAGGACCAGAGGGCCAGGGAGTTCACGTCCTTGATCAGCAGCCCTTTCCCGGCGGGAACCGGGTGCGCCCAGGTTGAGCTCGCCGCGACCGTGTACTTGCGCGCGATTTCAAACGCTGCCGCGTCGCCGCGGAGCACGGACAACTCGGCGTTATCGGTCAGCATCAGCAAATGCTTGCCGGTACGGACCAGGGCCGCGTTGTCGCCGAGGCGCGGTGGGCTGGTCCAGATCGTCTTGCCATCCGCGGCACTCAAACAAACCAGTTGACCTTTGTTTTTGTTGGAAAACGCGTAGAGGCGGCTGCCAAAGGTTACCGGCGAACTCATGTACATGGAAGCCTCGTCGCTGTGCCAGGCTTTTTCCGTGGTCCATTTCGCGCCGCGTTTCACAACACCCAACGCGAAGGCCCCGTTACTCAGGCCGGAGATAATCAGCTTTCCATCGACAACGAGCGGCGTTACGGAATTTTGGACGTATGGCGTCGTAAACGGAATCTTCCAGAGCAGCTCGCCGGTGGCTGCCTGTAGGCCCACAACATTCTTTCGCGTATGGGTAATCACCTGGCGCACGCCGCTAAACTCGGCGAGCACCGGCGAGGCGTAAGCGGGGCCGTCGCCGGTCCAGGACCACTTCACTATTCCCGTTGCGGCGTCAAACGCGGTAAGCGCGCCCTCTTCGCCGCCCACGTGCGCGATCACCGCGCCGCCATCGGCAACTGGCGACATCGCCACGCCGAATTCGGGCGATGTGCTCTTGAACTGGTTCTTGAAATCGTGACGCCATTCGAGTTTGCCCGAGGCAGCGTCGAAGCAGGAGAGGACGCCTCCGATGCCGAGCGTGTACACCCTTCCCACGTGCACGAGCGGCGTCGATTTCACGCCCTTGCCGTGCTTTATGGCGGCGGAATTGACAGTGTAGGGCGCGTCGTACGTTTGCTTCCAAATCTCCTGGCCGCTGTCGAGACGAACGCTCCTCACGACTTCGAGAGAGCCTTCGCGGGAATGGAGGTAGACGCGTCCTCCGGCCAGCACGGGGGAGGAGTGCCCCTCGCCGACGGGCATGACCCACTTGCGCTGTAGTTTCTCAGGCCAAACAGACGGTTCCTCCGTTCCGGCGGTGGCGCCGTCGCGAGAGGGACCGCGCCATTGCGGCCAGTCGGCCACGGCAAGAAGGAGAAGTGTGACGAGCATGTTTGCGAGCATATTTCATGCTACTCCGTACGTGGAGCGGGCGGGATAGGCGGGCCACGCTTCGCGCCACAGGCACTCGAACTCGACTGCCTCAAAGGCAGAACCTTGCCGGGCGCCTAAAGTGGGTTCTTGTAAGATCTCGTTAAGCCCTTTCGGCTCGAAGCGGTTCGCGGTTGCGAGCGCGCTACTCCGCGCGCAATGCAGGCAGCAGCGGCGAACGCATCACGGCAGCAGTCGCGAGCAACGAGGAAACCATTCCCGTGACGAAAACGGCCGCCAGAAGCCATCCGGCCCCGGCCGCGGAAAACTGGCCGCCGCGCGCGCCGATCGTGGGCGCGATCGCAATCAGGGCGCACACCGTTCCAACTGCCAGGCCACTCGCAAGCAGCAATGCGCTTTCCGCGGCGACGGCAACGGCAAGATCCCTCGTTGCGAAGCCCGCCGCGCGCAGCAGCGCCAGTTCCCGCCTTCTCTCCAGCACGTTTCGCAACAGCACGGCGGCTAGCCCAACGGTACCGAGCGCCAGCCCCAGTCCACCTAGAGACTGAAAGGTGGAAAGGTAGGTGTTCTCCACGCGGTGAAAGCCTTCGAGCTTTTCCGCCGTCGATTGAACGTCGAAGTCGTAGTCCGACAGCGCTGCCTCCAGCAGACCGGCGGTCTGCTCGCCGGCTTTGCGGGGGGCGTCGATCAGGAAGAATCGATACCCCTGCTCGCCCGGAAACGCGCGCACGAAATTCTTCTCCGCGATGATGATTTCGCCCTGAAACACGCTGTCATCTAGCGCCGCGACAAGGCGCAAGCGGACCGGCGCGCCGCCGTTGTCGACCACAACCTCGTCACCCAATTTGCGATGCAGCACGTACGCCATCGAATTCGCGTCGGCCGCCGCCGGGATCGCGCCATCGGAGACGTCGGCTTCGAGAAGCATCCATGGCTTGGTTCTTGCCTCGCCCTTGGCAAGCGAATCCGCGAAGGCGAATCCAGCCGTCCGCAAGAACGCGGTGGGAGCGCCCAGCACGCGTGGATTGCGCGGCGCGTAAAGATTCAGGCAACTCGCGTCGTCTCCGGCCTTCAGACGGAACGGGACGAATTTCACTTCCGCGAACGGCGTCAGGTTGAGCGCCTCCTTTCCGGCCGCCGTCGCCGGATTGTGGATTACGGGCAGCAGCGATTCCGCCAGGTACGCATACCCCCCCGTTCCGCTGTCGGCGGAATAATCCTTCATGGGAGGCCTTCGGAAAGACTCGATCGCGACAATCAGAAACGTGGCCGACGCGATAAGCGCTATGCACATGACGCTGCGTCCGGGCCTCGACGCCGCATTGCGGAAGCCGAGGCCTGCAACCGATTTCACCATGCGCCCGCCAGACGCCGTGAGCCACAGCCAGACCGCCTGAAGCGTCGCAATCAGGAGGAGCGCGCCTCCACCGAAGAAGCCCCCCGCGGCCGGGACCCGGCCCATGGCCGCTGCGATCACACAGCCCAGCGCGGCGGCGGCTACAAGCACGGGTAACCAGCGCCGCCTCTTTCCGCTTTGCAGGCCGGATGCGCCCCCAAGCAATCCGCGTGGCGTCACATCCCTTAGGCCCCTCAGTGTAAACGCGATGGCGAAGAGCGCTGAAGCGACGCCCCCAAACGCTCCGTAAACGAGAGGCTTCGCGGCAATGTGCAACGTGAGCAAACGCGTTCCCACAGCCTCGATCCACCACGTTCGCAGTCCCACCAGAATCAGGCCCGCGTACGCGGAGGCGGCTACGATTCCAATCAGGCTTCCCGCCACCGCGAGCGCCGCGCCCTCGTACAAGAACATGTTCCGGATTCTCGCCGCCGAAAATCCCGCGGCCCGGAGCGTGCCGATCTCCCGCAGGCGCTGCTCGATTCCCAGCTTAAAAAAAAGCCCCGTGAGCATGAGTGCGGAAACCACCAGGAAGAAACTGAAGTAGACGAAATACTCTCCGAAATCCGTGGAGCCTTCGGAGGCCTCGACGCCCTGCGCCCGCACGGCATGCGCCGCAAGGCCCATGCGCGAAGGATCGATCGCGTCCCTCAACGCCTTGGAAAAAGCGGCCTGCGCGGCTTCGAGACTCATGCCGGCGGGAGGCGCGACGCGTAGCGACGTCAGTTTTCCGAAACGCGACTGCCACAACTGTTGCCCCCGCTCGATCGGGATGAAAGCCTTCGGCGTTGTGCGAAACCGGTTCCAATAGTCCTCGTCGCGCGGACGCACCCGGCCGAGGCTCATCGGAAACGGCGGGTCCCAATCGTGGAGGCTCCTTGTCGCCGTGATGCCGGGATATTCCGGCGCGAGATCCCGATCGGCGTGGATGCCGCGCATGGGTACAACGCGGCTCAGGTGGAAGTCCGCGGTTTCAGTCGCAAGGCTCCCGTCCGGAGTCCACAGATAGTATTCTATTTGGACTCTGTCACCTATCCGGGCATTCAGATCGCCGGCGGCCCAATCATTGAGGACGATGGAATCCGCTGGATCGCCCACTGCACGAGGCATCGCCGTCACGAGTGAATACGGCACTTCTCGCCCTCCCACGCGCAGAGAGTTCGCAAGGTAGGTGAACAGCGGCGTCGTGGCCATGCCGAGCTTTTCGGCAACTTCTCGCGCGGCGCCGGACAGCGCATCGTTCACGAGCGCGCCGTCCGCTTCAACCGAAAGCGCGTTCGCCGCTTCGATCGCGCGAATCTTGACGCCTGCGTCCTCCAGTTTCCATGCACGAGCGAGGTCCCGCTTGTCCCTCAGCGCCGCCGGGACGAGAATCGCATTCGCGCGACGCGCCCGGTCCAGGTCCCGCTGCAATCGCGATAGCGAGACGAACACCGCGCGAGACGGGGCCTGTTGCGGCCGAATGGAAAATTCGCCCATCGCTTCCGCGCTGAGCGTTTGCCTCGCGGTGAGACGAAGAGTCCTGCCTGTGTCGTCCTTGCGCCCGTGCAGCGATTCCACGGGGATATCCGAAGGCTTGGGCACCCGCAGCAGGATGGAGTCGCCCGGCTTCGCGCCCAACTCCTGGGCCAATGCCTCGCTCAACAGAGCTTCCCGATTCTCGGGCGATTTCGCCGATCCCTCGCGGCCGTGGAACTTCCAGAAGCGCTCGTCCACGCCGTACACCTGCACCCGCGACGCCCGGCGTCCGCTCGATTCATGGGTTACGAACGACTCCATCGCGATCAGCGGGCATGCCCCGTCGAACTCCGCCGCGAGCGCCTCGCGGAAAAACCCGGAGGACGCAATCACCGTCTCCGTGCGTCCGAGGCGCAACGTCACAAGGTCGCGCAGACTCGCGCGCACGGAATCCCCCACGAGCAACGATCCCGCAAGAACGGCTGTACCCGTGGCCACGCCGAGCACGACGGCGAGGTTCGTCCGCGCGTAGTATTTCAGATTCCGCAGAATCAGCGTTGAGGTTTGCACAATTGTCCGCCGGTCAATGCATATTGCAGGGGAAGCCGCCCCGCCATCTCCATGCTATGAGTGACCAGCACAAGGATAGTCTGCTGCTCGCGATGCAGGTCGAGAAGCAGCGACATCACGGAGTCCGCCGCCTTGCGATCCAGATTGCCCGTGGGCTCGTCGCAAAGCAGCAGCAGGGGCTTTGATATCAGCGCCCGTGCCAGCGCGACTCTCTGCTTCTCTCCACCGGATAGCTCGGCCGGCCGGTGATTCAGCCGTGCCTCCAAACCAACTTCCGTGAGCAGCATTCTCGCGCGTTCCATCGCGCCGCTCCGGGCCGCGCCCACGAGCGTGGGAATCAGAACGTTCTCGAGCACCGAGCACTGCGCCAACAGACAGTGATCCTGAAAGACGAAACCGATTTCCTTATTGCGAAAGCTCGCGAGCGTTTTTTCCGGGAGCGTAAAGGGATCGCGCCCATCGAGCGTCATCGTTCCTGACGACGGTGTTTCGAGCGTGCCCAAGATATAAAGGAGCGTGCTTTTCCCGCTGCCGGACGGCCCCATGATCGCGATGGAATCTCCTCTGGCGAGGGAGAGCGAGACATTCGTGAGTATCGGGAGATCCCCAGCCGCGGAGGCGTAGGTCTTGGAGAGATTGCGGACTTCGAGCATTTGCGGTCTTCGGCTATCAGTCGATTCTACCAGCGAAAAACCCTTTGTCAGGTTAGCCTCTTGCTACGGGTGCTTAGGACCCATCACGAAAAAGCTGTTGCAATTGGCAGCCCCCGCCTCCGCGGTTCCGTGGGCGGCCTGGAACAGGGCGAACGAGCGTTCCGAACCAGCCGCCAGCATCTCATCGTACGCAGTGTGCTTGTGACGCACCGCCGCGGCAACCGCCGCGGCGAGGACCGGCTCATCGAGGTTCTTTCCGGCCGCGGTCCGTCCCGCGCGTCCACTTCCTCTGACGGCCGTGTGCTTCCCGATGGCAGCCGCAATCAATTCGCGATCCTGCTCGCGCCGTTGCGCGGCCCCGCGCGCCCGGGCCGCCGCGCGCTCATCGGCATCCTCCGTGCATTCCCGCTCCGCGCGCTCCAACGCGGCGGTCTCGACGGCCCTGCCGCAAGTACAATCGCCTGCGGTAGTTCCTGGACGGCGCGCGCCACAAGTTAGAATTGTTTCGAGATACCGGCTTGCTTCAGCAGCGCGTTGGCGGCGTGCCGGGACAGGATTTTCCCGTCCACCGGAAAACGCCGTTGCGTGATCGGGCTGTACCAAATTTCGTGGTCACATCTGCGGGTCGCTCAAAGCGACATCCATGAGCACGGGTTGTCGCAGCGCTAGTTTCAGCCGGCGAGGGGCATTTGGAATGCCACCACTCGCCACCGTTCTATTAGGTCGATCACTCATGCTATGGAGTTGAGGTGCCGGAGTCGAGCGCCAGCCACTTCGGCGGAACCCCGCGGCAGCGCATATCCTCAACAGTAACGCGTCCGGATGCTCACGGAAAATGGAATTGCGAAGGGCGACGCGTGGCGAGATCGCAGCCAGGAAGGACTCGAACTGGCTCCCCATCGTGGATACGTTTCGAACTTTCGCGGTCTGCCCGCCGGCTGTGATCCGAGCCGCATTCCTGCGATCTCGAAGCCTCACCCTCATGCCATCGCGCGGCGCAACTGCGGCAGCTTGTCAAAGTGCCGGTCCCGCGTGATGAGAGCCAGATCGTGTTCTATCGCCACTGCGGCGATCCACAAATCGTTATCCGGCACCGGCGTACCGGCGCGTTTAAGCTGCACGAATAAGTGAGCGTACTGCTCGATCGTTTCGCGGCTGGCGAAGAGAATCGCCACGGTTTCGCGTGCCAGTAGATGGGCAAGCAACGCCTCATTCTGCGTTTGACGCGTGCCCCCATAAAGCCCCGCTTTCATTTCGGCCAGTACGACGAACGGAATCCAAACTTCGTCACACATGCCAAGAAACGCCGCGAGCGCGGCATCTCCCCGAAACAGGTCGGTCAGTCGGTTCGTGTCGAGAGCAATCCTCATTTCCACTTGTCGGCGTCAATCTGACGCTGGGAGGCAATCACATTGTCGAATCCCGGGTCTGGTACCCATTTGCCGACGAGGTCCGAGAAATCTGTCTTCACAGGTCTCCCAATGAGAGCCCGAGTCAATTCATCGAGAACGACGCGGTTCAGACTTTGTTTCCGTTGTGCGGCCTTGACTCGAAGGGCGTGGTCCACTTCGGCAGGGACCCCGCGAATCGTGTAATGGACCGATGAGTTTGCCAGCTTCTTCATGCCTGCATGATAGCAGACTCTGCCTACATTGATTCAGAGCGTTCCTTGGGGGCAAAGGAAGGAACCATGGATTGGCCCCGGCTAGCCCTCTGATCGAACCCATGCTCGCCCATTGTTTTGAGAGCGATCCATGCGAAATGCTGGCACGCGTCCACGACAGGTACCCAGTCTGGACACGTCTCGAACTCGCCAAGGGAGCCCAAGGTAACTTCCGGATGGCGTGATCCTGGTGCAATCTGGGAAGTGCGCGGGCGGTTTCGGTAGGTCCCTCGCGAGTAACCAGACCGCTCCCTGCGGTGTCAGATGAGCTGTATCTACGCACTATTTTGCACAATTTTGCACGGAACGCCAACATTCTGTGCCAACATCGTTGTTTCCTTAACTCGGAGCAGAGGAGGGTCGATCAGATGAGGGTTGTTGACTTTGCCCGGCTGGCAGGTGTGTCGTTCGCGCTAATTGCGAGCTCAGGCCCAGGATTTCCTCAGGCCGAGCCGCCATCGCGCGACCCTTCGCCGCACAAAGCGCAATTTGTGACCGTGGACGGCGATGTACGACTAGAGGTGCTTGACTGGGGAGGCGCCGGCAGAAACATTGTCTTGCTCTCCGGATCGGGAAACACGGCGCATGTTTTCGACGAGTTCGCACCGAAGCTAGTCGGCGCCGGCCACGTCTACGGCATCACGCGGCGCGGGTTCGGGATCTCGAGCCACCCAACATCGGGCTACCCTGACCAGCGGTTGGCGGACGACGTTCTTCGCGTCATCGACATATTGGATATTCAAGCGCCAGTTCTGGTCGGCCACTCCCTAGCTGGATCGGAAATGACGACACTCGGCGGGCAACACCCCGATCGCGTCGCCGGCCTCGTCTATCTCGATGCGGGGGACGACCCGGGAGATTTCTCCGGCAAGAACCCGGCCTACCTGGCGCTGTTCGATCCGTTGGGTTCTTCCATGCGTTCTCCCGCGCCGACCGAGGCGGAGAAGCGCTCCTTCCCGGCGATGCGGGACAGGCAGATGCGAATCATGCGGTTCGCATTTCCAGAAGCTGAGCTCCGGAATCAGTTCTATGTCAACGCCGATGGATCAGTGGGAGACCGGCGGGCCCCCGGTTTTATCGGGAAGGCGATTAGCGAGGGTTCCAAGAAGCGGGACTATTCGCAGATCCAGGCTCCGATCCTGTACCTTCCGGCAGCTCCGCCCCGAGGGGGCGGCTGGTCGCAATACTATCACTTCCAACCGCAAAACGCCGAACAGCGCAGGGCGCTCCAACGAATCTATGACGCGGATCGAGCCTACCTGAACCGCTATGAACAGTACATGCGCACATCCAAGGGAAAAGTGCGGATCGTCGAATTGCAGGGAGCGGACCACTATGTGTTCTTTACAGACGAGAAGAAAGTGCTGCGAGAGTTGCGCGAATTCGTCGCAAATTTGCGCGCACTCGAATAAGCCCTACGTGGCGCTCGGGATCGCTCGAAGCATCCCATACTTCGTCCAGATGGTCAGCGATAACCGGAGGTTGGCACGCATGGTGGGACCGGCGCCCCGGCGCCGATTCGTGGCATGCTGGTCGGATGAAGAGTTCGAGACCACACCGGGGTCAAGGTTAGCAGGGGCCGATGTGCCGGTGCGCGGTCCGTGCTACTCCCGCCACGACTCCAGAATATCCTCCACCTGCCCTGCCACCCGCTCGCGGGCGAACGAGCGCTCCGAACCGGCCGTGAGCATCTCATCGTACGCGGTATGCTTGTGACGCACTGCGGCCGCAACTGCCGCGGATAGCGCCCGCTCATCGAGTTTCCTTCCCGCCGCCGTTCGCCCCACGCGCCCGCTTCCCCTGACGGCCGTGTGCTTCGCGATGGCATCCGCCTCGCGCGGCGGACAGCCGGGAAACAAAGCCTCGATCCGCTCCGTCATCCGGGCAATCAATTCGCGATCCTCCTCGCGCCGTTGCGCCGCCCCGCGCGCCCGAGCCGCCGCGCGCTGATCGGCGTCCTCCGTGCATTCCCGCTCGGCCCGCTCCAGCGCGGCGGTCTCGACCAGAATACCCTGCCGCTCGTAACGCCCGCGCGTCCGGCTGAAGCGGACCACGACGGCGGTTCGCTCGCTGTACTTGGCTGCGCGCCGCGTCAAAGCCGCGTCGCCCGATGGAAGATATTCGAGATCGTCGAGGCGCGCGCACCGCAGGCACAGTGGTTGCTCCGCTTCCATGCGGAGCAATTCGTCCCGCTCGATCGCGGCGCCGCATTCCGAGCATTGCGCTTCACTGAGGATCTGGAACACCACGGGCTGCGCGGCCCGGTCAAGCTTCTCCTTGAGCTGCTGTTGTTTGCGTTCGGACAGAACTGGCGATATGTAGTGAGTGCGGTAGCTCTCCTCGATGCCGGGATCTCCGCTGACGCTGAATCGTAGATCCTCGCTTCCCGGGCGGGTGGCGCGTACGCAGCGGGTCTCGCTAGGCCGAAGCCCCTTCGCCGACGCCCAGCGGCGGAACATCGCCATCTATAGCGAGATCTTCTTCAGATTCCCTTGGATCACCCGCTCCAGGTAGTCGATTCGCCCTTTCCGCCAGGACTCAACCTGTCTGGGCGCCAACAGCCCCATGCCACACAGGACGTCGATTGGGCTGACGTATTGCTGGCGAGACACTGCCCCTTCCGCGGCTTGAATCACCCGCGCCTCCAACTTCTGTTCGTTATCCGGATGCAATGTCTACAATCCCCCGCCTCTCGCATTCACATCTGCGCGAGGCTCAGCGTATTGCCGTCCGGATCCTTGAACCACGCGATCCGGCCACCCCCCGGCGCGTCCCAGATCCCAAGCTCGTCTTGCTTCATAAAGCTTCCGTACCGTTCAAACTGCACGCCGGCCTCGCCGAGTCTCCGCACGGCGGCGGCGATGTCCGGGACCTCCCAGCCGAGCACCGTGAAATTGAACGGCGTGAATTCCCGTACTTTAGTCACGCGTAGCATCGTTCCATTCGCGTCAAAAACAACGGCGAACGGGTCGTCGCTTATCAGGCGCAGGCCAAGGGTGTCGCCGTAAAAGGTTTTGGCGCGTTCGGAGTCGCGAGTCGCCACGAACGCCATGATCTTATGGGAACCGAGAGCGGATTGATTCGTCATGAGAATAGTTTCGCCGTTCCTCTGTACAATCACAAGAACATGAAGCTGACCGCTCTTCTTCTCGCTTTTCTCACCGTGGCCTCGGCGCAGGATGGGCGTAAGGTGTTCGCGGAGCACTGCGCCGTATGCCACGGTGACGGCCACGGAACCGAGCGCGGACCGAATCTGGCGAATCATCGCCGTGTCCGCTCGCGCACGCTCGATGAACTGCGCGCCGTGATCCGTGACGGTGTTCCCCTGGCTGGCATGCCCGCCTTCAACCTGCCTCTCGAAGACTTGCAGGCCGTCACGATGTTCGTCCGCTCGCTGAGCGCACCTGCAGGCGACGTGAGTGTGCCCGGTGACCGCGCCGCCGGCGAGCGATTCTTTTTCTCCACGGGCGGCTGCGGCAAATGCCATATGGCGCTCGGCCGCGGCGCTGCGATCGGGCCTGATCTCTCCATGTTGGGGCGCGAAGCGACGTTCGAGGAGATCGCGGAAGCGGTACGCCGCCCATCCGCCAAAATCAAGGCCGGCTATGAAATGGTCCGCGTCACCCTTCAAGGCGGCGGCGCGATCCGCGGCTTTGCGCGCAATCGCAATCGCTACAACCTTCAGCTTCAGGATCTCGAAGGGCGATTCCATCTTCTGCAAAGAGAACAGATCGCGGAAGTGGTGAAAGAGCCGTCTTCCTTGATGCCCGAGCCGCGCTGCGATGCCGGCGAATGCCGCGACCTCCTGGCCTATCTCAGTGGGCTTACCGGCATCGCCGCTGGACAGCGCGGGCAGCCGCTCGAACGCGAAGGTGGTCCGTCGTTTGACCGGATCGCCAATCCGAGGCCTGTTGACTGGCCCTCGTATCACGGCAACATCGGCGGAAACCGTCATAGCTCGCTCGATCAGATCACGGCTTCGAACGTGAAGGACCTGACGCTGAAGTGGGCTTTCCCGGTCAACCAGTATGCGCTCGAAACGACGCCGGTCGTAATCGACGGCGTCATGTACATCACCGGGCCAAATCAGTTGTTCGCAATCGACGCCCAAGCTGGCCGCACAATCTGGCAGTATCAGCGCCCCCGTTCAAAAGAGGTGAGGGGAGATCCTGCGAAAGGCACCAATCGCGGCGTGGCGGCGCTGGGCGACCGCGTCTTCATGGTCACTGATAACGCTCATCTGCTGGCCCTGCATCGCGTCACCGGGCAGTTGCTTTGGGAAGTGGATATCCCGGAGGGCCAGGAAGGGAGGAACTACGGGAACACGGCCGCGCCGCTTGTCGTGAATGACCTCGTGGTGGCAGGCGTCTCGGGCGGAGACCTGGGCGTTCGCGGCTTCCTCTCCGCATACAGGGCGTCCACGGGCGAACGTGTCTGGCGCTTCTTTACCACGCCGAAGCCGGGCGAGCCGGGGTCGGAAACATGGAAGGGAACGGCCCTTGGGCGCTACGGCGGTGGTGGTGCCACGTGGATGACGGGAACCTTTGACCCGGAAACGAACACCGTTTTCTGGGGCACGGGAAATCCTTATCCCGCGCTCGACGGGGATGAGCGAAAGGGCGACAACCTGTATACGTCGGGCCTGCTGGCGCTCGACGCAGCGGCCGGAACGCTCAAGTGGCACTATCAATTCACGCCACACGATTTGTTCGACTGGGACGGCGGGCAGACGCCGATGGTATTGAACCGGCGCTATCGCGGGCGCGATCGCAAACTGCTCCTCCAGGCCAACCGCAACGGGTTCTTCTACGTGTTTGACCGGACGAACGGCGAGTTGCTACTGGCGGAAAAGTTCGTCGATCGGCTGACGTGGGCAAGCGGCATCGGCAAGGACGGCCGTCCCATCTTGCTGCCAGGGACCGAGCCCACGCGAGACGGGACAAAGGTCTGCCCGAACATTCTCGGCGGCACGAACTGGCCATCGATGGCGTTCAACGAATCGACGGGGCTTTTCTATCTTCAGGCCCGTGAGGCCTGCGGGGTTTACGTCAAGCCGCCGAACTGGAATCCGAAGCCGATTGCGCTCGAACCGGGTC
>SHUI01000065.1 GCA_009697455.1 Bryobacterales bacterium
TGCCGAGTCTCTTGCCAAGTCTGGAATCCGGTTTACCCACTGCTTCACGGCGAACCCGGAATGTCCGGCTACGCGGTCGGGAATCCTGTCCGGGCTTGCCGGAACTCGCGCGGATTCCATTCTGTGGCCATCCGTCATGAAGCAGGCTGGCTACCGCGCCGTTTTCGCTGGAACTTGGAGAGGATCGGGAAAACCGGAGGATGTGGGGTTCGAGGTCGCGAAGAAAGGACCTGCCGCGGCGCTGCCCCAGCCTCCGTTTTTCCTTTGGGCTGAAGAAGATGGCGGCCATTCGCTCGCGGCGGTGGAATCCTCGGGACAATCCGGACGGACAATCGTGTTCTCGACCGTGCTGAACTGCTCCGGAGCGGTTTCGCTTCGCGACAAGGATGTCCGCGTACCCCTCGCCGTGCGGGTTCCGGGACTGGGTAAAGCGGGGAGCACGAGCCCTAACCTGTGCTATCTGCACGACTTGTTCCCGACAGCATGCGAACTGGTGGGCCTCGCTCCGGTAAAGACCGACGGCAAGAGCCTGAAGCGGCGAGTACGCGACCAGGTATTCTGCGGGTATCGCGATACGCTCAGGATGGTACGGACGGAAAAATGGAAGCTGATCCGCGACGAAAAAACCAAGGCGGCGCAACTCTACGATATGGCTGCCGATCCCGAGGAGACGAGGAATCTGGCAGCCGATCCGGCGCATCGCGGAATTCTGGAAGAAATGGAACGGCGGCTGACGGAAGCAAGGCGCGCCGCGGGTGAAAAGTGACCGCTACTCTCTGGTCTTCAGCTTTCCTTCGTTGGCGGCGATGAACTCCCCGATTTCGTTGGACATGCCGAGGAGCCGAAGCCACTGTTCCTTGTATAGGGTTACGGGAAAACGCCCCAATCCGTATACCGAAACCGCGCCCTTTTCGCTGACTTTCAGCGAGGTCGAGCGGGGCTTCTTAAGGGCTTCATTCTCGGCGCGCAGGCGCTCCAATTCCGACTTCATTTCTTCTTCGTTCATGGCTCTTATTCTCTCCCGTTACGTAAGTCCTATCTTTTTAACAAGTTCCTTGAATCGAGGCTCCGCCCGCAAGCCGTCGAACAAAGGGTCGACATTGATATTGACAAGCAGATCGGACCGGTCGGCGTAGGCCTTTTCAAGCCAGTCGAGCGCCGCCGTCCGGTCTCCCAAACCGGCATTGACCAAGGCAAAGTAGAAGGGCGAGACGTAGCGCTGCGTCATCTTCTTCAGATCCTCGATCATCAACCTGGCTTCCGCCGAACTCCCTGAGGCAGCATAAGCATATCCCAACTCCGAAAGCAGCGCCGCGCTTCCCGGAGCCAGAGAAACTGCTCTTTTCAGCTCCGAGATGGCTTCGGCGTACATTTTCCTGGACGCGTAGGTAATCCCGAGGTAGCGGTGCGTGAGCGCGGAGTTCGGCTCCGATTCAAGAATGCGCTTGTATTCCGCTACTGCTTTGTCGTACTGACGTGCATTCTGGTAATGCCATCCGAGGTGCACGCGAAGAATCACGTCCGAAGGCGCGATCTCGAGGCACCGCTGGCTCATGGCAAGCGATTCCACGATGCGTCCGCGGGCCATCAGAAAGTGCGAATAGGTATGCGGGGCCTCGGGATAGTTCGGGTTGAGGCTGATAGCGCGCTTGTAGTCGTCTTCGGCCTTGACCCAGTTCCAATCGTAGAAGAACTCGGCAAGCGCTAGCGACGCGTGAGCTTCGCCCAGGTTTTCGTCGAGCGATATAGCTTTGGAGGCGGCTTCTTTTGCGCGGGGAATCGTGTCCCTAGGCGCGGACGGGCCGTCAAGGAGTCCAAGGCCGAGCGCGATGTAAGAATCCGCCAGACCGGAATAGGCTAAGGCGTAATTCGGATCGATCCGAATGGCTTCTTCGAACAACTCGACCGCGCGGCGCGTATCCTGCGGCGCTCGCTTGTTCCAATGGAAGCGGCCCTTCTGATAGGCTTGCAGCGCCTCCGAACTGGCCGTATGGCGCTTGGTAGCGGCCTTTTTCTCGTCGCCGGTGAGCTTGAGGCGAAGTTTGCCGGAAATCTCGTTCGTAATCTCTTCCTGCACCGTCACCAGATCCGACATGGGGCGCTCGTACTGTCCGTTCCAGAGGGCGGAGCCGTCCTTGACGTTGACGAGTTCGGCCTGAATGCGCAGGTTTTCCCCGCGCTGCGCGAGTTTACCCGTGAATACGGCGCCCACGCCGAGTTCGTCACCTACCTTCTGGGGGTCTACGTCCTTGCCCTTGTAGCGGAACGCGGTACTGCGCGACATGACGCGCAGACGGGGCAGCTTCGAAAGACTCGAAATCAGGCTCTCGCTGATCCCATCGCTCAGATATTCGGCATCGGGGTTTCCGCTGGCATTGACGAGCGGGAGGACTGCTATTGAGCCTATGCTCGTGGTGCGTCCGGAATACCAATAGAATCCGCCAGCCGCGAGGAGTAGAACTGCCGCCAATCCGCCGAGCGTGCCCATGGATAGCGATACGGTCTTGGCGGGCGGCACCGGGAGCGGCGGCGCGGTAACCGCCGGAGCCGCCGGCGTCATCATCGAAGACTGGATGATCGAAGACTGAATGATGGACGCCTGCGTATCGCGTTTCAGATTCTTCAAATCGATGAGGAGATCGCGCGCGGTCTGATAGCGGCGGCCCACCTCTTTCTCCAGGCACTTTCGGACCACGCGTTCCAGCGTATCCGGCACGGCGTCGTTAAAGCGGGCCATGGGCGGGGGTTGGAGGTGCGTGATGCGGTCGATGGTCTCAGTGGCGGAATTGCCCTTAAAAGGCAGCCTGCCGGTCGCCATCTCGTAGAGAACGACGCCGAAGGAAAACACGTCGCTCGGATGGCTTACCTCGCGCCCCATCGCTTGCTCGGGACTCATGTAGTCGACCGTGCCCATGATCATGCCGGACTCGGTCTTGGTCTCGGCACTCGCGCTGTTCGCGGCATCCTCCGCCTTTGAAACTTTGGCGAGGCCGAAATCGAGCACCTTGACATGTCCCCGGGGGGTGATCATGATGTTCGCCGGTTTGATATCCCGGTGAGTGACGCCTTTGGAATGTGCTTCGTCAAGGGCATCCGCCACCTGCACGACGAGCTCGGTCAACTCCTCCATCCCGACAGGCCCCTCGGCCATCCGGTCCTTGAAGGTGTGGCCTTCGACGTACTCCATGGCAATGAAATGAATGGGTTCGGCGGCGGAGCCTGCCTGACCGATCTCATAAACGGTGGCGACATTGGCGTGGTTCAGGGCGGAAGCGGCCTTGGCTTCCTGAACGAAACGGCGGAACCGGGTCTGATCGCTCGCGACGCTGGCGGGGAGGATCTTGAGAGCGACCTGGCGTTCGAGCCGGGTGTCCATGGCGAGGTACACCTCTCCCATGCCGCCAACGCCGAGTTGAGACGTAATCCGGTAGTGGGCGATCGCCGAGCCGGCAGCCAGTGAGTCGTTCATCTTTCCGTCAATCCGTCGCGGACCGGGGTCGAGGGCGCAATTGCGTAGGCGCGTGTCCCCAACACGCACCAAGTAGCATTCGTAGGGTAGCGCAGGGCGTTAACAATAATCAACTACGATGAAAGGCTGCGGGCGCAATGCGGTACTACGACCGGCGGCCAGGCGGACTAAGGCCGGACGCGATAACCCGGCGTCGCCGACGCTAAGCGCCTCCCACATCCGGCCGGCCCCAGAGCATTGCCATCGAGTGAATGCCACGCGATCCCAAGTCTGCGAGACCGCCTCGGCGGCAGTATCCTACTAGTGAAACAGGAACGTCCCGTCCTCGAGTTCCTCAAACGCCTTCCGGAGTTGTTCCTGCGTGTTCATCACTATCGGGCCGCGCCAAGCCACAGGTTCCTGAAGCGGCTCGCCAGAGACCAGCAGAAACCGGATGCCTTCATCCCCCGCCTGCACTTCCAGTTCATCGCCTTGGTCAAAAAGAACCAGCGAGCCATTTTCGGCCTCTGAGGGGAGCGCGGCATCGATCCATCCAACTCCTTCGGTCTTTGCCTCGATAGGACCGGACGCGTTGCTGAATTTCCCGCTGCCTCCGAAGACGTAGGCGAAGGCGTGCCGAGTTGTTTCGACCGGGAGGATCTTCCTACGGCCGGGAGGCACCGACACATCGAGGTAAATCGGGTCGGCGGCGATGCCGTCAACGCGGCCGGTTTTCCCCCAAAAGTTCCCGCAGACGATGCGAACACTCGTACCATCGTCGTCAATGACCTCCGGGATATCGGCCGCTTTCACGTCCTGGTATCGCGGCGCCGTCATTTTGAGCGACGACGGGAGGTTCGCCCACAACTGGAATCCGTGCATCCTCCCTGCTTGGTCGCCTTTCGGCATCTCCTGGTGGATGATCCCCTTGCCGGCGGTCATCCACTGCACGTCGCCAGCGCCCAACACGCCGTGATTACCCAAGCTGTCGCCATGCTCAACCGTTCCGGCAAGGATATATGTAATGGTCTCAATTCCACGGTGAGGGTGCCAAGGAAACCCCGCCAGGTAATCGTCTGGAACGTCGTTGCGGAAGTCGTCGAAAAGAAGAAACGGGTCGAAGTCGGATGTGTTTCCGAAACCGAATCCGCGACGGAGGTGCACGCCCGCGCCTTCGATGACCGGCTTGGCTTTGATGAGACGCTTGACTGGGCGAATTGACATTTTGCCTCCAGTTACGAGAATACACCCTCGTGGGAAAGCCGGAGGACAAAGCGAGGGCAAGCCCAGGTAAGACTCGGACCAACTCGAAGCCGGACGCCACCAAGCCGCGGCGGGAGAAACGCGCATCCGTTCGACCTGACGTGCTCACTGTTCGGTTGGGTAAGACCCCTGCGAAGACCCCTATCATCGTGGCATGAAGAAGCCTGTTGGCTCGATTCAATACACGATCCGGGTGTGTTCCCAGAAGAAGTTGATCGTGTTCTGCGCCAGAAGGCCGCCCATCGCCGGCAAATTCTCAATCAGGTGATCGTGGCAACAATACGCCGCGCCGTCTTCCAACTCGCCGCCCGATACAGAAAGCTTTTGTACCAGATCACCGGCTTGTAGAGCAGGCTTCCTACGGACCGCTTCAGCAACTCCGCGATATCCCGCTCCAGACTGTAGTTGAACGGAGGCGGACAACATACTTCACGCGTTGCCTGGCCGCAGATTCGCCCAAGGCAGCCGCCCTCCCGATTGAACAGCAGGAGCGGGTGAGAGCAGGCTGACTCGAAGTGTCCGTTGCACGCGCTGTTCTCCTGCTGGGCCTACATCGGAATCTCCGTGCTCTCCAACGCGCGGGACCGCATTCCGGGCGGCGCGCGTGATCATTCGGAGGATTTGGGCAAGGCCGGCAAGACCGCCAAGTCCGGCCGCGCCTTGACAAGTGTTGCCAGACCTTGCGCCGTGACCTTCGTGTCCTGAAGATCCAAACGCTTCAGGCTTCTCCAGCCGGTCAGCACCGCGACTGCGCTGTCGTCCACGCGCTGGCAACCCTCGAGACCGAGCGCCTCGACTTTTTCAAGCGAGGCCAGTATCCGCAAGCCGGCCGGCGTGATGTTCTGGTGCCCGAGCTTCAAGACGCGCAGATCTTTCAGCTCCGCAATCGAGCGAAGCGATTCCTCCGGCATGCCGGAACCCGCACCCGCACGGCCTGGCATGTCCGGTGGCGCGGGACGCGCACCGCTTAGGTCCAGATGGGTAAGGGTGGGCAGCATCCGTAGCACCGTCAACGCGCCGCTCGACCGCCGTCCGCCGCCCATGGCAAGCTCTTTAAGGTTGACAAGCGTAATCAGATGATCGAGGCCGTTGTCGGTTATGGGGGCGTGAGCGATGTCGAGCGCCTCGAGTCCGGTAATCCGGCTGACGATTTCGAGCGTCGAGTCCGAGATCCTGGTCCCTCGCACGTTGAGACGCTTCAGTTGCTTCCAGTTTGCAATCGCCGTCATGCCCTGATCGGTGATCCACTCCGCATAATAAAGGTTCAGTTCGCGGATCTTAGCCGCGGGTTTCAAGTGAAGCAGCCCTTCGTCGGTGATGCGCGCGTGAGAAAGGTCGAGCTTTTCCAGGTTCGTCAGCCGGGCTAATTGAATCATCTCGGCGTCATTGATCCAGCTTCCGCGCAGGTTGACGCCAATTACGTTGCCTTTGGGATCGCGCTCGGCCTGGGCGCCGATACCCGCAATCCAGTCGCTTGCGCCTGGGGACGCGACTGCCCAGAGCATCGCCAGGAAGAAACCGCGGAGGGTAGACATAGGTCAAGTCTTTCCCGTTCGCCGCGGCGGGAATCCGGATTGCTCATCGAAAAAAATCTTGCACCGCGGTAACGCGGACAGAAGCGCCTCGTATCCTTTCTTTGTCACGCGCGTGTGGTAAAGGTCGAGCGACTGCAAACCAAAGAGAGAACGCAGAACCTCCATGCCAGCGTCGGTGACGTTTGTATTGTCGAGACTCAGTTCTTTCAACGCAGGAAGTTGCTTTAGCGGTTCGATCCCCTTGTCGGTCACCGGAAGGTAATCGAGCTTGAGAGACTGAAGGGTGGGAATTGCGGCCAGGGATGCGACGCCCTTATCAGTCACCCTCGTACGCACCAAGTCGAGCCGCTCGAGACGCGGAAGCTGCGCCAGAAGCAGCAGCCCTTTATCGGTGAACCGGCCATCGGTTAGATTCAGTTCGCGCACGCCCTTGAGGGCGGCAATGCTCGCCATGCCGGCATCACTGAAGTCGACGCCCCGAAGGTCGAGCGCGGAGAGCGCCTGAAGATCTTTGAGGTGCGCCAACCCTTCGTCGGTTACGTCTGAACTCGAAAGCGCCAGCCTTTCGAGGCCATTGATTTTCCCGATGGATCGAAGGGCTTCATCGCCGGCGGAGGTGGAGGACAGGTCGAGATCTTTCAGCGCCGTCCAACTCACGAGGCGAGCTAGTCCGGAGCCGGTTACCCTGGTACCCGCGAGCGTAAGGCGCCGCATCCCGGTCAGCGGCGCGAGGTGCCCCAGGCCGGGATCGGACACGGAAGTGAAACTCAGATTGAGGTCTCGCAGGCGGTTGAGCTTCGCCAGCCAATCCAGGCCCGCGTCACTGACGTCCGTGGCCTCGAGATCCAGTTTTTCGATGCCGGTGAGGGCCGCCAGATACTTCAATTGGGCGTCGGTAAAGCGAACTCGCGCGAGCGAAATCGACTGGATCTTGCCATCCGCAAGACGCGCCTGCCCACCGAGGGAGTGAATCCATTGAGCGATCGCCTGTTCTCCCTTTCCTGCCGGCGCCAGGCCCGCGGCGGAACGGGAGACCAGCGGAGCAGTCTCGACGTACGTCACCCTGCAACTCGGCAGCGCGGCTCGGAGCGCTTGCACTCCGGAGCCTGTGACGCCGCTATAGCGCAGGTCAAGCAATTCCAGGTTCCGCAGCGAATGCAGCTTGCTCAGGCCGGCGTCGGTGATCCGGCTGCGATAGAGGTTGAGGTCGCGAAGTTCTGGAAACTGCGCGAGTATCCCGGCGCTCGAATCGGTAACCTGCGCGCCCAGCAGGTTCAGCCGCCGGAGACCCGTTAGACGGCGGAGGTGTCCGATGCCGGTGTCGGTGATCCGGACTCCGTAGAGATCGAGATCTTCGAGGCTCGTGAGATCGCGCAGGTGCTTCAATCCATCGTCGGTGACCAGCGTGCCGAGGAGGTTCAGCCGGCGTAGATTCCTCATGTTGGCGAGCGGCGCGAGCGACTGGTCGAGTACGTACGCGTCGCCCAGGTCGAGCGACTCCAGATTGACGAGCGCCGTGAAACAGTTAGGATCCTTGATGGTGGTGTTGTTGAGCCGGAGATGTTTCAGCTGCGTGAGCGGAGCGAGGCGCTTCACTCCTTCGTCACCGATGTCGAGCCAGGCGAGCGTTGTCAGGCCGGCGTGAAATTTCTCCAACTGGCGCATTCCCTGGTAGTACTGAAAGGATTCATCCGCGAATGGCGCTTTGACGTCGCTGACCGGGCTCCAGACGCGAGCGGGGATATACAACTCCCGGACATGAGTCAACTGCTTGAGCCGCTCGAGATCCTTGGGCTCGGTGATGGTGCCGTGCATATCGGCGACCACGATCCGGAATTCGCGGTTGGGCAGATTGAACGGATCGCCGATGGGCTTATCGGCCCCGTCAACCATCACCTGGCCGCCGCGGCTCAAAATCCACAGCGCGATCGCCCGCTCATCGGCTGGGGTGATTTCGGCGAGCATCGGCGTCGCGGACAACAAAGCCAGCAACAGGCCAAGCAAAGCTTCGCACGTCGGTCTCATTTCAGGACAATTGTACTCCCGATGGATGTCCGGTATGCTGACTAATGCACTTTGTGCCCCATCTCTCCGCGTTCCAGTGGCTCCTCGGCGCGGCATGCGCCTTCATGGTGGGGGTCGCGAAGACGGGATTTCCAGGAGTTGGCATCCTCGCGATTCCGCTGATGGTGCTTGCCGTGGGCGATGCGCGTCAATCGGCGGGTTGGCTTTTGCCCGTGCTCTGCACGGCCGACTTATTCGCCGTATTCTACTGGAGACGCCACGCAGCGGCCGGCCGTCTGTTCTCGTTGATGCCGTGGGTGGTGGTGGGCATGGCACTTGGCGCGGCCGCTCTTTCCCTTAACGAGCGCATCCTGCGTCCGGGTGTTGGTGTGATCGTGCTCATAATGCTGGGAGCTTACCTGCGGCGGCGTTTGCGGCCGGATACGGCGGGCGCGCCTTCACACCCAGCGCCCTACGGCGTATCAGCCGGCTTCGCGACCACGGTGGCAAATGCGGCAGGTCCCGTGATGAACCTCTATCTGCTCAGCAAACGTCTGCCAAAAGAAGAGTTCATCGCTACCGGAGCCTGGTTTTTCTTCGTCATCAATCTGGCGAAGGTGCCCATCTATCTATGGCACGGCCTCATCAGCGGAACGTCGCTCGCTTTCAACGTACTGATGATCCCCGCCGTCCTCGCGGGGGCGTTGACCGGCCGCTGGGGTATGAGCCGCGTTTCTCCCGCGGCATTCGAAGCGTCAGTGGTTGTGCTCACCGCGATTTCGACCTTGTTGCTTTTCCGTTAGGGCCGTTCAACCGCTAGGTCCCGTCAGAGAAGCATGTGAAGCTTGAGCGCGCGCAGGTCCGCGATCAAGATGTCGGGCGCGTGCGCGGCCAATTCTTCGCGCGTTGATATCCCCGTATGCACGGCGATCGCGCGGATGCCGTTCTCTCGCGCGGCGATCACGTCGCTCGGCGAATCGCCGATGAGCGAGATCGGCGTTGAGCCTTCAATGAGGCCTTCTGCCCGCGCCTTTCGGATCGCCATGCGCGCGAGCGCCGTCCGAGTCGGCGCCATCTCGGCGAATGCGCCGAAACGGAAATGCGATTTCAGACCCGCGCGCTCCACTTTCTTCCATCCGATTCGCGTGAGGTTGCCGGTCACGAGCGCGAGTGGAATTCCCTCCGCCGTGAGCCGCCGAAGCAACGGCCGTACTCCGGGGCAGGTCTTTCGGACAAGGCTCGGGCACGTGCGGACGTAGATAGATTCCGCCCGTTTGACGATCGCCGCCATCGCGCGCTTCGCGAACGCCGCCGAGGCCCCGGCATCAACCATCATCCGGCGGAGGATATCCGGATCGAGCATCCCGTGCAGCGGGATGTGATCGAGAGACGTTTCCATGCCCGTGACGTCGTGAACCGCCCGCACCAGCGCATCGCGATGGTGCCTGCCGGCGCGGCGCGTCAGCGTGCCATCGATATCGAAAAGAACAAGCGCGGGGGTAGGTCTTGTTTTCATTGATAAAGCCGCATGTACTCGTCGCGCGTCGCGGGCGGAACTCGCGCGACGCCTAGATTCTCCGCAACGTGCGCGGCATCGCTCATACCCACGAGCGCTACTGTGATGCCGGGCGTCGAGCGCGTAAACTGGATCGCTCGCTGCGCGTTCGTGACCAATCCCGGCAGGCGCTCAATTACGCCCTCCGGCATATTCGAGGCGAGACTCGCCTGCATCAAGGTCGCGCTCGCGACCGCCGTGACTCCCGCCGCCGCGGCGATTTCCAGCACGGGCGGTCTGCCAGGCTGGCTTACGAACGCTTCCACCATGCCGAGGTTGAACGGAAGCTGAATAAACCGGAAATGATGATTGGGCCCGCCCTCGCGCCCGGCGATTTCAAGAAGGATGTTGAGATCGAGCGCCCCCGCCTTCCGGTAACCATCCCACGTGGCAGTGCCGTACCAGCCGATCTTGCGGTCCGCTACAAGTTGCTCGAGACGCGCGAAGGCCGCTCCGATACGCGCATGAAATTCGTCGCGGCTCACGAATCCGAGTTGCGTTTCCGGATTGTGGAGGTAGAAGACGTCGATCGTATCCACGCCGAGGTTTGCGCGGCTCCGGTCGATCTGGTCCGCCAGGAAATCGGGCGCCATGGAGTGCATCCGCCCCACGACGTCGCCTTCCTTAAGGAGGCCATCCGGGACCGCGCCCGGAGTGAGAAAGCCGGCTTTGGTGCAAATTAGCAGGCCGTCGCGATCCAGGCCGCGCAGCGCCGCGCCTATCGAGCGCTCGGAACGCTGATGACGGTAATTGATCGCGGTATCGATGACGTTGATGCCGCCGGCGACGGCTGCGCGCACGGCCTCTGTGTAGCGTGAATCCGTGTCATCGTCCGCGCCGCCGAGGTAGGTGCCGAGTCCGAGGGTCGAGACGCGGCGTCCCTGAGCGGTTCGATAGAAATGCGTGGGGAGCATCATACGATTCTAGCGGAGCGGTGTATAATGCCGGAAAACCAAATGAATTCCAAAACGCGGCGGGCATTTCTGAAGTTCATGGCGGGTAGTCCGTACGTGGCGGCTCTAGGTGGAGTCAGGGCGTTTGCGGCCGATGTCATCACAAGTCCGGCGGACGCGCTCGATGTGATGGACTTCGAGGAGGCGGCGCGCCGGAGGGTCATGCCCGGACACTGGGCCTACATGGTAAGCGGCGTGGATGACGACGTAACGCTGCACGCCAATCGCGAAGGGTTGAAGCATGTGCAACTGCGGCCCCGGCGTTTGATCGACGCGACCAAAGTCGATACGCGCGCCACTTTGTGGGGCGAGACCTTCGAGAGCCCGGTGTTCCTTTGTCCCACGGGCGGAGAAAAATTTTTCCATCCCGAGGGCGAACTCGCGGTGGCTCGCGCGGCGAAGGCCCGTTCGACGCTGCAAGTGCTTTCCAACGCCACGTCCATTGGCGTCGAGGATGTCTCGAAAGCCTACGGGCGGCCGGTCTGGTATCAGTTGTACGCAGCCTCTTCGTGGGCAGTGACGGAGAGGATCGTGCGGCGCGTGCAGGCGGCCGGTTGCCCCTCGATCACGTTGACGGTGGACAACATCACCGGCCGGAACAGCCAGACCTACAAGCGCCTGCGGCCCAAGGATATGAAACAATGCGCGGCCTGCCACGACGGCGACCCGGGAACGTCGCCGAAAGAAAGGCGGATGTTCGACGGCATCGACATGAGTGGCGTCTCGATGCACAACCCGGCCCTGGACTGGGCGTTCGTCGATCGTTTGCGCAAGTTGATCACGGGCAAGTTTCTGATCAAAGGGATCGACACGAGTGAAGACGCGCGTCTGGCGGTAGAGCACGGTTTCGACGGCATCTGGGTTTCAAACCACGGCGGGCGCGGAACGGAAACGGGGCGTTCCACGATTGAAGCGCTGCCCGAAGTGGTGGAGGAAGTGCGCGGGCGCGTACCGGTTTTCGTGGACGGAGGTTTCCGCCGCGGTACGGATGTTTTCAAAGCGTTGGCATTGGGCGCGGCGGCCGTGGGCGTAGGGCGTCCGTTCTTGTGGGGGTTGGGAGCATTCGGTGAAGCGGGCGTGAACCGCGTGATCGAAATTCTGCAAGGCGAGTTAAAGCTCGTCATGCGGAACTGCGGGACGCAGACGATTGCGCAAATCACGCGCGAGCGCGTGTCGGCGCGGTGGTAAATTTCAGCCAGGCCGAACGCAACGATGGATCCAGGCGAGCCCCGGCGGCGTCCCGGTCGTCGGAGACTACATGTGTGCGCCCTGCTCCCAGTACTACGCCACCAGCCGCGTCACCTGCGTCCGGCTCAGTCCCGTCATCTCCCGGTATTGCTGCTGTAGCGTCCGGTTGATCCACCCGTACGCCTCCGCCGCCCCTCGCCTGCGAACGGACTTCCGGGGCCGCCCCCGGTCAACCTCCCCCTCGGGCCATCATGCGGCGTGCAAGACTCCGTGTTGTGAGACAACGACCAAAGAGGAGAGAGCATGCACGAGGTATTCTTCCGGATCGTCTTATTCACGACTGCTGCATTGCCCGCGATGTCCAGTCCCATCTACAGCAGTCAGACGTTGTACATCATGATTCCCACCGGCTGCAGTTCCAATTGCATTAACTCGCCCGGGGGCAATTCCCTTACTTACAATTTCACGAACGCCAACAACGGCCAGGCGGCGTCTGTCACCGGTTCGAGTTTCTATGCTACGAATGGCTTCGACCTGGGTGCGCGAACTTCGTCAACTCTGAACAATGCATCCGCGGGCCAATATGACGTGCTGGGGCAGATCGCGGCCCATGACACGATCAGCATCGCGGGTGTCTCGCCGGGCGTTCACAACATCCAGTTTACCTACCATCTGGACGGCTCATTTGCGTTTCCTAACCCCGCTGTCGGAGGGGAGCAGCTTCAGTTACGCGGAAGGCTGACATCGGGCCTGAACGGACCTTTCCTTGCAGGCCAGCAGGGAGCGCGGGCGTTTGACAGCTCAGGCCAGGCACTGACGGGAACGCCCGAACCGGCCACGCTGAGCATGGGGTTTCTTGGGCTGATGGTTGGGTTCGCGCGAAAGGTTCGCCGGATTCTCAAGCCCTAACCAATCCCCAGGCGCGGTCCTTTTCGTCTTCACCCTGACCGTTCCAACGCCGGCTTGGTGAACGAGCGCCTGGTTCCGGCCGGGGCCGGCCGTTCAATTACTTGGCTTTCCTTCGCGCGATCAGGCGTACCTTTCGTTTTTCCTCGATCGGCGCCGGCATCAGGGCTTCCGTGAGCAACTCCGTCAGTTCCTGCTGATGCCGCTTGTGCGAACCGGTTGCCGGGCTGGCGCTTTCGGCGCGTCCGGCGTAGCGTAACGTGCGGTGGTTGGCCTGCGCAACCGGCTGCAGGAGTTCGTTGACAAACCGCCATGCTCCCATGTTCATCGGCTCTTCCTGCGCCCACACCAACTCTCCCGCGGCGGGATATGACGCCACTATGTCGGCAATCTGCTCCGCCGGGAACGGATACAGTTGTTCCACGCGAACGATCGCCACATGCCCGATGTGCCGCTCTTCGCGCGCGGCGATCAGATCGTAGTAAACCTTTCCGGAGCAAAAAACGACGCGCGTCGCGGCCGCTGGATCGACGGCCGTGTCCGGCAGGACTTCACGGAATCCGCCGGCGGTGAGATCACCCACGGTCGAGACCGCCTTCGCATGCCGCAGCAGGCTCTTGGGCGTGAAAACGATCAGAGGCTTGCGCACGCCGCGCCGGTCCAGGCCGCCCAGCATCTGACGCCGCAGCAGATGGAAATACTGCGCGGGCGTTGTACAATTGCACACCTGCATGTTCTGTTCGGCGCAGAGAGTGAGAAATCTCTCGATGCGCGCGCTTGAGTGCTCCGGGCCCTGCCCTTCGTATCCGTGCGGAAGCAGCAGTACAAGACCGCTCGGCTGTCCCCATTTCGACTCCGCGCTGGCGATGAACTGGTCGATCATGATCTGAGCGCCGTTCGCGAAATCGCCGAATTGCGCCTCCCACAGAACCAGCGTCAACGGATCAGCCACGCTATAGCCAAACTCAAAGCCGAGCACGGCGTACTCGCTAAGCGAACTGTCAAATACGTCGAAGCGTGCCTGCTGTGGCGAAAGATGTTTCAGCGGCACCAGAGCGCGACCGGTTTCGGAGTCGTAGAAGACCAGATGACGCTGCGAGAAAGTGCCCCGGCCACTGTCCTGGCCGCTCAGGCGGATAGGGGTGCCTTCGAGCACAAGGCTTCCGAAGGCCAGCGTCTCGGCAAACGCCCAGTCGATGGGTCCGCCTTTTTCGAGCGCCTCCTTGCGCTTGTCGGTGAAGCCGCGAAGCTTCGGATGCAGGTGGAAATTTTCAGGGAAGCGCGTCACGCCTTCGACGACTTTCGCGAGCGTGCCGGAGTCAATCCCGGTGCGTGTGCAAAAGGCCGCGATGTCTTCCGTCGTAACCGCGCTCAACTCCTGCACTTCAAAGCGCACGGCGTTGGCCTGCGCCTCATCGTAAGCGTCGGAGAACTGTTTGGCCACGCGCGCGCGCAGAGCGGACGCTCCGGCTTCGTCGATCACGCCATCGCGAAGCAGACGCGCGGAATAGAGCGTGGCGGCAGAGAGTTGCTTACGGATCTTGCGATAGAGAATCGGCTGCGTGTAGCTCGGATCGTCGCCCTCGTTATGACCGTGCCGACGGTAGCAGAACATGTCGATCACGACGTCCTTCTTAAACTGCTGCCGGTAGTCGAAGGCGATTTGCGCAACGCGAATGGCGGCGTCCGGATCATCGCCGTTCACGTGGAAGATTGGAGCCTGCACGGTGCGCGCGATGTCGGTGGAATAAGGCGTTGAACGGGCCTCCTCCGACATGGTGGTGAAGCCGATCAGGTTGTTCACAATGAGATGAATCGTGCCGCCGGTGTGGTAGCCGTCGAGTTGTGAAAGGTTAAGCGTTTCGGCGACGACGCCCTGACCGGCGAAGGCGGAATCGCCGTGAACCAGAATCGGTATCACGCGCGCGCGCTCCGTGTCGCCGATGCGGTCCTGCTTCGGACGGACGATCCCTTCCACCACGGGGTTGACGGCTTCGAGGTGGCTTGGATTCGGCGCAACGGAAACGCGAATGTCGCGCCCGGAGGCCGAACGCCGCCAGCCGCTCGCGCCCAAGTGATACTTTACGTCGCCCGACCCCTGCATGCTCGCCGGGTCGTCGCCCTCAAACTCGGAAAAGACCTGCGAGAGCGGCTTTCCCACGATATTCGCCAGCACGTTCAGACGGCCGCGGTGCGCCATGCCGATGACGGCTTCTTGAACGCCCAAATCCGCGGCGCGATCGAGCGTCTCGCTCAAAATCGCGATCGCGGTTTCCGCGCCTTCGAGCGAGAATCGCTTGTGCCCCACAAAACGGGCGTGCAGGAAATGCTCGAACTCTTCGGCTTCGAGCAAGTGCTCCAGGATCCGAAGCCTCACGGGTTTTTCGAGCGGCCAGTTGTTAGCTTCGGGTTCCATGCGCTTCTGCAGCCAGGCTTTCTGCTCCGGATGCTGAATGTTCATGTATTCGCATCCGATCTTTCCGCAGTAGGTCTGGCGCAGCGTTTCGAGAATCTCGCGCAATGTGGCGATGGGTTTGGGCGCGCCTTCGCCGATGGCTTCGCCCAGCGTGCCGGTCAGGAACTCCCGGTCCAGGTCCCAAATGGTGAGCCCGTAGGTGAGGGGATCGAGTTCGGCATGGTAGCTCGGCTCGGCGCCAAGCGGATCAAGGTCCGCGATCAAGTGGCCGCGCACGCGGTACGCGTTGATCAACTGAATGACGGCCGCGGCTTTCACGCCGTCCGCCGTGTGCCCGCCCATTCCCAACGGCGCAGACTGACGGTCGGGCGCCCATCGCACCGGGCTGTGAGGCATCTTCAGGTGTTCGAAAATCTCTTCGTAGAAGCCGTCGTCACCATCAAGGAGGCTTTGCAGTTTCCCGAGAAACATGCCGGATTCCGCGCCCTGAATGATGCGGTGGTCGTAGGTACAGGTAACCGACATCACCTTGCTGATGCCCAACATGGCGCGGGTTTCAGGCGCCACGCCCTGATACTCGGCAGGGTAGTCGATCGCGCCGACGGCGATGATCGCACCCTGGCCGGGCATCAGCCGCGGAATTGAACCCATGGTGCCCACCGTGCCGGGGTTGGTGAGCGAGATCGTCGTACCGGCAAAATCGGCCGTTGTGAGCTTGCCGGCGCGGGCGCGCGCCACCAGATCGTCGAAGGCCGTGATATATTGTTGGAAATCAAGTTCGCCCGTGTTCTTGATGTTGGGAACGACCAGATTTCGGGAGCCGTCCTTCGCCGCGACATCGACCGCGATGCCCAAATTGATTTGCGGATGGAGCGCGCGAAAGGGCTGCCCACCGCTCTCGGCGTAGGCGTGATTGATGGCCGGGTGCGCTTCAATCGAACGCACAATGCCCCATCCCACCAAGTGCGTGTACGAGACTTTGCTCTTGCCGACGAGGGTGCGGTGCTGGTTGATCATGCGCCGGTTCTCGTCGATGACCTTCACCGGCACGATGCGCTGAGAAGTGGCGAGCGGAACGGAAAGGCTCGCGGACATATTCTGCGCAACGCGGGCGGCCGCGCCGCGAAGCGGGGAGAGTTCTCCCGGCACGTCCGGTTGTGACGCGGCGGGTTGGGGCGTGGTTGGCTTGATTGCGGCGGGCTGGCTCATGACCGCCCGACTCACCGTGCCGCCATTTTCGAAGACCTGCCGCCAGGATTCATCGACCGTGCGACGGTCGCGCTGAAATTCCAGGCGCATTTCGTCTTCGAGCCAACTGTTAATGCCTTGCGTCGACTCGGGATTGACTGACATTTATTCCAAGTCTCCACGTGGAACCGCGCAGAAGAAGGCAGACGACGAAAAACGATCGTCCGCCGCGCCTCCTGCCAATTGCAGTCGTTGTTTCATGCCGGGCCTTTATGCGCGCGCCGGGTCGGCCTTCTCGGGGTCGACGCCCAGGTCGGCGATCGCCTTCGCGGCCGCCGCCGGATCGAACTTGCCATCGCGGGCAAGACGCGACAAGGCGGCTGCTGCGATGGAGACGGCGTTTACTTCGAAGTGCCGCCGCAAGGATTCGCGGTTGTCGCTGCGGCCGAAGCCGTCCGTGCCGAGCGTCGAAAGGCGGCCACCCAGCCACGGCGAAAGCTGGTCCGGAACGATCTTCATGTAGTCGCTTGCGGCGATGATAGGACCTTTAGCGGCGCCCAGCGCGGTCGTGATATAGGGCGCTCTTGCCGGTTCGGCTGGATGCAGACGGTTCCAGCGTTCGACGGCGAGAGCCTCGCGCCGAAGCTCGTTATAGCTCGTCACGCTCCACACGTCCGCGTGCACCGCGTATTTTTCAGCAAGAATCTTCTGGGCCTTGAGCGCCTCGTTCAGAATCGCCCCGCTACCGAACAATTGCAGCGTGGCGGGACCGCCTTCGGCCGGCTTGAAGCGGTAGATGCCCTTCAAAATGCCCTCGCGGCTGCCTTCCGGCATGGCCGGCATCGCGTATTCTTCGTTGTAAATCGTGAGGTAGTAGAAGAGGTCTTCGCCTTCCTGATACATGCGGCGGATGCCGTCTTGCACGATTACGGCAAGTTCGTAAGAATAAGCCGGGTCGTAAGCGGCGCAAGTCGGAATGGTGCTTGAGAGCACCGGGCTGTGCCCATCCTGATGCTGCAAACCCTCGCCAGCGAGCGTCGTGCGTCCGGCGGTGCCGCCCACCAGAAAGCCTTTGCCGCGCGAATCGGCGAAGGCCCAGATGAGATCGCCCACGCGCTGGAATCCGAACATCGAATAATAAGTGAAGAACGGAATGGTCTCGAGTCCGTAGTTCGAGTAGGCCGTGCCGGCGGCGGCGAAAGACGCCATCGAACCCGCCTCCGTAATGCCCTCTTCGAGAATCTGGCCGTCCTTCGCTTCCTTGTAGTAAAGCAGATACTCGGAATCGTGCGGCTTGTAGAGCTGCCCCTGACTCGCGTAGATGCCGAACTCGCGGATGAGCGCTTCCATGCCAAACGTGCGGGCTTCATCGGGGATGATCGGCACGATCCGCTTGCCCAATTCCGGATGCTTCAGGAGGGCTTTCTGCAGACCCACGAAAGCCATGGTACTCGACACCTCGCGGCTGCCCGAACCGTGAAGCGATTCACTGAAGTATTCAAGAGCCGGCGCCTGAATCGAACTCTTCGGGTGCGCGCGCTTCGGCAGATACCCGCCAAGGATGCGGCGGCGCTCCTGCATGTAGGAAATCTCCGGACTATCCGCCGGCGGGCGGTAGAAATCGGCGTTGCGCGCCGCCTTGTCAGGAATCGGAATATCGAAGCGCCCGCGAAAATACTCGATTTCCTTTTCGTTCAGCTTCTTCTGCGAGTGCGTGACGTTGCGGCCCTCGCCGGCCTCTCCGAGTCCGTAGCCCTTCACCGTTTTCGCGAGAATCACGGTAGGCTGGCCGGTGTGCTCAACGGCCGCTTTGTAGGCGTTGTAGACCTTTTTCGGATCGTGCCCGCCGCGCCGCAGTTTACCGACTTCCTCGTCGCTCAAGTGCTCCACGAGCGGCAGCAACTCCGGGTACCTTCCGAAGAACTCGCTGCGGATGTATGCGCCACCCTTGGCTTTGAAGCTCTGGAATTCGCCGTCCACGCATTCCTCCATACGTTTTCGGAGAAGACCGGTGGTGTCGCGGGCGAGCAGGCTGTCCCAATCTTCGCCCCACACCACCTTGATGACGTTCCAGCCGGCGCCGAGAAAGGCGGCTTCAAGTTCGTTGATAATCTTGCCGTTACCGCGGACGGGTCCGTCAAGCCTCTGCAAGTTGCAGTTGACGACGAAGATTAGATTGTCCAGTTTTTCGCGTGAAGCGAGCGTCAGCGAACCCATCGATTCCGGCTCGTCGGTTTCGCCGTCGCCGAGGAAAGCCCAGACCTTTCGAGGCGAAGCTTTTAGCAGGCCGCGGTTCTCCAGATATCGCATGAAGCGGGCCTGGTAGATGGCGTTGATGGGTCCGATTCCCATGGATACGGTGGGAAACTGCCAAAGATCCGGCATCAGCCACGGGTGCGGGTAGGACGAAAGGCCGGGGTGATCCTGCAGTTCGCGGCGGAAGTTCGCGAGGTGTTTTTCGGTAAGACGGCCTTCGAGAAAGGCGCGCGCGTAAACGCCGGGAGAGGCATGACCCTGGAAGTAAATCAGGTCGCCGGGTTCGTCGCCATAGCTGCCGCGAAAGAAATGATTGAAGCCGACTTCAAGCAAGGTGGCGAGCGAGGCGTAGGTGGAGATGTGGCCGCCGATGCTCTTGTCGTACTTATTCTGCTTCACGACCATCGCCATGGCGTTCCAACGGGTGAGGCTCTTGATGCGGCGCTCGATGGCTCGGTCGCCGGGGTAGGGGACCTCGTTTTCGACGGGAATGCTGTTGAGATAGGGTGTGTTCCGAGCCGCCAGGACAGGCACTCCTGAAGCGGCGGCCCGATGGGACAGCGAATCAAGAAGGAAAGCGGCGCGGGCGGGGCCAGCGTCGTCGATAATCTGGTCGAGGGCCTCAAGCCACTCCGCTGTTTCGCGAGGGTCGAGGTCGAGACCCGGCGCATTGGCCGTTAGTTTTTGGTGCATGGGGTAACTTTCATTGTAAACGACGGTCGCAGGCGAGGCGGGAGTTTTCCCAAAATGGGAATTAGCGTCGTTTCGCAATTTTTCGTTTTCGCAAATTCGTGTTCGCGCATGAACATACATCGTTGGCCCTACCTACCTGTCGGTGGATTGTACACGCACGAGGAGGCTCGGAAGGGGGTACAGGAGCATTAAGCGTTTTGAAATCAACGTGTAAAAATAGTTCAAGAGTTGTCTCCGTCGGCGGGCGGTGTCCCGGAACGGGAAGGAGGGACGCGCAAGGTGTATGGACAGCGTCCATCCGATTCGGTATCCTGATTTCAGGAAGTGACAGGCGCCATGCGAAATCAATCGACTCTGAGGGAAACAAAAGTTCAGCTTCGAATGCGTCATCTGCAAAAGGATGTCATCGCCCGCGCGGCGGAACTAAAACAAACTACGCTAACCGCATTCGTCGTCGAGCAGGCGTTCAGCG
>SHUI01000066.1 GCA_009697455.1 Bryobacterales bacterium
CCTGCGGCTTGGAATTATCCCGTGCATGCCCGGTTGGATTTACTTTGAAGATCGCCGAGCGCAGGCCGACGACGATTTCGTTGCCCCATGACCAGATGCCCTGATTTGCCGGCCAGCCGCCGAAGCGCCCCGCCTCCTGATAGACGACTACATTCCTGGCCTGGACCTTCAGCTCGGCGGCCGAGAGGGAAATCGCCAAGCCGGAGAAAATAAAAGCCCGTATCGTGAACATCAGAACCTCACCTGAACTTTTGCAAGTGAACGCCGGAGATCAAGCCGGGTCCTAAGCCCCGTGTAGCGGCTTCCAGAAGTCCCAAGCATTTTGAACAGCACTCATGCATGATTGCCGCATTGTACTTCAAAACCGCATCTTGAGCCCGAGTTGGACGAACCGCCCTGGACCCGCCAGACTTACCTTGCCGAAGTTCGACGAACTGATGTTGTCTTCGGCGCGGCCCCATTGGTTGCGATTGAAGAGGTTAAAAATCTGCCCGTTGAACTCAAACAGAAAGCGCTCCATAATGTGGAACTTCTTGCTGACATTGACATCCTCCCTGCGGATGCCGAACCCGCGGGCGTCGCTCAGCCGTGAGGCGGCATTACCGAATGCGGCTGTGCCCGCTTGAACGAATGCGGCAGGGTTGAACAGCCTGTCTACGGCCGGGTCGAATGCGCCGTACTCGACCGGACTGCGCGCAGCCGCACCGGCGACGCGATCCGGGCGCTGGCCCGAATTGAAGATCGACAGACGGTTCGACTGCGAGATGCGCAACGGAACGCCACTCTGGTAATTCAGGACAACCGAGATTGCCCAGTCGCCGAGCACACTCTGCAATGGGCCGGCTTGACTGAGGAACCGTTTGCCGCGTCCCACGGGCGGCTCATAAATAGTGCTGATCCAAAAATTCTGCGGAGTGTCGAAGGCGGCAACAGCGCGCTCGGCCCTCCGGTTACCCGCGTCCTGTATCGCGGATTCATTTATGCCGGAGAGCGCGTCATTCACGTCGGTCATCGACTTCGAGAAGGTATAGCTCGCCAGATACTGCAAACCGTTCGCGAACCGCTTCTGCACTTTCGTCTCGAAAGCGTGATAGGTCGAAGATCCCAACTTGTCCTCGTTGGAGGTGACGGTGAGTACCTGCGGATAAGCGCGAAGCGCCTGCCGCACCGTACCTCTGAAAGTGGCGTATGGGATCGGGATGTTGGCCGCGCGCGCGGCGGCGGAATTTATGTCTGCCGTCAACAGGCTTCCGAGCGAAAGATACCGGGAGTCGACCTGGTTGAAATTCCGGAGGCTCGAATCGTTGAGGTGGGTCGCCCGGGTACCCACGTACGCCGCCTCAGCAACGACACCGCCCGCGAGTTCCCGTTGCACGTCAAAACGCCAGACCTGAGACATCGGCATCCGTGCCGCCTCGCTGAACACCGAGGTAGTCACGTTGTTGCCGTTGCCCACGGTCGGATTGATGAAAGGCGGTCTCGGAAAATCCGTTGGCATGCCTTGCTCAATGCGGAACGCCGGCGTATTGCCGTTGTCGGCACTGATGAAGCTTTGCGTACCGCCGTAGCCGAGGTACGAGTTCAGCAGCCGGCTGCTCGAGTACATGATGCCGTAGCTCGAGCGAACTACTGTCCCATTCCCAACTTTATAAGCGACACCGAGCCGCGGCCCGATTGCTCCATAGGATTTATCTTCGAAGGCGCGGCGGCCAATCCGGTTCTGACCTGTCCCCGAGAACACCATTGCGCCGGGAATGCCACCTGCGCCCGGGTTGGCGGCTTTCAAATCGAAGATCGATGCGCGATCCGCCAGCTCATAAGGCGGCAATTCCAGATCGTACCGTAAGCCCAGGTTCAGCGTAAGCCGCGAAGAGAACTTGAAGTCGTCCTGCACGAACCATGCAAAGTACGGGCGGCGCGAGCCGACGTTTAGAGGCAAATTCAAGTTGGCCGAGTCGACCTGGCCCAGCAGGAAACTCGCGAACGAGTTCCCGGTTTGAGTGCTTGCATTCAATGCGGTCTCCTTGAAATCGAAAACGAACGTTCCGTTTTGATTCCGCTGATTGCGCGTGTTGAACTCCTGCATGCGGGCGTCGAATCCAATCTTGACGCTGTGGCGGCCGCGGATCAATGTCGTCGTGTTGGTCAGCATCGAGTTGTCTTCGACATCCGCGTCCCATCGCGGGCTCGCCGCCTGGGGATAGCTGTCCGAACTGAAGGCGAAAACCGGCAGGCTCCCGTCACCGTTGCTGACGCCCTTTACACCCAACTTCTGGACCCAATTGACTTCAGGAGTGAATTGGTGGCTGTACGTTCGCACGGGGTTCAGGAAGCGGTTGTAGCCGATCTGAAAATGGTTCAGAATCGTTGGCCGGATGGTGTAATCGTAGGTCACGCGGAAGTTCCGGCTACGGAAGTCCTGAACTAATCCATTCAGCAGGACCGTACCTTCGTAGGGATTATCATAGGTATCGCGCGGCACGAACGTGAAGTTGTAGGAACCGGAGACACTGTGCTTGTCGTTGAACCGGTGATCGATTCTACTTATCCAATAATAGTTATTGAGGTCCGCCGCGCCGCCGCGGCCGACGAAGTTGTTGTCTATCCCCGAGCGGTTCGGCAAGGGATACAGGTCCGCCACCTGCCGCGTGATCGGGCTGATACGTGCTGCCGGAATCACATTACCCTGGAATGGCTGGCGCGTGACGCCGCCCCTTCCATCGGGTACGCTCGTACCCGGATCGTAGATGGGACGTAGCGCTCCGGCGCTAGTCCGAAGCTGCGAAAAATCGCCTTTCAAGAACTCCGCGGTTGGGGAAGTGTATACAACGACTTGCGATGCACCCCGGAAGTACGACAGGTCGAGCGAAGTCATGAAAAACGTCTTGTCCTTGCGAATCGGCCCGGTGACCGTTCCCCCAAAATTGTTCTGGTGAAAGGGAAGCTTTTTCGCTTCGAAGAACGACCTCGCGTTGAGCCGCGTGTTGCGGAAGTTTTCAAACAGGCTCGCGTGAAATTCGTTCGTGCCGGATTTGAGGCTAAAGCTGATCAGGGCGGACTGGATGTGGCCATACTCGGCCGACACGGTGCCCTTGATGATGTTGAACTCCGCGATGCCGTCTACCGGCGTGCCAACCTCGGTAAAGGAGCCGAAATTCTGGAACTGTCCCGCGGACATCCCATCGACGGTTACGTCCGTGGATCCGGGCTTGCTTCCGTCCACCGAAAGTTGAGTCGTGGCGGTGTTCGCCTCGCCTGGCCTCTGCTGGCTTCCAAGCACACCAGGAGTAAAGAGCGCAAAATCCGTTGCCACGCGAATGCGGGAAACTGCGGCGAGCGGCAGATTGTCATACTCTTTCGACGTGAGCACCGTTCCTACCTGCACGGTATCTGGCGTGACAGCGACATTCCCCCCGGACACGGAAACGCTTTCGGTCAATTCGCCGAGCACGAGCGTCGAATCCACGCGCAACGTTTCGCCGACGTGGAGAGCCACGGAATCGATCACGGATTTCTTGAAGCCCTTGCTGGTGAATGTTAGCTCGTAGTCGCCAGGCAGAAGATTTGGAAACGTGTAGGCGCCTGACGGGTCGGTCGCGGAAACAGTCACGATGGACGTGCCCTGATTCCGGGCCTTTGCTTCGACGTTCGCGACCGCCGCCCCGGTGGGATCGGTAATTGTGCCGCGGATGGCACCGCGGTTCGTTTGAGCGGAAACCACGCCGGCGGATATCAGAAAAGCAACCGTGCCGGCACGACAGATTCTCGACATTTTTAGACTCCTCACGCTCGGGCCGCTAATCAAGAAATCGCGACCCTGTTAATGGGAACGATATCAGAGGACTGGTGACATTGCAACCGCGCAATTGTAAAGTGTGCCAATGCCACGATTGGCTGGACGAACCCGCCGAGGAAGGTTGGCCGACGCATTCTCGTCATCAACTGGATTTCAGATCGGAGCTTCCGAAAAGGTTTGCACCATGCGTGCTCGCGGTGGATCTTCTCTGCTCTTGCCGGGCACGGCGGTTCACGCGCAGGTCTCTAGCGGGACCGTCAATGTCGAAGTGAAAAGCCCCATCAGATCCGGCGGCAAGGCCCGCACGGCCCGGCGGTCGAGTTCTTGCGGAACGATACGCCTGACGCGAACAGTCTCTTTACCAACCCCGCCGGGCCAGAGCAACATTTCGGCGGCACCGCGGGCGGACGCATCTGGCCCAACCAAACCGTATTCTTCACCGGCTACGAGCGAGTCGGCGGGCGGCACGTCCGTGCGGGTGATCTCAGCCGCTACTCGAATTTCGTCTACGATCCGCCCGCACGCCACCTCGGACCCGCTGGAACGGAAATTTCAACGCCGTTCCCCAATCGCCACATTCGGCCCGCCCAATTCAACGCTACGTCCGCAGCCATTGCACAAAGATAACCAAGGGCGGCGCCATTGAAATCCGAGGGAGAGGATTAGCGAGCGCTGCTGCCACAGGGTCTCCGCGAGAGTGCGGTCAGCCGGTGTGGCGCAAACACTCGTGTTTGCCGCGTCGGCACTCATGCCGACGCTCCGGGGGTGAGAAATCCTGATTGGGCAACGTGGCGGTCGCGTTAGCGTTTGTGCAAGATCTGAGAGACGAATTCTCAAAATTGGCGACGCTAGAAACTATCGAACGGAAACGGCGACCGGCGGCAGATCCAGTTTGGGTGTTGAGGTGTTGAGGGTCGAGCGTTGACGTCTCCGGTCGAGTGTGATAACTTCAATCTTACGGTAGTTCTAACACGTCAGGCGGAGTTGTGCTTAGGCGTTTCCCAGACGAAATAAATGGATTCTACTCTGCAAGCTCTTAGCGGTTTGTTGCTGACCGCTTTGCCTACTTTTTTCCTGGTCATTTTCCTTCATTTCTATTTGAAGTCGGTGTTCTTTGGCCCGATGGAAAAAGTGATGAAGGCGAGGCACGACGCGACTGAGGGCGCAAAGCAGTCCGCTGAGAAAAGTTTGGCCGCCGCCGAGGCGAAAGCCGCGCAATACGAAGCCGCGATCCGCCATGCGCGCGGCGAAATTTATCAGGAGCAGGAGAAACTGCGGCGCGAGCTTCAGGAGCAACGCGCGGCTGCCGTACGCGCGGCGCGAATCGGCGTCGAGGCTCTCGTTAAAGATGCGAAAGCGGGCCTTGCGGAAGAAATGGCGGCGGCGAAACTGGCTCTCGATGCCGAAGTGACCGCCATCGCGGACCGCATCGTGGAGAGCATTCTGGGCCGGAGAGCCGCATGACCCGGCGAGCCTTGCTGTGCACAGCGCTGCTTGCCACGACGCTGATCGCCCCAGCCGTGCGCGCGCAGGAGACTCATGCCACTCCCGCCGCGGAGCACGCACAGGGCGAACACAAACCCGAGAAGGATCTCACAATCTGGAAATGGGCCAACTTCGCAATCCTCGCGGGCTTGCTGGGCTACATGATCGCAAAGAACGCTCCCGCCTTCTTCGCCTCGCGAACCGCAACCATTCAGAAAGGTATCGCTGAGGCCAGGAAAATCAGCGAGGAGGCCATGGCAAGAGCTTCGGCTATCGAGCGCAAAATCTCGGCGCTCGATTCGGAAGTTGCGTCCATGCGGGCTCAATCGAAGGCTGAGGCGGAAGCGGAAGGCCAGCGGGTCCGGGAGGACACGGAGCGGGAACTGGCCAAGATCAACGCCAACGGGCAGCGCGAAATCGAATCGGCCGGTAAGACCGCCCGCGAGGAGTTGAAACTGCACGCCGCGAATCTCGCGCTTGGCCTCGCGCGGGAGCGCATCGGACAGCGGATGACACCCGAGAATCAGAACGCCCTCGTCGAAAGTTTCGTCCGGAACCTTCCGCGGGAAAACTAACCATGCCACGTTCCGTAACTTCCCGATATGCCAGCGCCCTTGCGGACGTCGTGGTTGCGTCCAAGTCCTTGGCCGCGGAGAACGTAACCGTCGAGTTGAGGGCCTTCGAAGCCGCGATGAAGGAGTCCGTGGAACTTCGGAATGCGCTTCTTTCGCCGGCGGTTGCTCCGGCGCGAAAGCGCGCGGTGATTGCTCGTCTTGCGGAAATGATGCCGCTTTGCCGTGAAGTGAAGAATTTTCTGATGGTCCTGATCGACCACCGCCGGTCGGGCGCGCTCTCTGAAGTGATCGCCTCGTTCGAGGCGGAAATCGACGGACGGCTGGGTGTGGTGCGCGCCGACGTGCGTTCCGCGCAGGCGCTCAGCGCGGATCAGGTACAAGCGCTCGCGGCGGAACTGGCGCGCGTTACAGGAAAGAAAGTGAAGCTCGATCCAAAGGTTGAGCCTGAGCTTATTGGCGGGGTACAGGTGCGCATCGGGTCGACGGTTTACGACGGAAGCGTGCAGGGAAGGCTGGACGCCCTTGGACGGCAGCTTCGCGCCGGGTGACGGGCCGGAATTTTAAGGACTTTCGAACTTATGGCTCACATACGAGCGGACGAGATCGCGCGGGTACTGCGCGAACAAATTGAAAATTACGAAGGCGCTATCGACATCTCCGAAACCGGTTCGGTGATCTCGGTGGGCGACGGTATCGCGCGTATTCATGGCTTGGAACGGGTGATGGCCGGCGAGCTGATCGAATTCCCGCACAACGTGGCGGGCATTGCGATGAACCTGGAAGAAGATCAGGTAGGCTCGGTGCTACTGGGCGATTACACCGAAATCAAGGAAGGCGACGAGGTAAAGCGGACCGGCCGCATCATGTCCGTGCCCGTGGGCGAGGCGATGGTGGGACGCGTGGTCAACGCGCTCGGCCAGCCGATCGACGGAAAAGGGCCGATCCTCACCGATAAATTTAACGCGATCGAACGCATCGCTCCGGGCGTGGTGGACCGGCAGCCCGTGCGGGAGCCGATGCAGACGGGCATCAAGGCGATCGATGCGATGATTCCGATCGGCCGCGGACAGCGCGAACTGATCATCGGCGACCGCCAGACCGGCAAAACGGCCATCGCGCTCGATACGATCATCAACCAGAAGGGCGGCGACGTGATCTGCATCTACGTCGCGATCGGTCAGAAACGCTCGACCGTGGCGCAGGTTGTGAAGACGCTCGAAGATAACGGCGCGATGGATTACACCATCGTTGTTTCGGCCTCCGCGTCCGATCCGGCGCCCATGCAGTACATCGCTCCCTACGCCGGAACCGCGATGGGCGAGTACTTCCGCGATAGCGGACGCCACGCGCTTTGCGTCTACGACGATCTTTCGAAGCACGCGGCGGCGTATCGCGAAATTTCATTGTTGCTGCGCCGCCCGCCGGGACGCGAGGCGTTTCCCGGCGACGTGTTCTTCCTTCATAGCCGTTTGCTTGAGCGCGCCTCGAAACTTTCGAACGAGCAGGGCGGCGGATCGCTGACGGCGCTGCCATTCATCGAAACGCAGGCCGGCGACGTTTCAGCGTACATTCCGACGAACGTGATTTCGATCACGGACGGCCAGATCTATCTCGAATCCGATTTGTTCAACTCGAACGTGCGTCCGGCCATCAACGTGGGGCTCTCGGTCAGCCGCGTCGGCGGCAGCGCCCAGATCAAGGCGATGCGGCAGATCGCCGGCGCGATGCGTCTCGAATTTGCTCAGTACCGGGAACTGGCGGCGTTCGCGCAGTTCGGTTCGGATCTGGATAAGTCGTCAATGGCGCAGTTGAATCGCGGCCGGCGTCTGGTGGAGATTCTGAAACAGGGACAATACGCGCCCATTCCGGTGGAGCGGCAAGTCGCGATCATCTTCGCGGCCACAAACGCATACTTGGACGACATCGCGGTCGACCGCTGCCGCGAATTCGAGACCGCTCTCTACCGCTACATCGACAACGCGCATGCGGGCCTCTGGGCGCAGATCCGCGAAAAGAAGGCGATCGACGACGCGTTGCGCGCGATGCTGCACACCGTGATCAAAGAAGCCAAGGAGCGTTTCCTCTCCGCCAATGCCTAGCCTGATCGATATCCGGCGGCGCATCCGCTCCGTCAAGAACACGCAGCAGATCACGCGGGCCATGAAAATGGTCTCGGCCGCGAAGCTGCGGCGCGCGCAGGAGCGCGTAGTGTCCGCGCGGCCTTACGCCAGGTTGTTGCAGAGCGTTCTAAGCGATGTCGCCGCGGCTCTCGCTTCGGACGAGCGGGTTTCGGCGCTGCCGCTGCTCGCGCAGAGACCGGAAAAGACAATCCAGTTGATGCTGGTGACGGCGGATAAAGGACTGGCTGGGGCTTTCAATACGAATCTGATCAAGGCGAGCCAGTTCTTTCTTGAAGAGCATGCGGGCGCGACGGTGGAAATTGAAGCCATCGGCCGCAAGGGCCGTGACTTCTGGCGGAAGCGGGATACGGTTGTTTCTGGCGAGTACATCGGGCTCTCCGGCAAGGTACGGTATTCCGACGCGGAGGGAATCGCGAAGAAGGCGATCGAGCGGTTCTCGAACGGCGAGATCGACGCCGTTTACCTGATCAACAACGAGTTCCGCAGCGTCATTTCGCAGAAGCTGAGCGTCAGGAGAGTGCTGCCCGTGGAGATTCCGGCGGGCGCGGAACTCGTGGATTTCATTTTCGAGCAGCCTCCGGCGGACATGCTGGCGAGTCTGCTGCCCAAGTACGTGGAGATCGCGCTTTATGGCGCGATGCTCGAATCGACCGCCGCCGAACACGCGGCGCGCATGACGGCGATGGACGCGGCTACGTCCAATGCGTCCGACATGATCGAAAAACTGACTTTGTACATGAACCGCGTCCGCCAAGCCAGCATCACGAAGGAAATTATCGAAGTGGTGAGCGGCGCGGCAGCGGCGGAGTGATTTTTATATGACGACGGCAACCAAGACGGTGATGGGCAAGGTAGTGCAGGTGACGGGTCCGGCGGTGGATTGCGAGTTCCCCGAGGGCCAGATTCCGCTGATCCACACCGCGATCCGAATCACGAGCGAAGGGTACGACGTGCCTTCGCCGATCGACATTATCTGCGAGGCGCAGCAGCATATTGGCGAGGGGCGCGTGCGCACCATCGCGTTGCAGCCAACCGAAGGCTTGGTGCGAGGCATGAAAGCGGAAAGCCTAGGCATGCCCGTGACGGTGCCCGTGGGCAAGCAGACGCTCGGGCGCGTGCTGAACGTGATCGGGCAGCCGGTGGACAAGATGGGCCCGGTGAACGCAACGGTGTTTTATCCGATTCACAGGCCCGCGCCGTCTTTCGAAGACCAATCCACATCGCTTGAGATGTTCGAGACCGGCATCAAGGTCATTGATCTTCTGGAGCCTTACGTTCGCGGCGGAAAGATCGGACTGTTCGGCGGCGCGGGCGTCGGAAAGACCGTCATCATCATGGAGTTGATCAACAACATCGCCATGAAGCACGGCGGCGTTTCGGTGTTCGCGGGAGTGGGTGAGAGGACGCGCGAAGGCAACGATCTTTGGCTCGAAATGCAGGAATCGGGGGTCATCGACCCGAAGGATTACACCAAGTCGAAGGTGGCTCTGGTCTATGGACAGATGACGGAGCCGCCCGGGGCGCGTTTGCGCGTGGGGCTGACGGGTCTCACCTTGGCCGAGTATTTCCGCGACGAAGAAGGCCAGGACGTACTGCTCTTCATCGACAATATTTTCCGGTTTACCCAAGCGGGTTCGGAAGTGTCGGCGCTGCTGGGACGCATGCCGTCCGCCGTGGGATATCAGCCGAACCTGGCGTCCGAAATGGGCGAGCTGCAGGAGCGGATTACGTCGACCAAGAAGGGCTCGATCACGTCGGTGCAGGCGATCTACGTACCCGCCGACGACTATACCGATCCGGCTCCGGCGACGGCGTTCGCTCACCTCGACGCGACGACGAACCTGTCGCGTGCGATCTCCGAACTGGGCATTTATCCGGCGGTCGATCCGCTGGCGTCGTCGTCGCGCATTCTCGATCCGCGCGTAATCGGCGACGACCACTACAACACGGCGCAACGCGTGAAGGGAATCCTGCAGAGGTACAAGGATTTGCAGGACATCATTGCGATTCTGGGTATCGACGAGTTGTCAGACGAGGATAAGCTCATCGTGTCCCGCGCGCGTAAGGTGCAGAGGTTCCTTTCGCAACCATTCCACGTAGCCGAGCAGTTTACAGGCGCGGCGGGCAAGTACGTGAAACTCGAGGACACGATCCGCGGCTTCAAGGAAGTGGTCGACGGCAAACACGACGACGTGCCGGAGCAGGCGTTTTTCCTACAGGGCACGATCGAGGACGTTCTGGAGCGCTCCGCGAAGTTGAAGGCGGTCGCGTAACTTCCCATGGCGGATACGTTCGAGCTTGAGATCTGCACGCCGGACAAGATGCTGGTCCGGGAGCAAGTGAGCGACGTTCAAATACCCGCGGCCAACGGCTATCTTGGCTTGCTGCCGGGGCACGCCGCGCTGTTGTCGGAGTTGGGCACGGGCGAAATGTCGTATACGGCGGAGGGACGGGTGCGGCATCTGGTGATTCATGGCGGCTTCCTCGAAGTGCTGCGCGATCACGCACGCGTGTTGACGGACGCGGCGGAGAAAGCGGACGAAGTCGACGAAGCCCGGGCGCGGATATCCTTGCAGAAAGCGCAGGCGCGGCTGGAGAAGCCGGTCGAGGGGATGGACGTGGCGCGCGCCCTGAATGCGATGAAGCGCGCCGAAGCCAGGTTGAAGGCAGCGGCGCGGAACAAATAGCGGCCGTTTTGAAGGGCTTCGGATCGCCGCTTTTTGACTGTGAGCGGAATGAGCGCGGGATCCAACTTACGGCCAGGCGAATCGGCCAGTTCTTGCGCGTAGGAAGTGCGTGTCTCGAGGGTCTTCGCGCATCCTTTTCTGCGAATCGTCAGCCGCGATTGGAGTGATGAGAGTCCGGACAGCCGTCAACGGCCGCAACCGGCCATTGACGAGACTGATGGTCATCGGCGAGGCAGCGACCCCAGAAACCAAACGGCGAGCGAGAACGAAGGGCCGTGGCGGATATCGAGGGACCACAAACCATTTCTTGCCCACGAGTACTTCGGCACCTATTGGCCGCTAGTCTGACGGACGGCGCAGTTGACCAAACCCCAGTTCTGCGTGCTCAAGTCGAGGAGACCATGAAGACCGGTTCCATCGGGTAGACTGCCAGGCGGGGCAGTTCTCGGGGCGACCGGAGAGTAGCGGCTGCGCCGCCGCGTCATACTGATAGCTTGTCCACTCCTCTCATCAAACCACGACGCGACGCTTGGGATCAGTGGATCGGACCCTCGACGCTTATCTCGCAAGTCCACAACACGGCTCCGTTCCTTAAACCGCGCATGGGTGCCGCCGAGCCGGGCCGCCTCATTGAACTTGGCGACACCCCCGATGGCTTTCAGCGCATTCTCGCGAGTTGGGAAAACATTCTGGGTCCCGGCCTCAGCCCCGAGGAGCAGTTGCAGGATTACTTCGCCCTCTGCCTGGCTTGTCACCACGCTACCGTCGCCACATTCGTGCCAACGGACGTGGATACGAAGATCCGGGGGATTGTGTGGCGCGAATCGCGCGATCCCGAGGTGCTGCGGCCAATGCTGCGCTTCGCGCTCGGCTCGCGGGCATGGACCGAGAACGGCATCTCGGCCCGCGGCGTCCGCGGCGTCAGCGGCCACAATGGCGAACAGTGGAGCGCGATTGCGGGCGGCCTCGGCCGCATGCTCGAACTTGGGGATACCGTTTCCGCCGAAGAAGCGCAGGCCGCCATCGAAACCGAGATCGATCGAGAACAGGCGGTCTTCGATGAAGCCGCGGGGGAAACCGGCGCCGAACTGGATCTCCTTCGCCTCGCCATGACCCTGGCGCACAATCACGGCGATCTCACGCAAGGCATGGGATACTGGAAACACACGCCGCTCACCACGCCAATGATGGAGCATCTCTCCGAGCGCGGCCGGTTCACCCTTGCCGTTCGCATGTACCAGCAAACCGGACTCTCCGCCGAAGGTCATCGGCACTATCCGTTACGGCCGGTGAAGGCGCTACGCCACTCGCCGGCCACGCTGTTGCCGCTCAGCCCGTTCCTCGACGATTGGGGGAGCGTGGTGGCGCACCTTGAAGAGAGCCACGAGGTGCTTGCCGCGCTCGTGGGTGGTTGTCAGAAGCTAGAGGGGCAGCAAGGCTACTACCGGGCGATCGCAGGCATACGCGCCGCCTCCGGCGCTTTCGATCGCGCGGCCGCCCGCATGCCTAGCGCCACTCAGCGCCTGCTTCGCGACTCGGAACTGCGCAAACTTATCGATGTGCCCCGCATGTCCTTCGAATCCATGATGCGCAAGCGCGCACGCGCGGCACTCGCAATGTTCAGAGGGAAGATTTGATGATCTATTGCCGCTCACCAGGGGAAGGGCGGATCTGATGGACGGTAGACGCCGTTTCGACGGTTGGCGAATATCAAATTGACTGACCGTCGGCATGTGACAGGCGCCGCCGCAATACTGTTCACTTTGAGGATCGCGTTGCACGCACTCCCGCGTGCCGTTGCGACAGTAGTGTCGAGACCGTTTTCAGCGCCAAACAAGAGCTGAGGCGAGTCCTGGCTCGGCACGCACGAGCGCGGCGCCATAATTCTTTCCGCAGCCAGCATTGCCATAACACTCACCGCACGCCTTGTTCCGGCCGCCTCCTTTCATTCCTCTTGGCTCCGCCATTCCCGGCCCGCCGGTCCCTGTTTGGACCATGCCATAGAGCCCGACGCGTCAGCCCCTTCACGCCGGGCGGGGCGCGACTGAAAGGTTCGGGACCTTCGAGCCTCGCGATATGAGAACCGCTACATTAGGTGATGTGATGTGCAATTGGAGGAGACTCGCGCTGGTGTCTTCGGCTATTCTGCTCGGGGCCACCTGCCTCTGGCCGCAGGGAGTTTCCACGCGCAACGCTCCCGCGGAACCGCGGACCAAGCCGTCGGGCCGTCCGTTTGGAGCATCGTTCACAGATGTTGCTGCCGAGGCCGGGCTTCGCAGGCGAGTCCTCGCCGGTGGGAAACACACCCACCGTTACATCGTGGAGGCGAACGGCACTGGCGTGGCGCTGGTCGATTTCGACAACGACGGCTACCTGGATGCCTTCATGGTTGACAGCTCTCGAATCGAGCCTCCCCCGGCAGATACCGGGAATCGCCTCTACAGGAACCTCGGGAACGGAAAATTCGCCGACGTAACCGCTGCGGCGGGCGCGGGCCAGCGCGGGTGGGGCAACGGCGTTTGCGCCGGCGATTTCGATAACAACGGATTTACGGATCTGTTTGTCACCTATTGGGGACGGAATGTCCTGCTCCGAAACACAGGAGCGGGAAAGTTTGAAGAAGTTGCAGCGAAGGCCGGCGTCGCGGGGGACGGCAACGCATGGCACACCGGCTGCACGTTTCTCGACTACGATCGCGACGGGCGGCTCGATCTGTTCGTCACAAGTTATCTCGAATTCGATCTCAAGACCACTGGATTGCCCGGATCGGGCGCGAACTGCCTGTGGAAGGGCATGCCCGTCTTTTGTGGCCCGCGGGGCCTGCCGTACGGGAGAGCGTGGCTCTATCACAATCGCGGAGACGGAACGTTCGAGGACGTGTCGGTGAGGTCGCGGGTTGCGGAAACGATCGGATTCTACGGTTTCACCGCGGTAGCCGCCGACCTGACCGGCGATGGTTGGGTTGACATCTATGTAGCCTCGGATTCGACGCCGAGCCTGCTCTTCCGTAACAACCGGGACGGCACATTCTCGGAGATTGGCGCTGAAGCGGGGGTGGCCTTCAGCGAGCACGGCCACGAGCAGGGAGGCATGGGCGTTGCGGTTGGGGACTACGACGGCGACGGGCGGCTGGACCTGGTGAAAACCAATTTTGCCGGCGACCACTCGACTCTTTACCGGAATCTTGGGAAGGGCATTTTCGAGGATGTAGTCATCCGGGCTGGAATGGGCGTCAATCCGTTTTTCGTGGCCTGGGGTGTCGGCTTTGCCGATTTCGACAACGACAACTGGCCGGATCTTTTGCAAGTCAATGGCCATGTCTATCCCGAACTGGAGGCAAAGCAGGGAGCGGAGCGCTACCGGAATCCGCGCATACTTTACCGCAATCTCGGCACCGGGAGACTTGAAGACGTGAGCGCCGCCGGCGGAACGGGAGTCCTGGCGGAGCATTCGAGCCGCGGAGCCGCGTTTGGAGATTTTGACAACGACGGCGATGTCGATGTACTCGTGATGAACATGGGAGAGCCGCCCTCCCTGCTTCGAAATGATCTGAAGACCGGCAGTCATTGGATCCGCATCCGGCTTGAAGGCGTCAAGTCCAATCGCAGCGCGATAGGAGCTCAGGTGGTGGTAGAGACGGATGGACGGAAGCAGCGGCAAGCGGTCCTGAGCCAGTCAAGTTTTCTCTCGCAAAACGATCTTCGGTTGCATTTTGGTCTGGGGCCGGCAGAGCGCGTTGATGCGGTCGTTGTCTATTGGCCAAGCGGCGCAGCGGAGCAATTCGCAGGAATAGGAGGCGGCCAGACTGTGGTATTGAAGGAGGGCAGCGGAAAATGATCGTTCCTCTTTGGTCCTTGCTGTTGCTCGCGACGACCGCTGCCGAGTTGTCAGACCTTGCGCAGCAGGCCGCTCAGGCGGGGCAAACAGATCAAGCGGAGCGGCTTTGGCGCGGGGCCTTGGATCTTGATCGCAGGTATTTTCCAGCCGCTTTCAATCTGGGCCTGCTCTACACGAACGCTTCGAAATGGGAACAGGCTGCGGCGGTTCTGACCCAAGCCGCGGCGATTCAGCCCTCCGACTTCAATGCGCATTATCTGCTTGGAGCCGCGCACGCGAGGCTGGGTCGCGGGGACGATGCCATCCGCGCGTGGCACGCTGCGAAGCGCCTGCATCCAGGGCATGTGGGGCTCCTGCAGTTATTGATTGTAGAGTATGGGAAAGGGCGGTATTTCTCCGATGCCGCGCAGACGGCAAAAGCGGCGCTTGCGCTCGCGCAAGCGGATGTCAATCTGACGTTGATGGCCATCAAGGCGTTTCAGGATGCCGGAGAAGCGGCTGAGGCAGCGAAGCTTGCGCGCGAGGCCGTGGAGCGCTTTCCCCAACATCCGAGAGCGAACTTCGAGCACGCCTTCCACCTTCAGCGCGCCGGCGAGAACAAGGAAGCCTTCCGGTATCTCGAAACGGCGATGCGGCTTGCGCCGGAGTACGAGGAGCCGTTCTTCCTGTATGGGGATCTCAGGGTCAAACTGGGTCAACCCGCCGAGGCGCTGGCGCCGCTCCGAAAGGCGATCGCGAATCGGGCAGACTTCGTCGCCGCGCGCATCGCGTTAGCCCGCGCGTTGATGCAACTCGACAGGCTCGATGAAGCCGCGGCCGAATTGGACGAAGCCGTTCGCCGCGATTCGAAGCAGCCGCAACCGCATCTGCTTCTGTCGCAGATCTACTTCCGGCTCGGAAACGAAGATCGCGCGCGGGCAGAGAAGAATCTCTCGATGCGGTTGCGCCGCGAGAACCCGGCGGCGCTGGAAGTGGCGCAGGGGCGGCCGTTTCGATAGAGCAGTGTATTTAACACGAACTAACCCGATAGCCGCGATTCGATAACTCAGCGAAGCAGCCACTTCGCGGCATTCTGCTGCAACTTCACATATTCCGGATTCCACAACGCCGTCAGCATGTGGCCCGGCGCGAGATATGCGACGCGTCCCTTGCCGTAGTCGTAAGCCCAACCCGCGGCCGATTTCGGGCCGAGCTTCTTGTAATCGAGACCCTCTTCGTTCACCGATTCGAGCAGAAGGTGCTTCGGATCCTTCGAATACTTCACGTAGTGCTGCTCGTCGGTGACCACGAAATCGCTCACGCCCCGCGTGATGGGATGTTCCTTATTCACCACCCTCACTTTGAATTTGCGAATCGGAGGATGTCCCTCGGTGACGCATCCGAGCACGTCCTTGAAATCGTCGTTGTGCGGGCTGATGTAGGTGACGTTGTGCAGAAATAGCACACCGCCGCCGTCGTGTGCAAACTGCTTTACCGCTCTTCCCTGCTCCGGCGTGATCCAATAATGCGGTTTCCCTTCCCACTTCGGAAGCTGAGGATCGCTCACGATCGGCGGTTTGCCTGTCGAAACATAGCCGGCGTTTGTGGATTCGTCCGGATAGCCGCTTGGCCACGTCATGCCGTCGCGCAGGATGATCAGAAGCTTCCTGTTCTTGAGCGTGGCGGAGTTTAGCTCTTTGGTCTCATCGCAGAAATCGATGCCGATGCCGAGATCCGCGCCGAGCGTCTTGCCGAGACCGACGCGGATGTAATCGCTGTTGTGATAGCGATCGCCGATGAGCGCGAAAGCGGTGTTGCCCGCGGCGCGGGCTGCCGGGACGAGCGGCAGCCCCGCGAGCGAGAGGAGTGCGGAACGGCGAGTACACGGTGTCATATGTTCTTGAAACCTGCCTGCCGTCAATCTTACATCAACGATGTTGGCCTGCGGGTCCAGGTCTTTCCCTTGGCCTTCGCGATGGATTCCATGTCGTTCACGTACGCGGTCATCTGGGTCAGGATGTGATGCAAGTCGTTCCCGATGCTGATGAATGTGAAACCTTTTTCCAGAAACTCGCCCACGCGGCTCGTGCCGAACAGGAACAGACCGAGAATCACGCCGTTCGCCTTCGCCGCGCCGACCAGAGTATCGGTGGCGGCACCAAGCTCGGGCGAGGTGTACATGTGCGGGAATTCGTATTTCTCGTAGAGACCCATCGACATGCATAGATCGTTCTGGCCGAGGAAAAGGATGTCGACGCCAGGCACCGCCGCGATCTCCGTCATGTTCTCAATGCAGGATGCCGTTTCCACCTGCAGCGCAATGATAATGTTCTTGTTGGCGTTCCCCACGTAGCCGAGGAGCCCGGCCTTGTTGGTGCTTCGCTGAGGGAAATAGACCGACCGAGTGCCAACCGTTGGATAGCGCGCACAACTGACCGCCTGGCGAGCCTCGGCGGGAGTGTTGATGTAGGGCACCAGCACACCGTCGGCCCCGAGATCCAGCGCCTGCTGAATGCCCGCGCGGTCCTCGAACCCCCCGACGCGAACCATGGACTTCGCCCCGCCACTCGAAATCGCGCACAGCATTGTGGAGAGTTTCTCGCGGTCCATTGGACCGTGCTGGGTATCGACCAGCAGCCAATCGTAACCGCTGTGGGCGATCTGTTCGGCGACGGTCGGGCTGTGCGAATTGATGAACAGGCCCATTTTGGGCTGTCCTTGACGCAATTGCTCTTTGAAATCAGCCCCGCTCGGGGTGGCATTTGACATTGGAAGAAAGCTCCTTATCTCTACAGCAGGATTTTGGGTAACTCAGGTAATATAGCGCGAACACGGGAGTTATTTCAGCGTCACATTGTGCGCCGGCAGAGTCGATCCCGCGGCATGCAGAAGGCGCGAAACGGCTTTGTTCAATTCGAGATCGGCCGCGACGTGCCGCCTGCGGGAATCGGCAAACTCGTTCTGGCGTGTCAACACCAGGAAATTTGTGGACTCGCCCGTCAGAAAGAGACGCTCTTCGCTCTCGAGCTTGTCCTTCGCCGCGCGCTCTCCCGCCGCGGCCGCCGCAATTCTTTGCCGCGCGGTCTGGATGGCCTGCATGGCGTTGCGTACTTGGGCTTCAATTCCCTGCTCTAATTGCTCACGCTCGAGTTTCAGGCGGCGCTCCGCGATCGTGGTCTGCGCGAGAGCCGATTCGGCGGCTCGATTCCGGATCGTGAAATCGAATGCGAGACCAACCTGCGCGGTTTGGTAGCGGCCGCTGAAAACGTTGCCGAGCGCCGTGCCGTAGCCCCCCAGCAGCGTATCGGGAAGCGTGCCGAAGCCCGCGGGGGCGAGCGGCGCGAGACCAGCTTGGGATGACAGCCTGTTGACGCGATCGTACAACAAGGCATTCGATGCGGTGAACGGGTTCTCGCCAGGCCGTAAAGCCCCCCCCAGCCCCGAGTTTGCGAAGGAAGCTACCAGGTTCACCTGCGGTTTCGTCTGGTCCGCGGCTTGCAGCTTCTGTACTTCGTTGATCCGGGTGCGGGTCCCAACGCGGCGGAGTTCGACGCGCGCCTTCATCGCGGACGCGACCGTTTCCCTCAAATCGTCGCTCGGATCCGCGACCAGCGTGCGCAAATCTGTGGTAACGATTTCTTCGCTCCAAATTTCCGCGCCACGGTTCGCAGCGACTAGCGTCTTCAACCCGTTTTCGACTTCAGTGACCGTCTGCAGGCTGCTGTACCAGGTGTCGAGCCTTCTCTGCAATTCTGCCTCCGAAGCCGAGATCTCGATAGGAGCCAGCGTTCCGGCATCGATCAGACGCTTGTTCCTCGCCAGTTGCGCACGCGCCCATTCCACCGTGTCGGCCTTGACGGCTGCGTCCTGGCGCGCGGCGACGAGATCCCAATACGCTAGCTCCACTCGCGCAACGACATCGATCGCCTTTAGCTCGAACTCCTCGTGCGAAAGATCGAGTTGCTTCCGCCGGATCTTTATCTCCGCGCGGCTTTGGTCGATTAGCCGGTCTCGAAACAAAGGCTGCGTGAACCCGATGAGCAGGCGTGATGTTGTAAATGGGCTCAGTGTGGCGAACGGGTTGCTGCTTGATGCGCGATTGTTCTCAAAATCCATATTGAACTGGAGCCCGGACCACGGCGTCCGCTGGCGGAAATAAAAGTTTTGCGAATGGAAGTGTTCCGCGAGCTTTCCACCCGCCCCCTGAAGGACGGAGCCGGTCGGCGTGTTCCGCGCTTCAATCGCCGGGAGCCACCGCAACGAAGGATCGAATGTTCCCAACGCACCGCGGATGTTCTCTGCCGCCGCCTTGTTCGTGCGCTCGACCTCGATTTCCAGGTTCGAGGAGAGCGCCATTTCGATCGCCTCTACCAAAGCAAGTTTGCGTTGCGCCAGGACCGAGACTCCCACGCGGGGCGGGGCCGTGAACTTCTGCGCGAAAAGCGGGGCGCCAAAGGCAAAGCCAATGATCAGCGTTCCCACCGCGCGCCGAAGCTTCCAGCTCGAAAAGCTGAAAAGTCGCGCGTGAGCCAGATCGTCGAATAGTGAATAGGCCACAGGCGTCACCAGCAGCGTCAACAGGAGACAGAGCGTCTGCCCGCCGATCACGACGATCGCTACGGTCTTTCGCGAACCCGCGCCCGCCCCTGTACCGAGCGCGAGCGGTATCATGCCGGCCACAAGTGCCGCGGTCGTCATCATGATGGGCCGGAGACGGTCTTCGCAACCGCGGATGATGGCTTCAAGCCGGGGCACGCCCTCCGCACGAAGCGATTTGATGTGGTCGATTTGCAGAATCGAATTCTTCTTCACGATGCCGAAGAGAATCAGTATTCCCACGGACGTATAGATGATCGAGAAATTTTCTCCGGTCAGAACGAGAGAGAGCAGGGCAAACGGCGCCGAAAGAGGCAGGCTGATTAGAATCGTAACGGGATCGATGAAGCTCTCAAACTGCGCGGCGAGCACCATGTACATGAACACGATCGAAAGTACGAATGCAAGGATGTAGCTTTTTGCCGCGCGGCCGAACTCTTTGCTGCGCCCGAAAAGGCCCGTGCTGTATTCAGGTGGCATACGGAGATCCTCAACGGTCTTGTTGAGTATTGAGCCTCTTGCAAAACTAATTGAAACAATAACTATTATTTATGTTTCAAGGAGGGGCATCTGGCTCAAAATAGGATTTCGAAGCCAATTCCAAACCAGAAGGATTCCCCTCCTTATGAAGCTTAGTCTTTTCGAGCACTTGAATCAATT
>SHUI01000067.1 GCA_009697455.1 Bryobacterales bacterium
GAATCTGCGCTCCGCCGATATTGGCGCGCCGGACGAATTGTTTAGCATGGTTGGGTCTTTCCTCCCGTTTGCGAAAACGAAATCCGAACGCGAGAAGAGTGGCGACCCGAGGCCGTCGATCGAAGAGCGATACAAGGACCGCGCCGAATATTTGTCGAAGGTCGAGTCCGCGGCGCGCCAACTCGCGAAGGACGGATACGTTTTGGAACAGGATGTGCCAAAATTGGTTGAGCGCGGCGGTGCTGAGTGGGACCACGCAATGTCGCGGTAAATGTCATTCATGATACAACTGTCGCAACTGACTTCCGCTGGTGATCATTGGTGGGGCAGGCGCTTTCGCCTGCCTGCCGTGGGGAGCACGGCCTTCTTACAACCGGATGTGGCGCTGGCACTCGTGCCAGCCGCGCCGGGACTCGTCTCGGCGCTTGGCCGCTCACTCCTCCTCCTAACCGCATTCCACCTGTCCCTCGCCCAGGAGGTCCCACTCCCCGAACTCTCCCGCAAAATCGTCACCGCAGCCGACTGCGCGTTTCAAGTCAATCCCGGTGAGTTCCTGACCCGCCAGTCCCGCCTCAGACAAGACGTTTTCAGCAGAACCGCCAAAGTCTCCGCGTCTCTTCCGCGGGCGGCGGCCGCGCCTCTTGAGGTCCCGCGCAGGAACTTCATCGACAACGCGATTTTCGACCGGCTCGCAGCCGCCAACATCCCATCCGCGCGCCTCTCGACGGACGAGGAGTTCATGCGCCGCGTCTCGCTCGATCTTACGGGCCGCCTTCCCGCCCCGGCCGAGATCCGGGCTTTCCTCGCGGACAATTCCTCAACCAGGCGCGATGCACTCATCGGACGCCTTCTTGATTCGCCGGAGTTTACCGACCGTTGGACTATGTGGCTCGGCGACCTGCTCCAGAACGTTGCCTTCCCATCGAATTTCGACCGCCAGTACGACGGCCGCAATGCCTTCTATAAGTGGATTCGCGCGAACGTCGCCGCCAAAGTTCCTCTGCGCGACATCGCCTCTATGGCGGTTACCGCGACAGGGAACAGCTACAGCGAAGATTTCGGCTCCGCCAATTATCCACTCAATGCCATTACGCCGATGGGACCTGTGCAGGATTCCTTTGATACGATGCTGGGAAAAACGGCTAGCGCCTTTCTCGGCCTCTCCTATTACGACTGCCTGCTTTGCCACGACGGCCGCGGGCACCTCGATCAGGTGAGTCTCTGGGGATCCCGCACGCCTCGCGCCGAGGCGCAACGAATGGCCGCCTTTTTCTCGCGCATGCGCTTTCCCAAACGTAATGTCCCGGCCAATAACCCTCTCTACAATAGCTTCGACGTCGGCGATCAGCCTACCGGTGCCTACGACTTGAACACCACGTACGGCAACCGTCCGGATCGCAAGCCTGTCGGGACCTCGACCTCGCTCACCCCGGAATACCGTCCGCTCACTCCGGACGGCACTCGTCAACTCCCCCCGAACGGTAATTGGCGGGAAGCGTTCGCGCAGTTCATGGTGCGCGATCCGCTTTTCGCGGTCAACTTCGCGAACCGTATCTGGAAAGAGTTCTTCGGTCTCGCGCTGGCCGACCCGGTGGATGGACTCGATCCCTGGCGTCTCGATCCCGCCAATCCGCCCGCCGCTCCGTGGACGCTTCAGGCCACGCATCCGGAGTTGCTGCGGGACTTGGCCATCCTGATGGCCGGGTCCGATTACAACCTGCGCGAGTTCATCCGTTGGATCGTGGAATCCTCCGCGTATCAGCTCAGTTCGCGTTACGAAGGCGATTGGAAGTACGACTACCTGACGTTGTTTGCGCGCCACTATCCGCGCCGCCTGGAAGGCGAAGAGGTTCACGATGCGGTCGTTAAGGCCTCGGGAGTGCCGGCCGCGTACAACATGACCCGGCTCGATCCCGTTCCCTGGGCGATGCAGCTATCGGAGCCTGCCGAGCCGCGCTCGAACGGTGCGGTGGCGACTTTCATCAACGCATTTTTCCGCGGCAATCGCGATACCTTCCCGCGCAGCCAGAACGGTTCCATCCTGCAGCAGATGAGCTTGATGAACGATACGTTTGTTCTCAACCGGATCCGCCTGACGGCGTCGCCAACCCTTCAGGCCGCGGCGAAACTGGAGGATAATTCCGCGGTAATCGACGAACTGTTTCTCCTGTTCCTCTCCCGGATGCCTTCGGAAACGGAGCGCGCGCGGGCGCTGGTTCCACTCGCCGCCACGAAGACTCCGGCCGAGCGAAACGCCGCCATCGAGGACTTGGCCTGGGTGTGCGTCAACAAAGTGGATTTTCTGTTCAGTTACTGATTTATTGAAATGACGATATGAAAGACCGATTCGGCTGCGATTGGAGTTCGACTGTGGGTACACAGTTCTGGCAGCGTCCGCAGATCGGCAGGCGCATGTTCTTTCGCCACGCTGCTTCCGCGGTCGGTGGGTACTTCCTCATGCCCTCGCGGCCGGCGGAGACCATCGCGCGCGCGGCTCCGGCGCTAAAGGCCACGGCGCAGAACTGCATCTTCATTCTTATGGCCGGCGGCCCCAGCCAGATCGATACCTTCGATCTGAAGGAAGGCTCCTGGACGCCGTCTCAGTTGGCACCAACCAGTTACGGCAGCCTTCGCTTTCCGCAAGGCCTGCTCCCTGCACTCGCGAATCAGATCGACTCGCTCGCGTTTGTGCGTTCCATGAAAGCCTGGGCGAACGTTCATGGCTTGGCGCAGACCTGGGTTCAGATTGGACGCAATCCGACTTCCGGATCGTCGAAGATCGCGCCTCATATCGGGTCCGTGGTCTCGCTGGAGCTAAATGCGAGAGCCCCCGAAGCCAAGCGCACCTTGCCTGCGTTCGTGGCCTTCAACGCCGGGTTCGGCGTCGGTGCCGGATACCTTCCGCCGGAGAACGCGCCGTTCTATTCAAGCCCCGGAGGCGGGGGGCTTACGAATTCGACACACCGCGACGGCGCGGCCCGCTTTGAATCGCGGTACAACCTGCTGCTGAAGATGGATGCCGAGAATCGCGCTTCATCGGACTTTGGCCCGGCGTTCCCGGAGTCGGCAGCGTACAATGCCGGAGCCCGGCGGCTTGTTTACAACAGCGACGTCGACAAGATCTTCCTCTTCGATCAGGCTGAACGTCTCCGCTACGGAAACTCGGGTTTCGGCAACGCTTGCATCACCGCGCGCAATCTCTTGAAGGCGAAGATAGGCACCCGCTTCATCCAGATCAACATCGGAAACTGGGATCATCACGAGGACATTTACTTGCCCACGGGCGGGCACATGACGATCTCGAAACAGTTCGACTCCGGCTTGGGTACCTTGATTGCGGATCTCAGGACGGACGGGTTGCTCGACGAGACCCTAATCGTCGCGATGGGCGAGTTTGGGCGCGTCCCTGGCGTGGTCAACCCGGGCAAAGGCCGGGATCACTACTTGAACCAGGCCGCGCTCTTCGCTGGTGCCGGAATCCGCGGTGGGCGCGCGGTCGGCGTAACCGACCGGGACGGCCGGAACGTCACCGAAACGGGCTGGTCGCGAAACCGCGAAATCCGCAACGAAGACGTTGAAGCCACCATCTACTCCGCGCTGGGCATAGACTACACGACGGTGCGCCGCGACGATCCGCTCGGCCGTGGATTCGAATACGTCCCGTCGGCCGGGGAGATTTACGGCCCCATCGACGAACTTTGGGGCTAGCCCTTGGCTTGTCCGCCCTGACTGCCATGAGCTGTCCGGAGTACAGGCGGCGTGACTTTAGCTTTAGCCGCGGCTCTGGTCGGAACTTGAGACCGTGCTCGCTATGAAGCGGCACAAGCGGACACGAGCCGCGTGACGCATCCCCGCGCGACCCTGCCGTGCGAAGCTCGGGCAGCGCTACTTCTTTTCGGGAAATACCAGCGGATGGTTCTTGTCTTTCCAATCCGCAAGTCCGCAGGCGCCAAGCACCGTGTAGCCGTTCTTCACGAGAATCGCCGCCGCCGTTCCCGCTCGCTTTCCATGCGCGCAGGCAGTGACAATCTGCTTGTCCTTCGGCACTTCCCCGAGGCGCGATTCGAGCTGGCCCACCGGAATGTTGACGTAGCCCTTGATACTCCCGTTGTCCTCGATTTCCTTCGGCTCGCGCACGTCCAGGAAGAACAGACTCTTCTTCGCGCTGTCGAGCACCTGCCGCAGTTCATCGTGGGTGAGGCTTTTTGTTTTGCCGTCGGATTGGGCGGATACAATTCCAACTACTCCGAGCAGCGCCAGCGCACAGAGGCTCAAGGTCTTCATCTCAACAGTATACGTCAGCGCTTGAGCGGGTCTTCGATCCACGGCGGCGTGCCCTCCATGAGCCTCGCAAGCTCTGGCTCGAGCTTTTCCATGGCGCACTTCATCTCCCAGGCGATCTCGCGGTAGCTGAAATGCCCTTTCACGCCGCTGCGCAGTTTTGATATGTATTGCGCCTCGGCGAAGTCCATGCGGAACAGGAAGCGCGAGCGCCCGCCGAAGGGTAACAAATAGTGCGACACAGGCTCAGGCAGCTTGCGCATCGCATCGAAGGCCGATTGCATAGCCGCGGCGTAGAGGTCTTTGACGCCTGCCTCGGCGATCAACGCTGGCGTGTCAAAGCCTAGCTGTCCGGTATAGGCCTGCCTCAATTGATGGCAGCGGCGGTGCCGGTGCAGATCGCGGTACGCGCCAACGTCCATAACGATGTCGTACACGTAGGGACCACCGCGGAAACCAGGCGGCAGATCGTCGCGTTTCGTCCGCCCACCAAGAGCTGCATCGATCACCTCGGCGCGTCGCGCGGCCGGCCAACTGGCAGCCATTTCGTAGAGGTCGCGAAAGCTGCGGTCCGTGACGGGATATAGGAGTGTCGCGACATTGTCCGCCACCGCATCCGCAGGCCGCAGCAAATCCACGCGCGGCTGCCCTGAACTCACTCGCGCCGGCGGCAGGTTCTGCGCAGCCCACTGCGTGAGGTCGCGCCGCCAGCGGCCTGCGTATTCGTCAGGCTCGGCGTGGCGGGCGAGTGTGGGTGCAACCGGCTCCGATGCCGCCGCTTCATCCCAAATGCAATCGGGCGGCGCGGCGCAGGCTTCGGCGATCTCAAGCCCGAGATCGCGGATCTCCTGGTACTGCGATGCGCGCAAGCGGCGAATCTGCTTTTCGAGCGTTCGAATGCTCGTAACCTGACCTACGTTTGTCGGGACGCCCCAGAATAGAAGGTAGCGAGCCACGTCGAAAGCCCGAGCCGCCAGATTCCGCCTGTAAGCGTCGGGCTTCATGTCGTCCGGCCGGGGAAGCCTGTTCGACAGGCAGTCGAAAGCGGCGGCGTTCACCTGTGCGTACGCCCCGAGCAGGCTGTTGCCGGCATTGCGATAGAGTTCGGCGTCAGCGGCCGATGCTTCGGGCGGCGTGATAAAGCCCGACCGCGAGAAGTCCTGATAGCGCGAAGACTTCGCCTGACCGTCCCACAGCGGTTCGTCCTCGGCTTCGGTCGCCGCGAGTTCGGAAACGCCCTCGAAGCAGATCACCACGTGGCCCAAATCGGCAATCGAAGCATGGCCGTACTGAAAATAGAAATTCTCCAGGAAACTCTGGGAGTTGTGGGTGCGCACCCAGTCGAGCGATTGGCGAATACTGTCGGGCGAGCGGCTGTAGCGCGCGAGCGCGTACGCGCAACGTTCCGGAGGCATCGGCGCCACCGTGAGGACGCGTTTCGGTTTTTGGGCCATGTCCACGCTATGATAACGGATTCCAATGAAGATCAAGATAAAAAAGCTCTCCGCCGATGCCCACCTTCCCCAATACGCGCACGGGCCGGAGGAGGACGCGGGCATGGACCTTCGGTCGATCGAGCGTGTTACCTTGCGCCCAGGCTCGCCGCACGCAGTAGCCACGGGCATCAGCATCGAACTTCCGCCCGGGTTCGAGGCGCAGGTTCGCCCACGAAGCGGACTGGCGCTCAAGCACGCGCTCACGCTTCCCAACACGCCCGCGACCATCGATCCCGGCTACCGCGGCGAGATCAAGGTCATCATGCTGAATCTCGGCAGTGAGAACTACGAGGTTCATCCGGGCGACCGCATCGCGCAAATGGTGATCGCCCGCTACGAGCCGGTGGAGTGGGAAGAGACGGACTTGAGCGACACCGCGCGCGGCACGGGCGGGTTCGGATCGTCCGGACGGTGAATCCGGATTCTACTGCCATGCCGAAACCGTTGGACCGGCGGGGGTCCGTAATGCCGGTGCGAAAATTGCCAGCCCCCCGTGACCGGTTAACGGCTACCGGCCAGCCTTTATCTGCTCCACAACGGCTGCGATTGCTTTTTCAAGAAACGGCCTTCCGCCCTCCAACAGGTTTTCCTTGGTCATGTAGTCAACTTCGATGTCCGGCCTGACACCGATGTTTTCGATCAGCGCCGCGGCCGGATACTCGTTCGTGACGACAGGCTGTCTCCGCAGGTTGAGCGACTGCGTCACGGACGTCAGACCCTCCGAATAGAACCCCGTATAGGTTGTCGAAACGTTGCCGCCGGCGCCCATGGTGCGCATCCCGACTAACGGTCCGCGCTTGCTATCCTGCATCATCGCGGCAAATGAGTCCGCGGCCGAGGCGAAAAATTCGTCCACCAGGACGATCAAGGGCTTCGAATACACGACGGCGGCAGGCAGGCGATCGAAACCGGGCGTCAGCGCGCAAATTGAGATTGCGCCGGTAAGGCCACGGTTCTCGCGATAGGCTGCTTCCACTTCTCGGAGACGCCCTTCAAGCGCGTCGAGCAGCGTCTTCGATGCCCCCTGGCGTCGCCCCGCTTCGAATGCGGCCGAAAACGTAAGTACCCATTGTGTAGTGGCGCGTATCTGCCTTCCATTCACCGCGAACGGATAATGGATCAACCGCCGCAGCACTTCTTCGTTGTAGCAGGCGTTGCCTCCGGGATTGCGCATGTCATCGACAATCAGCCCATCCGTATTGGCTTGAAGGAACGTAATCTCCGTTTCAAGATCCCGAATCGCCTGAGCTGTACTCGCCGGCGCGAAACTCGGGATACGAAGATAACCAATCTTAAATCCGCCGGATTCGAAGGTCCCCGTATAGAAGCTGTCGAGGAAGAAGCGGCCCATGCGTGTAACGAATCCGTTCGGCAGCGCGAACACCGGTGGCAGCGCGCCATAGTTGAGCACGTCGGCGGGTTCCGGAAGGAGCTCGTTTTCCAAGCCGGACAGTTGCTTGAAGTAGACTTCCTCCGCGGCCTGCGACGCCCGAAGCTTCGGCGAAGGCACGGGACCCACAACCGTCAATGGGTCTCCCGATTTTTGCCACGGCAAATTGTACGTCTCCAACTCCCCGCTTAGCCGCCGAATTTCGATAATGGCCTGGTCTCCGATCTCATGCGCGTGCGGCATCACACGCTGCGATCGCGCCGGAATCTTGGCTGCGGCGCTCCGGCGCGTACTTCGCTCGTTGGCTGAGATCGAGTACTTTCTGAACCGTGCAACCAGATCGCTGGCCGCGACGCCATCGACCGAGACCACCTCGTCGCCGTTCTGGAACGGGTAGTCGCGCACCGGCAGACGGGCGCGGCTGATGGCGTCGATCAGCACTTTGCCGTCATAGATATCGGCGCTAAACCCAAGTGTGGCGGAAAAAGCTGAGGGCAGCCGGAACACATCGTGCGCGTCGTTGAGGCTTGCCACAAATTCCACGCAGACCTCAAAGAAATCCAGATCGTCTTTACTAGCTCGAACCCGATCGAGCCACGGGCCAATCCTGAAGATATCCACGCCGAACGCGGTGCGCTTCCATTCGTACGGGGCATACTGCCGGGCGTAGACGGCCGCAAGCTCCTGGAAGTCGAGCGCTTTCTGTTCAGGCGACAATTGCCCGACGGCGGCGGCCGGCATCATGAGGAGGGCAAGCGCTATGGGGATTCGCATGGCGTTCTCCTAGCGCCCCGCGCCGCGGACGCTTTCGACGACCGACCGCGTAAAGGCGTCCACAAAAGGCCGTCCCCGTTTCAGGAGGTTCTCTTCGGTCATATAATCGACTTCGATGTCGGGCCGAACTCCGATGTTTTCGATGTACTGCGATACGGGAAAATCCCTGGTCGTCGCCGGGACGGTGCGGACAAGCAACGATCCGGTAACGGACGCGAAGCCTCCCGTGTAAAATCCCGCGTAGAATGGGCCATTGACACTGCCGCCGGCGCCCACGGTTCGGATGCCGAATGTCCTGCCCCGCCGCGCGTCCTGAATCACCGCCGCGAAGGCGTCAGCCGCGGAACCGGATAGCTCATCCGTAAGCACCAATAGCGGCTTCGAGTAGGCCGAAGGATTCCCATTCCGGTCGAGCAGCGGATCAATATTGGGAGTAACGCTGCAAAGCGACACGGATCCGGTTCGTCCGCGGTTCTCGCGGTAGGCACCCTCAATGTCCCCGAACACCGCTTCGAGGATCGCGATCTCGTAGTTCGGCGCGCGGCTCAGCTTTGCGCCGTCAATCGCGGCGCGGAAGGCAATGAGTAGTTCGCGAGTCGGCCGGATTTCACCGCCAATCATTTGAAACTGGTAAGGGATCAGCCTCTGAAGCAAATCCTGTGTGTAGCAGCCATCGCCGCCGGGGTTGCCCATGATGTCGATTACGAGCGCATCCGTGTTGGCCTGGAGAAAAGTCATCTCGGAGGAGAACTGGGCAAGAGCTTGAAATTTACTGGATGGTTGAAAGCTGGGGATGCGGACGAATCCTATCCGAACGCCCTCCGAGGCGTATGTCCCCGAGAAGAACGAGTCCAACTGCGCCCGCCCCAGGCGTTGCACGAAACCCGGCGGCAAGTTGAAAACGGGCCGCGCGTCGCCCGTGGTAAGCGCTTGTCTGGGACTCAGCATGCGCCAGGTACGGAGCGGCCTGAGAACCTGCATATACGGAGGAATTTCCTCCTCTTCCCCGGGCGAGGCAGCCGCCACGTGACCGCTGAACTTCGGCGTTGGAGACAGCCCCGCGGACACAAGCGGGCGCCCGGTCTTCTCCCACGGAACCACGTGGACGTGATATTGACCCGACCTGTGACGAACCCAGATCACGGCGTTCTCTCCGATCTCATGCGCCCTCGGCAGATACTGTTGTATGCGATACGTGACAAAGAGCGCCGCCTCACGCCGCACTGTCAGAGGATTTGGAACAGGGCGGAATCCGGAAAAGACCTTCACCCAGTCCCCGGGGCCGCGGTCGTCGAGCCAGACCAACTCGTCGCCGATAGCCAACTCGGATGGCAGCGTGCCTTTTGCGATTCGCGAGGTATCGATGGCGTCGATCAAGTAGCGGCCATCGTATGAGTCAACTGTGAATCCGAGGAAGGCCGTGAAATCCGAGGGGAGGTAGTAGGAGGTGTGAGCGTCTCTAAGACTGTTCACGTACTCCTGGCTGATCTCGTAGAATTCGAGATCGCTTTTCGATTCGCCAATTCGCCGAAGCCAGGGTACAAGATTCAGCAGGTCGAACCCATAGGTTCCGAGTTTCCATTCATATGGGGCGTACTGCTTGGCGTAAAGTCCGGCGAGATGCTGAAAGTCCAGGGACTTCTGTTCGGGTGTCAGTTGGGCGAAGCACGTGCCTGAAAGAAGTGCGATCCCCGTAAGTAAGACGGCCGTTTTCATTGAGACCTCCAGCCGGATCATCCGACAGTCTAGCGCAGAACGGGCTTCAGGCGAGTACTGGAACTACGAGGGATTTCGGATCGAGATAAAATCGAAAAATGTCCCAAGGATTCACCCTCCCCCTCCGCCCGGATGTACAGGGCCTGTCCCGCGTTCTGGAAGCGACGACAGTCCGCTGGTACGCGTGGTGTTGTCTCGCGGCGGTGACGTGCAGTTCGGTAGGAGTCATCTGGGATATTTCGTGGCACAAGAGCATTGGCCGGGATTCGTTCTGGACCCCCGCGCACGTGTTGATCTACCTCTCCGGGATTCTTGCTGGAATCGCGTGCGGCTATCTGATTATTTCCACTACCTACAATAAAGAGTCTCCGCTGCGGCCCTCGTCGGTGAAACTCTGGGGATTCCGAGGCCCGCTCGGCGCGTTCATGTGCGCCTGGGGTGGAATCGCGATGCTTACATCCGCGCCCTTCGACGACTGGTGGCACAACGCTTACGGACTCGACGTCAAGGTTCTGAGCCCACCGCACATGCTGCTCACGCTCGGACTGATCGGCATTCGCATCGGCGCGCTGACGTTGATCCTCAGCCAGATGAACCGGACCATCGGCGAATTGGCGGAAACACTGCACTGGATGCTTCTCTATCTGTTTGTGTTTCTCGCCGCGATTACGGTGGGAGCGGTGCAGGAATTCACGATCCGGAACTACATGCATAGCGGCCAGTTCTATCTGTTGGTCTCGATCGCGGCGCCAATTTGGCTGGCGGCGGTGTCGGTGGTTTCGAGCAAGCGCTGGGCCTGCACGATCGTGGCGGCGATGTACACCTCGCTGTTTCTATTGTTTATTTGGATTCTGCCGCTGTTCCCCGCCGAACCGAAGCTTGGCCCGGTTTTCTTTCAGGTGAAGCAGATGATTCCGCCGGATTTTCCGCTCCTGCTGATAGCACCGGCTTTCGCGATCGATCTGCTGCGCCCGGTGATTCGGAATTGGGACAAGCCGCTGAAAGCCGCCGCGATGGGAGCGCTCTTCCTGGCTTCGTTCGTGGCCGCGCAATGGCCCTTCGCCTATTTCCTGATGTCGCCTCTAGCGCGAAACGCGGTTTTCGGGACTCATTACATTCCCTATTTTGTGAATCCGGAAACGGATTACGCGCGCTACGTATTCACGGCGCTTGAGACGTCCGGTCTCCAGTTTTCGTTGCGTATTGCAGCGGCAGTGATCGCGGCGATCGCCACGTCCTATGCCGGCCTTAGTTGGGGCGCGTGGATGAAGCGTTTGCGGCGGTAAAGGCGATCACGCTCCTAGTGCTTTCAGAGCGGCCCAACACGCGATTCGTTTCCGTCGCACGTTACGGTTGACCCGGGCGCGGCGTGGGCCGCACGCACGTACCCGAGCGCCACTACCTTGCCTAACCCCGGCGAGAACGCCGAAGACGTCACTTCCCCGATTTCCACACCACCGGCTGAAAGCTTCGAGCCAGGTGGCGGCGGCGCCGTTGCTTCAATCCGCAAGCTGACCAGCAGTTTGTTGAGATGTCCGCGGGAGCGGATGCGCTCGACGATTTCTTGTCCTAGGTAACAGCCCTTGCTGAAGTGAATCGCATGCATCTGTTGGGCTTCCTGAGCGATTGTGGCTTCCGAGAAGTCCTCGCCGCAACGAGGCTTAGCGTGTTCCAGGCGTACCGCACGCACCGCTTCGGCATCCGCTATTTCAAGACCCCGGGAGGCGTCCGCCACTTCATCTTGAGGAAGGAAGATGCGCCAACCCGGCGCGCCCGTGTGGGACAGGCGAACGATCAAGCGGCGATCCCCCCACGGGGCATGTGAGAATGGCGTATCCGGTACCGGCGCGCCGAGACTCGTCAGCGCGCCGGCCGCCTCCGGACCTTCAATTGCCATGCAGGCCAGCGATTCCGACGAGTCTTCGAGCGTCACGTCGTCGGCGATGATGTAGTGGTCGAGGTGCTGGAATATCCGCCCGCGCGATTCAGGCTCGGTGTCGATCAGAATCCGGCCGGCGAGACATAGCAGATTCGCGTCCGCGAGAATCCGGCCCTGTGCATTCAGGAAAAGCGCGTAGCAACCCGTACCTGGCACGAGTTCCTGAACGTGATTGGTAGAGAGGGCGTGGAGCAGGCGGGCGCGATCCTCACCCGAAGCGTGGATCTTCCCGCGCGAAGACAAGTCGAACCAGGCAGTGCCGCGGCGCAGCGCATCGTAACCCTCCATTGGTCAATTATGGCGCAGAACCAGCATCTACTGCTGGCCTGTTTCCATGAACCCCCTTTCAAACCGTAGGTGCATTCTTCCCGCGTACGGCCTAACGATGATCTTCGGCGGAGTGGCTTGCGACGGGTAGCGCACTGTGCCTTGCAGTTTATGCAGCGCCATATCTCAAAAAGGTGTGGCTGGTCCAGCGTAAGACCCGTCTGTTTTCATTACCAGATCGATCCGTCGAAGCGGTTCCCTGGCCTACGACTCCCCGCGACCCCCATCTGCCGCACGTCCGCCACGGAACAGTCTACGCGTTTTGTTCAAGCGTGTTCAGCGTGCCCTCGCGGTGTGCTTCGAATGCCCGAATCGCCCCGTCATTCTTCAGAATGTAGCCAAGTTCATCCACGCCTTCGATCAGACAATGCTTCGAGAACCCGTCCACTTCGAACTCGACCGAACGTCCGTCCGGCAGCGACAGCATCTGCGCGGGCAGATCGATCGATATCTTCGCATCCGGGTCGGACGCAACCAGCGCGAACAGCGCCGCGTGGAAATCCGGAAGAACCACAACCGGCAGCAGCGAATTCTTCAGGGAGTTCTGCTTGAAGATGTCCGCGAACGACGTGCTGATTACGGCCCGAAACCCGAACTGCGTGAGCGCCCACGGAGCGTGCTCGCGCGAACTTCCACAGCCGAAATTGTCGCCCGCCAGCAGAACCTGCGCCCCCTGTCCCTGCGGCTGGTTAAGGATGAAATCCGGCTTGGGATTACCCTGTTCATCGTATCGCCAGTCGCAGAAAAGCTGTTTATCGAGTCCCTCTTTCGAGGTCGTCTTCAGGAAGCGCGCGGGGATGATCTGATCCGTATCGATGTTGTTGACCGGCATGGGAACCAGCCGGCTTTCGAAATTCTTGAATGGCGTCATATCTCGTCTCCCGGTTTACAGCAAAGTCCTCACGTCCGTGACCACGCCCGTGAGCGCACTGGCCGCGGCGGTCAGTGGGCTCGCGAGAAATGTGCGCCCGCCTTTGCCCTGCCGGCCTTCGAAATTGCGGTTGCTCGTCGATACGCTGTATTCGCCCGGCGCGAGTTGGTCGCCGTTCATCGCGATGCACATCGAGCAGCCAGGCTCGCGCCAATCGCATCCCGCGTCGCGGAACACCTGAGGCAATCCCTCCGCTTCGGCCTGCCGCTTGACTTCCTGCGAACCCGGCACCACCATCACGCGAACGTTCGGATTCACCTTCCGCCCCTTCAATAACGAAGCTGCGCTGCGCAGATCGGATATCCGTGAATTCGTGCAGCTTCCGATGAACACCACATTCACCGGATGGCCCAACAGCGGTCTTCCTCCTTCAAGGCCCATGTAACGCAGAGCCTTCTCCACGGAGTCACGCTCGCGCGGATCGGAGATCAACGAGGGGTCGGGCAGCGCCCCCGTGATGGACACGCCCATTCCCGGGTTCGTGCCGTAGGTAATCATGGGCTCGAGCGCATCGGCGTCAATGAAGATTTCGCGGTCGAACGCCGCGCCATCGTCAGTTGGTAACTGCTTCCAGCGCGCGAGAGCGGCGTCCCACGCTGCGCCCTTCGGCGCAAGCGGGCGGCCGGCGACGTATTCATACGTCTTGTCGTCCGGAGCGATCAGGCCGGCACGCGCGCCGCCTTCAATCGACATGTTGCACACCGTCATGCGCTGCTCCATGGAAAGAGAACGGATGGCGGAGCCGCAATACTCGATGATCGAGGCCGTCGCGCCGCCGACGCCGATGCGGGCAATCAGCGCCAGGATGATGTCCTTCGCGGTGACCCCGGCGCGCAGCCCGCCGTCCACGCGTACCTGAAACGTCTTCGATCTGCGCTGCAGCAGGCATTGGCTCGCGAGGACATGCTCCACTTCGCTTGTTCCGATCCCAAAGGCAAGCGCTCCAAAGGCGCCGTGAGTCGCCGTGTGGCTGTCGCCGCAGACAACGGTCATGCCCGGCTGCGTCGCGCCAAGCTCCGGTCCGATGACGTGCACGATGCCCTGATTTCGGCTCTCGATGCCATGGTACGGAATGCCAAACTCCGCGCAGTTGATCCCAAGCTGCGCCACCTGCTTCGCGGCAATCTGATCGACGATGGGCAACGATCGGTCCGTGGTCGGAATGCTGTGATCCGCCGTCGCCAGCGTCAGGTCCGGGCGGCGCACTTTCAGGCCGCGATCGCGCAGTCCCTGAAAAGCCTGCGGGGAAGTGACTTCGTGAACCAGATGCAGGTCGATGAACAGCAGCGCCGGCGCCAGCGCCTCCTCGTGCACGACGTGCGAATCCCAAATCTTCTCAATGATGGTGCGCGGTCTACTCATGTATTTTGATCCTTATTGTGTTTGCAGGCGCTTACAGAGCGGCCGCAACCGCTTCGCCGACTTCTTCGGTGGTCGAAGGTCGGCCCGCGGGCCGCAGGTCCGCCGTCACTCTCCCGCTGTTCAGCACGGTTTCCATCGCCCGATTCACGGCCGCCGCTTCTTCCTTCAAACCGAAACTGTAGTCGAGCATGGCGGCGACCGAACCGATCGCGCCCAGCGGATTCGCTTTGTTCTGTCCGGCGATGTCGGGCGCGGACCCGTGTACTGGTTCGTACAATCCGGTCCACGCGCCGGAAGGACGCCGGCCGCCGATCGACGCCGAAGGCAGCATGCCGATCGATCCCGCGAGCACCGCGCCTTCGTCACTCAGAATGTCGCCGAACATGTTCTCCGTCAGGACCACGTCGAAGCGCCTGGGATTCAAAACAAGCTGCATCGCGCAATTGTCCACCAGGATATGTTCCAGCGCGACATCGGGGAATTCGGCTGAAACCTCGATCACCACTCTTCTCCAAAGCTGCGAATTCTCCAGTACATTCGACTTATCCACGGAAGTGACCTTCTTCCGGCGCGCTTGCGCCAGATGGAACGCCATCCGCGACACGCGTTCGATTTCGGCGCGCGTATACGTCATCGTATTGACGGCGCGTTCCTCCGCGCCAACGCCCGAGATGCCGCGAGGCGTGCCGTAGTAGATGCCGCCTGTCAACTCGCGCACGATGATCATGTCCGTGCCTTCCACAAGGTGGTTCTTCAGCGGCGAAGACTCGATCAGCGACGCGTAGGCGCGCACGGGCCGCAAATTCGCGAAGACTCCCAAGATCTTGCGAATGCCGAGTAATCCGCGTTCAGGCCGCTTCTCCGGCGGCGCATCGTCGAACTCGGGAAGCCCTACGGCGCCCATGAGCGTGGCATCGGCCGCAAGCGCGAGCCGCGCGGTTACCTCGGGCATTGGATTTCCGGTTTTGTGGATGGCGATTCCGCCGAGCAACGCCTCCGTCAGCGAAACCGAATGTCCCCATTTATCCGCCACGCGATTCAGCACGCGCACCGCTTCCCGGGTGACCTCGGGACCAATCCCGTCACCGGGCAGTACAAGAATGTTTAAGTTCATGAGTGATTATTCGCTCGCCACCTGTGCCTGAGCCACATGGATCAGTCCGATAATCTCGTCGTCGGACAAGCCTTTCTTGCGGTCCGCGGCCGTGGTGAAGCGCACGTAAACGTCGTTGAGTTCTTCCTTCGTCAGCGGGAAGCCCAGTTGTTCGCACCGAACTTTCAGCGCATGGCGTCCGCTGTGCTTTCCCAGTACGAGCTTGCCTTCGGGCACACCGACCGACTTCGGATCGATGATTTCGTACGTGGTCCTTTCCTTGAGGTACCCGTCCTGATGAATGCCGGCCTCGTGCGCGAACGCGTTGCGCCCTACAATCGCCTTGTTCGGCTGAGGACCGAACGTGATGATCGAGCTCAGCATCTGGCTCGCTGCGTACATATGCTCCGCGTGGATGCCAGTCTGGAACGGCAGTTTGTCGTTCCGCGTCTTCATGGCCATCACCACTTCTTCGAGCGAACAGTTCCCCGCGCGCTCGCCGATACCATTAACTGTGCACTCGATCTGCCGCGCGCCGGCCTGCACGGCGGCAAGCGAGTTCGCAACGGCCAGTCCCAGGTCATCATGGCAATGTACGCTTACCACGGCGCAATCGCCCAGCGCCTTGACGATCCGGCCGATGATCGCGCCGTACTCTTCAGGCACCGAGTAACCGACGGTATCCGGAATATTCACGGTCCGCGCGCCCGCGGCCACCACGGCTTTCGAAATCTGTTCCAAAAACTCCGGTTCCGTTCGCGCGCCGTCTTCGGCTGAAAACTCGACGTCGTCGACGAACGTCCGCGCCAGTTCCACGGCTGCGCAGGCTTCTTCGAGCACCTGCTGTTGCGATTTCTTCAGCTTGTACTTCAGGTGGATCGGGCTCGTGGCGATAAACGTATGAATTCTCGGCCTTCGCGCGTGCTTGAGCGAAGCAGCGGCGCGTTCCACGTCGAGCGCGCAGGCGCGGGCAAGTGCGGCCACCTGCACCCAGGGGAATTCGCGGCTCACCGCTTCGACGGCTTCGAAATCGCCGTCCGACGCGATAGGGAAGCCTGCTTCCATGATGTCCACGCCCAGATCCGCAAGCTTGTGGGCCATCCGCAACTTTTCCGGAACCGTCATGCTGCATCCCGGCGACTGCTCGCCATCCCGCAGCGTTGTGTCGAAAATGTAGACTCGGTTGGTCATGAAATCTCCACTCCCTCGATTATGCGGGTGCGCGGTCGATTTGCCAAATTAATAATGCTATCGTATCACATAATAGTTATTTATACTAAGCGAGGTGAATATGGAACTATATCCGCTTCAGGTCTTTCTCACGGTAGCGAATGAGCGCAGCTTCTCGCGGGCGGCGGAAAAGCTATTCCGAACGCAGCCCGCAATTTCGCTCGCGTTGCAGAAGCTTGAAAGCGAGCTAGGCGAGAAGCTGATTGACCGCGGCGGCCGGGAACTGGTCCTGACGGACGCGGGGCGCGCGGTGCTCGACTACGCGCGCCGCTTCGAGAACCTGAACAACGAGATGTCGAACGCTCTCGCCGAACTGCGGGACAATTCAGCCGGGCGGCTCACCATCGGCGCCAACGAATCGACCACGCTCTACCTGCTGAAGCACATCGAAAAGTACCGGCGGCTGTATCCGAAAGTGAAGATCCAGGTCCGGCGGAGCTTGTCGAGCAGGATTCCGGCCGATCTGCTGGACGGCAATCTCGAGCTTGGCGTCATCAGCTACGCACCGGCCGACGAGCGTATCGTCTCACGCGTGATTTACAGCGATGCGCTTGTTTTCGTCGTCTCGCCCACGCACCGTTTCGCGAATCGCACTTCGGTTTCGATCACCGAGCTCGGCATGGAGACGTTCATCGCGCATAACGTGGTGTCGCCCTATCGTGAGGCCGTGTTGCGGGAATTCCAGGCGCACCGCGTTCCGCTGAATATGGATGTGGAGATGCCGACTGTCGAAACGATTCGCCGTCTGGTACAAGACAATCAGGGCGTGGCGTTCATGCCGCGCATGTGCGTGGAGCACGAGCTCGACCATAACCTGCTGCGCGCGGTCAAGGTGAAGGAATTGAACGTGGAGCGGAAGATCCGGCTGGTATACGCTGTCCGCCGTGCGCTCAGCCACGCCGCGAAGGCGTTTCTGGATTTGGTGAAGGAGAAGTAGGGCGGCTATTCTGTGGCACGAAAAATTCACCCCGGAGATGTAGGCTGCCGATGGGTTCTCGTTGGCCATCGAGTACTACCGCGAACAGGATGGGCGCTGGCTCACCGGTATCGCAGCGCTTCCTGGAGTGACGGCGTACGGCCGAACCAGTCTGGTGAGTTCCACACTGACGGCGAAGGGAACCGCGATGCGCTTGGGGGCGGCGCGGCTGGTACGACGGGGGACCGAGGACCAGTCTCCGGTCTCCTTCGACTAGTCGTTCCTGACCACGCGAATTCCAGGCGGACCTAAACGACACGATCTGGTAATTTGTTAGTCATGGCCAAACGCATCTCGTTGTACGCCCTTCTCCTGGCTTCCATCGCGGCGGGGCAACCGGCCGCTTACTGGACCACTGAACAGGCTCTGCAGGTGCGATCCGTAGACGACGCTAGGCCGTCGCCGGACGGCGTGTGGGTCGCATACACGCAGACGCGCCAGATCATGGATTCCGAGCAAAGTGAATCTACTAACCAAATCTTGCTGGCGCGGGCCGATGGCTCACGGCGCGTGCAACTCACCCGCGGAGAGAAGTCGAGTTCGAGCCCCTCATTCTCTCCCGACGGAGCCTGGGTTTACTTCACTTCCTCGCGGTCGGGCGCGAACCAGGTTTGGCGCATTCGGGTGGATGGAGGCGAGGGGGAGCAGATTACAAACTTGAAGCACGGCGTTGACCGGTACGTGTTGTCGCCCGATGGCAAACAAGTGGCCTTCACGGCCCACGAGCCGGATCCATCCATCGAGACGGCAAAGAAGGAAAGACGCGACGTCGAGGTGGTGGATCAGAATCCGCCGAACGCGGCACTCTACGTAATTCCGGCGGACGCCGATGCGCGGGATAGACGAGCGCACCGGAGAATCGCGTCAGGAGACTACCATGTAGGAGGCGCAGTCTCCCCGTTCGTGCCCATGGCTTGGTCCCCCGATTCGCGCTTGATCGCGTTCACCCACACCAAGCGGAGCGGGGCGGAGTACTGGCCAACCGCGGATATCTCGGAAGTGGAAGTCGAATCGGCCGTAGTGAAGCCGCTGGCCACGACCGGAGCATCCGAGAGCGAGGCGCTCTACTCGCCCGATGGGCGCTGGATCGTCTATCAGCGGAGTTCGAATCCACCACGGTGGGCGATCGACGGCCGCATCGTCCTGCTGCCGCGGGCGGGCGGCCCGGCGCGCGAACTAGCGCCGACCTTCGATGAATGGCCCTTCATCGTTGGATGGGACGCGGCATCGCAGCATGTTTTGTTTCTCGAAACGCGACGAACAAAGGCAGTCCTGTATGCGATGCCTCTGAACGGCCCGCCCGTCGTGCTTCTCCCTCAGGAACAGGGAACTCTGGGCTTTGCGTTCCTGAACGCGACCGGCACGCATGTGGCGTATCCGCGATCCTCGCCATCTGAGGCGCCGGAGGTCTATTCGATGTCCCTGGCCGCGCGCAAGCCGGTGCAGGTAAGCAGTGCGAACACGGCGTTGCCGAAGCTGGAGTTCCCGAAAACCGAGGTGCTGCGGTGGAAATCGAAGGACGGGCTGGAAGTAGAGGGGCTATTGACGTATCCGGCCGTCTACGAGACCGGAAAGAAGTACCCGCTGCTTCTGAACATTCATGGCGGACCGGCGAGCCAGTTCTTCGAATGGTTCATCGGCGGTCCCGGTATCCATCCGCTCGCCACGCTGGCCGGGAAGGGCTACGCGATTCTGCGGCCCAATCCGCGCGGCTCTTCCGGTTACGGAAGGATGTTCCGGTTTGCCAACGAGAACGACTGGGGCGGCGGGGACTACGAGGATGTGATGGCGGGCGTGGATGCCGTGATCGCGAAAGGCGTAGCGGATCCGGAACGGCTCGGCGTGATGGGCTGGTCCTATGGCGGGTTCATGACTTCGTGGATCATCGGCCATACCAAGCGCTTCAAGGCTGCCGTGGCCGGAGCGGCGGTGACCAACCTTTGGCTCATCTTCTACAGTGCTAAATCGTAAGTGATTCATTAACGGAGGGTTAGCGTTTCAAAACAATCCTAGTGTCACGCCTCTCCTTCCTTCTTGATAGTCTTGGACGTACTGCTTGGTCGAAGCGTTGGTGGCAGAGCAACTCCGCA